>NZ_REFU01000001.1:3826878-4145785 GCF_003688915.1 Rhodococcus sp. SBT000017
TTCGGTCTCGACCGTGATCGCCACCGTCGAACCAGTTCACAATTGCACCACCAGTCACAGCGCGTCTGCTGCTCGTCGGCACCGGGCACGTGTAGAAAGACATACGAAGCATGTCTCGATAGGAGACCTTCGAAAGTCACGTCGAAAGAGAGTCACCATCATGCGCACTGAGCTTGTTCGGTTCGGTCGGACTACATCGGCCGGCACACGGGCTCGACGAGCGGCAGCAGCACTGACCGTCGCTTCCGCGCTGATGATCCCCTTCGCGGCGACGACCGTCGCCTCCGCCGCCCCCATCGCGCAGACGGCCCCTGTTGCGCTTGCCGGCCCCGCCTACACG
Organism: Rhodococcus sp. SBT000017; assembly: GCF_003688915.1. NCBI lineage: Bacteria > Bacillati > Actinomycetota > Actinomycetes > Mycobacteriales > Nocardiaceae > Rhodococcus > Rhodococcus sp. SBT000017. Next base: position 3,827,219 of record NZ_REFU01000001.1, read on the forward strand.
CAGACGTCCGGTGCCACCGTCACGTCGGTGGACTGGCTCTCCGATCGTCGCGTCGCGCTGTGGATCCAGTCGCCCTCGATGGGAACGCCCATCCAGGTTCAGCTGCTGCTCGCGCGTGACTGGAACATCAACCCGCAGGCCACGTTCCCGCAGGTGTACATGCTCGACGGCCTACGCGCGACCGATCAGGAGAACGGCTGGACGGCCGAGACCGACGCCGAGTCCTACTTCGCCGACAAGAACGTCAACGTGGTCCTCCCCATCGGCGGCCAGTCCAGCTTCTACTCCGACTGGGTCGATCAGGACAACGGCAAGAACTACCAGTGGGAGACGTTCCTGACCAAGGAGCTCCCACCGATCCTCGAGCGGGACTGGCGTAGCACCGACACCCGCGGAGTCGTCGGGTTGTCGATGGGCGGCACGTCCGCGATGTTCCTGGCCGCGCGCAACCCCGGTTTCTTCAAGTTCGCCGGCTCGCTCTCGGGCATCCTGAGCACCACCTCGCTCGGCATGCCGCAGGCAATCCAGTACGCGATGACCGACGCCGGCGGCTACAGCTCCAGCGCTATGTGGGGGCCGCCCTCGAATTCTCTGTGGGCACAGCACGATCCGTACATGTTGGCCGACAAGCTCGAAGGCGTCAGCCTCTACATCTCCAGCGGCAACGGCTCGGCCGGACCGTACGATCAGCCGTCGCCCATTCCCGGCGTGAGCACCAACTACGCCGGCATGGGTCTCGAGATCCTCTCGCGACTGACCTCGCAGACGTTCGCCACCAAGCTCAATCAGCTCGGCATTCCCGCTCAGGTCAACTACCGGCCGTCGGGCACGCACTCGTGGCCGTACTGGCAGTTCGAGCTGCATCAGCTGTGGCCGCAGCTCGCCACCGCACTCGGTGTCGAGGTCGACAAGCCCGCGTGCAGCGTCGCCGGACTGATCGGCAACGCGAGCGGTGCCAATTCGTGGCTCGGCCCGTGCTTGACCGCCGAGTACAACGTGGCCGGTGGTCGCGCTCAGGACTTCACCTTCGGCCGGGTCTTCTTCACCCCCGATACCGGTGCGCAGGTCGTCGCCGGTGCCATCGGTGGCATCTACCAGGGCAACGGGGGCCCAGAGGGCGCTCTCGGGTTCCCGACGACCGGCGAGATCGGTACTCCCGACGGCCGTGGACGGTTCAACGCCTTCCAGAACGGCATGGTCTACTTCACGCCGCAGACCGGCGCGCACGCGGTCAAGGGTGCTGTGCTCGACGAGTGGGCTGCCCAGGGTTACGAGGGCGGACCGCTGGGCTACCCGGTGCTCGACGAGGTCGAAACGCCGAACAAGCCCGGATCGGTACAGGGCTTCGAGATCGGTGCCATTTACACCTCTCCCGATGCAGGTGTGCACTCGGTGCAGGGCATGATTCTGGGCAAGTACGGCGAATTGGGTTGGGAGAGTGGAGCTCTCGGGTTCCCCAAGTCCAACGAGCTCGGCCCGATCAGGGACGGCGGACGCTTCAACCAGTTCGAGACGGGCAACATCTACTGGAGTCCGCTCAGCGGAGCCTGGTCAACACCGTACGGTCCGATCTTCGACGCATGGGGATCGGTCGGCTACGAGGGCGGCCGGTTGGGCTACCCCACCAGTGATCAGTTCGACATCGACGGTGGTGGCAAGCAGCAGAACTTCCAGTTCGGCATCATCACGCTGAAGGACGGCGTTGCCACGATCGCGCCGTAGAACCTGCGGATAGCAGCTCAGAGTTCTCACAGAGCGCGGCGGTAGTCTCGCCTGCGAACCCGACGACCGAAGGATTTCGATCGATGATGCGTAATTCCCTCACCAGGACTCTGTCGCTCGGTGTGTTCGCCGTGGCGGCGAGTTCGATGCTGGTGGCCTGCGGGAGTGACGACTCGACGGCGACCGGAGCGCCGACGAGCACCACCTCGGCCGCCGAGTCGACGACCGAGGCGAGTTCGACGACGTCGGCTGCCGAGTCCACCACCACCGCTGCGCCGACCACGAGCCCGGGTGAGGCGGCCACCGCGCCGCCGGAGCAGCCTCAGCCCGTCCCGGACGATTTCCCGGGGCCGACGGAAAGTCAGATCGATGACCGCGGTCAGAGTTTCCTGGACGAGTTGAGGAATCAGGGCATCACCCCGGCGGGCAACGGCGACATCGCGGTGTCGACGGCCAATTACATCTGTGCCGCGCAGGCGCAGGGCGTCACGGCGGAGGAGATCTCGACCTTCGTCACGGCGAACGTCGGCGTCGAGGCCAGCGCCTCCGGAACCCAGATGAGCGAGACGCAGGCTCAGCAAACAGCCCAGACCTACATCGCCGCCGCGCAGGCGACGTACTGCAGGCCGTAGAGATCCACGGAGATGGCCAAGCGTAAGCGCAGGATTCTCCCGGTGATCGCCGTTGCGGCGATCATCGGTCTGATCATCGTCGCCCTCTGGTACCTGCTTGCCGGACGGCTGCCGAAGGATCCGGGAATTCCGGTGCCTCCGGGCCCCGAGGAGCCGACGTCGCAGCCGGCCGATTGCCCCGACGTCCAGGTCATCGCCATCCCCGGTACCTGGGAGTCGTCTGCCACCGACGATCCGTACAACCCGACGGCCAATCCGGTGTCGTTGATGCTCAACGTCACTCGCCCGTTGCAGGAGCAGTTCCCCGGCTCACGAGCCGACGTCTACACCGTGCCGTACGTGGCTCAGTTCTCGAATCCCATCGCGCTGCCGCCGGACGGCCAGGAGTCCTACAACAACAGTCGTACCGAAGGCAAAGCCGTCGCCGTGCAGAAGATGACGGACGTCAGTGCACGCTGCCCGTTGACCAATTTCGTCCTCGCCGGTTTCTCGCAGGGCGCGGTGATCTCCGGTGACATCGCGGCGGAGATCGGAGCGGGCAACGGTCCCATCTCCGCCGATCGCGTTCTCGGCGTCACCCTCATCGCCGACGGTCGACGCGACGGCGTCTCCGGTACCGATGTTCCGGCCCCGCTCGACGGTGTCGGTGCCGAGGTCGCTCTCGGCGGACTCGACCTGCCCGGCATCACGATGACGGGGCGTCGAGAAGGTGGCTTCGGTGCCCTCGACGACCGGACCAATCAGATCTGCGCTCCCGGCGACCTGATCTGCTCGTCACCGTCGGATGGATTGTCGCTCCGCAATATTCCGCAGAGCATCCAGATTCTGATCGGTGCTGCAGGCAACCCGGTCCATGCGTCGTACAACAGTTTCGTCGTCGACGGATCCGGTACGACGGCCACCCAGTGGACTGCTGCGTGGGCCGCCGGGCTGATCGAGAATGCCCCGACGCCCGCTCATTCGTGAGCGACCACGCTTTATAACGGAAACGTCACAACGGGACGTGGGGCGATCTATTGCCGGGCACAAACCTGAGTCGTGAAGCCCCCAGCCGGTGTGATCGACTCGGGCCAGCGGCTAGAGTGGCGCCTTGGACCTGCGCAGATCGGCCCCGGCCGGGCTGCTCTCGCCACCCGAAACAAGACCGCTGCACACTTGCGAGGAGAGCAATAGATGAGTTCCGCCGAGGCCGCGACCGCAGGGCCGCGCAAATTCCGATTCGCTGCAGGCGGAGAGGGAAACGCCGAGGAGGGCGGGGCTCGGAAGTTCATCAAGCTGGCGCAACAAGCCGAGGAACTGGGCTACGACAGCTTCATGATCCCCGACCACCTGGGCAACCAGGTCGGGCCCATCGCAGCACTCGGCGCGCTCGCCGTCGCCACCGACAAGATTCGGCTCGGCACTGCGGTCCTGGCCAACGGCTTCCGGCATCCCGCGGTGCTGGCCAAGGATGCGGCCACCATCGATGTGCTCTCGGGTGGACGGCTCGAACTCGGTCTCGGTGCCGGTTGGATGCGTGAGGAGTACGACAAGGCGGGAATCACGTACGACCGCCCTGGCGTGCGCATCGAGAAGCTGGAAGAGACCCTCGAAATTCTCGACGTGCTGTTGCGCGGTCAGGAATGCAACTTTCAGGGCAAGCACTACACGATCGCCGGACTCAAGGGCAGTCCCCGGCCACGCCAGGGGCCGCGTCCTCCCATCTGCATCGGCGGTGGCGGTCCGAAGATGCTCGCCCTGGCGGCCAAGCACGCCGACATCATCTCCGTGGTACCGAGCACCTCGAAGGAGGGCAAGCTCCTGCTCTCGGGCATGACCATCGAGAAGACCCTCGAGCGAGTCGAGCTCATTCGCGCAGCCGCGGGCGATCGGTTCGACGACATCGAACTGAACTGGGCCATCACCACGATCGTCGTCACCGACGACCGTGAGCAGATGGCGGAGATGGCACTGGCGGCACTCGACAACGGCTACCCGCCGAACGTGGACGTCGACGTCAAGCTTACCGTCGAGGACATCCTGTCGTCTCCGTACCTCGCATTCGGGACATACGAGGAAATTGCCGATCAGATCCGTAACGTTCGCGCGCGGACGACGATGTCCTATGTCGGGGTTTTCCCCACTCAAATGGAAGCATTCGCGCCGGTTGTCGACTTGCTGAAAGGCGAGTGACGTAGGCGCGTGTCGGTACCATGTAGCTGGCCTTTCAAACCAGGTGCCAAACCGACACCGCAAGAGCTACCAGTAAGTAACATAAAACGCTGTTCGGTGTCCGTGTGCACGTAGCCGGTCGTGCGGGCCCAGGTCACGCAGGCTGTGTGGCAGCGAATTCGTGTCGGAGGAGATTGAAGTAATGAGCCACACGTTCGATGACTTCATCGATGAGAACGGCCACATCACCATCGACGAAGGGCAGACGCTCGTCCGCCACGTCGAGGTGAACGTGGAAGAGAATTCCGACACGCTCGCGTACCGGTTCGTCGACTACTCCCGGGAACGTGACGGCGAAGCTCACGAGCTGACCTGGGCCGAGTTCGGTACTCGCCTCAAAGCTGTCGCGGCTCGCCTGCAGCAGGTCACCCAACCCGGTGATCGAGTGGCCATTCTGGCGCCGCAGGGCCTCGAGTACGTCATCGCATTCTTCGGAGCGATCTACGCGGGCACCATCGCGGTACCGCTGTTCGATCCCGACGAGCCCGGCCACACCGACCGCCTGCATGCGGTCCTCGGTGACTGCAAGCCGAGCGCCATCCTCACCGCGAGCAACTCGGCAGCAGGCGTGCGCGCGTTCTTCCGCGCGCTGCCCGCCGCGGAGCGTCCCCGGATCATCGCCGTCGACGCCGTCCCGGACAGCGTCGGCGAGACGTGGGTAGAGCCCAAGGCCGGGCTCGACGACATCGCGTACCTGCAGTACACCTCGGGCTCGACGCGGACCCCGGCTGGCGTCGAGATCACCCACCGTGCAGTCGGCGTCAACGCGTTGCAGATGGTCGACAGCATGGAGATCAACCACGACTCCCGCGGCGTCACCTGGTTGCCGATGTTCCACGACATGGGCCTGCTCACCGTCATCCTTCCGGCGCTCGGCGGCAAGTACATCACCATCATGAGCCCGCGCGCGTTCGTGCAGCGGCCATGGCGCTGGATCAAGGAACTCGCCGCGGTCTCCGACGGCGCAGGCACCTTCGCAGCAGCACCCAACTTCGCGTTCGAGCACGCCGCCCAGCGTGGTCTGCCGAAGAACGGCGAGAGCCTGGACCTGTCCAACGTCATCGGTCTGATCAACGGCAGTGAGCCCGTCACCACGTCGTCGATGAAGAAGTTCAACGATGCGTTCGGCCCCTACGGCTTGCCGAAGTCCGCGATCAAGCCGTCCTACGGCATGGCGGAGGCGACCCTGTTCGTATCGACCAGCAAGCACGCCGACGAGGCCAAGGTCGTCTACGTCGACCGCGTCGAGCTCAACGCGGGCAACTTCGTCGTCGTCGCCCCGGACGCCCCCGGTGCCATCCCGCAGGTGTCCACCGGAACCGTCGCCCGCAGCCAGTGGGCCGCCATCGTCGATTCCGAGACCGCCACCGAGGTTGCCGACGAGCATGTCGGCGAGATCTGGTTGCACGGCGAGAACATCGGCAAGGGCTACTGGGGCCGCGACACCGAGACCTCGGAGACCTTCCACAACAAGCTCGTCCACCGCAACCCCGAGGGCTCGCACGCAGATGGCGCTCCCGAGGGCGGCAACTGGATGCGTACCGGCGACTTCGGCGTCTACCACGACGGCGAGCTCTACATCACCGGCCGCGTCAAGGACCTCGTCATCGTCGACGGCCGCAATCACTACCCGCAGGACCTCGAGTTCTCGGCTCAGGAAGCCAGCAAGGCATTGCGTCCCGGCTTCGTCGCAGCCTTTGCCGTCCCGCTCAACCAGCTCCCGGACATCGTGTTCGAGTTCAGTGGCGCTGCCCTGACCAAGGACTCCGACGACAGCTCCGAGCAGCTCGTCATCGTCGCCGAGCGCGCACCCGGCTCCGGCAAGGCAGACCCGGCTCCGATCGCCGACGAGGTGCGTACCGCAGTGTCCGCTCGGCACGGCGTCACCGTTCGCGACGTCCTGCTCGTCCCGGCCGGTTCCATTCCGCGTACGTCGAGCGGAAAGATCGCTCGACGCGCATGCAAGGCCGCGTACATCGAGGGCACTCTGCGCGGTGGTTACCAGCAGACGGCCTTCCCGGACGCAGAACTGCCCGACTGACGATCGCGCACCCTCCGTTTTCCTCCGACACAACTTGGTGAGTAATGGCTGAACTAGAGACCGACAAAATCGAGCGCGTGGACGGCGGAGACCTCACGGTTGCGCAGCTGCGGGACTGGCTGCGCAACTGGGTTGCGGACGCGACCGGGCAACCGGCGTCGGCCATCTCCGACGACCGCCCGATGGAGGAATTCGGTCTGTCCTCTCGCGATGCCGTTGCCCTGAGCGGCGAGATCGAGGAGCTGGTGGGGGTCACCCTGACCGCCACCGTCGTCTATCAGCACCCCACCATCGCCTCGCTGGCCAAGATCATCATCGAGGGCGAGCCGGACGAGCCGGTCGGCACCGTCGACGACGCGTTCTACACCAGCGGCGGGCATTCGGGCGACGCGCACGACGTCGCGATCGTCGGCCTGTCCTCCCGCTTCCCCGGCACCGGACAGACTCCGGAAGAGATGTGGTCGCTGCTGATCGAGGGCCGCGACGGCATCACCGATCTGCCCGACGGCCGCTGGCAGGAATTCACCTCCGATCCCGTCATCGCTGCCGCGGTGGCCGCAACGGTGACCAAGGGCGGTTACCTCGACGACGTCAAGACCTTCGACGCCGAGTTCTTCGCGATGTCGCCCAACGAGGTCGTCAACGTCGATCCGCAGCAGCGGCTCGCGCTCGAACTGACCTGGGAAGCGTTGGAGCACGCGCACATTCCGGCCAGCTCGATCAAGGGCAGCCAGGTCGGCGTCTTCATCGGCAGCTCCTCCAACGACTACCAGCTCATCGCCGTCAGCGACCCGGCCGTGCACCCGTATGCCCTCACCGGCACGTCCACCGCCATCGTCGCCAACCGAGTGTCGTACTTCTACGACTTCCGTGGGCCGTCGATCGCCGTCGACACCGCGTGCTCGTCGTCGCTGGTCGCCGTGCACCAGGCGGTGCGCAGTCTGCGTACCGGCGAATCCGATCTCGCCGTTGCCGGTGGCGTCAACATGCTGCTCGCGCCGCCCATCACCGTCGGATTCGGCCAGACGGGTGTGCTCGCGCCCGACGGCCGAATCAAGGCTTTCTCCTCCGACGCCAACGGCATGATCCGTTCCGAGGGCGGCGGCCTCGTCGTGCTCAAGCGACTCGAGGACGCCGAACGCGACGGTGATCAGGTGCTCGCCGTCATCGCCGGATCCGCGATCAACCAGGACGGCCGCTCCAACGGACTGCTCGCGCCGAACCCGGACGCCCAGGCCGATGCGCTGCGATTCGCCTACCGGGACGCCGGTATCAACCCGTCGGGCGTGGACTACATCGAAGCGCACGGCACCGGAACCATTCTGGGCGACCCGATCGAGGCCGACGCTCTCGGTCGGGTGGTCGGTCGTGGCCGTGACGCAGACAAGCCCGCCCTGCTGGGATCGGCGAAGACCAACTTCGGACACCTCGAATCTGCCGCAGGCGCAGCAGGTTTGATCAAGGTCGTCCTCGCGATGCAGCAGAACAAGCTCCCCGCCTCGCTGAACTACGTGGGCCCCAACCCGTACATCGACTTCGACAAGGCGCACCTGAAAGTCATCCCGGAGGCCACCGACTGGCCGCGGTACACCGGCAAGGCCGTCGCAGGCGTCTCCGGCTTCGGATTCGGTGGCACCAACGCGCACGTCGTCGTGCGCGAGTACGTCCCGGGTGAGACCGACGGCGCATTCGACCCCTCGGCAGTGGACCCGGAAGCCGTTCTGATCGAGGGCGTTACCGACGTTTCCGGTGCCGAGTTGCCGATCGTGGCCGAGCCTGAGCCTGCTGTTTCGGAGGTCGAGACCGCATCGTCTGACGCTGAAACCGGTTCGAAGACAGTGATTCTCGCTGTGTCCGCGGCTCTTCCGTCGCGTCGCAAGCGGGCCGCCGGAGAGCTGGCCGACTGGCTCGAAACCGAAGAGGGCAGCACGACGCCTCTCGTCGACGTCGGCCGCACGTTGGCCCGCCGCAACCACGGGCGTTCGCGTGCAGTGGTTCTCGCGTCCACGACGGCCGAGGCGATTGCCGGGCTTCGCGCCATCGCGGCGGGCAAGCCGGGACCCGGTGTGTTCTCCGCGGATTCGCCCGCGTCCAACGGCGCAGTGTGGGTGTTCTCGGGCTTCGGTTCGCAGCATCGCAAGATGGCGTCGCGGCTCTACCGCACCAACGCGGAGTTCGCCGCAGAGGTCGACAAGGTGGACGAGTTGCTCGTCGACGAGGCCGGCTACTCCATTCGCGAGATCATCCTCGACGACTCGCAGACCTACGAGTTCGAGAACTCCCAGGTGGGTATCTTCGTCATCCAGATCGCCTTGGCGGCAACGCTTCGCGCGCACGGTGCCGAGCCGTCGGCCGTCATCGGACACTCGATGGGCGAGGTCGCGGCCGCATACGTCGCCGGGGGCCTGAACCTCGAAGACGCAGTGCGCATCATCTACGCCCGCTCGCGACTGCTGGCCGAGGGCCAGGAGGGACTCGGAGCCGCATCGCAGGGTGCCATGGCTCTCGTCGAGTACACCCCGGACGAGGTCAAGACCCTCACCGATCAGTTCCCCAACGTCGAACCCTGCGTCTACGCAGCACCGACTCACACCACCGTCGGAGGGCCACGCGCCGAGGTCGAGGCTCTCGTCGATATGGCCGAAGCCGCAGGCAAGATGGCCCGCCTCCTCGATGTCAAGGGAGCCGGACACACCGCGGCCGTCGACGTGCTGCTCGGTGAGCTGGCCGCCGAACTTGCCGGAATCGAACCCGGCAAACTCACTGCCGGGGTCTACTCGTCGGTCGATCGTGAGGCGCACTATCGCGTCGGGCATGCGGCGATCCACGGCGTCGACTACTGGACCAAGGGAATGCGTCATCCGGTCTGGTTCACCCAGGCTGTCAATGTCGCTGTGGGAGATGGACATACGACGTTCATCGAGCTCGCACCCAACCCCGTGGCATTGATGTCGGTCGCTGCGACGGCGTGGGCCGCAGGCGTTGCCGACTCGACGCTCATCCCGACACTCAAGCGCAAGGAAGACGAGGCCGAGACGTTCCTCGCCGCACTCGCGCAGCTCTACGTCCACGGGCATGCGCTGGAGTTGGCAACACTGTTCGAGTCCGGCCCGTACGCGGCAATCCCACGTACCGCGTACCTGCGCAAGGAGTTCTGGCTCAACTCGCAGGTCAGCTCGAGCGGCAACACGCGAGTGCCCGGCGCACGCGTCGCGCTGCCCGACGGCCGTCACGTCTGGGAAGTTCAGGCCTCGGCCGTCACCGGATTCGATGCGCTGGTCACGGCCGCTGCATCGCAGGTGTTCTCCGATGTGGCACTGGGTGTTTCGGCATCCCACGCCGACGTGCCGAAGGTGGGCACTGTCGTCACCACGCTGACTTCGCACCTCGGTGGCGCGTCGGTGCAGGTGCACGCGCACGAGGGCTCGGCGTTCACGTTGCTGCACGAGGCCGTCGTCACCTCGGGCGATGTGCGTCCGGAACCCGTTGTTGCTCTGGAAGAGCGCTCCTCTTCTCCCATGGAGGAACTGCCCGAGGTCGTCGAGACGTTCGGTGATCGCTGGGATCCCAACGGCAATCAGAAGCTCGAGGACCGACTGGCCATCATCGTCGCGGAGTCCATGGGCTACTCACCGGAGGATCTTCCGCCCGAGGTTCCCCTGATCGAACTGGGCCTCGATTCGCTCAGCGCTGTCCGAATCAAGAATCGGGTGGAGTACGAATTCGATATCCCCACAGTGCAATTGCAGGCTGTCCGCGACGCGAATCTGCGTGAGGTGGAGAAGTACCTGCGCTACGCGATCGACAACCGCGACGAGGTGCAGGCGCTGGCCGACAAGCAGGCAGCCGAGAAGGCTGCCGAGCAGGCTGCAGTTGCGCCGGCTCCGGCCGTCGAAGCCGCTCCTGTCGAGCAGGCTCCTGAAGTCCCGGAACCTGTTGCTGCACCGGCTGTTCCTGCTGCAGCCGAGACCGACCTGGGCGGTAAGGAAGCGTTCGCCGAAGCGGCCGGATCCGATGTGCCCCCGCGTGACAACGCCGAGCGGATGACGTTCGCAACGTGGGCGGTCGTGACGAAGGAATCGGCCAAGGGCATCTTCAACACCCTGCCGATCCTCGATGACGAGACGGCCGAGAAGTTGGCCGCTCGTCTGACCGAACGGGCCGGTGGCGAGATCACCTTCGACGACGTCCTGGACTCGGAGACCATCGAGCAGCTCGCCGACAAGGTACGCCCGCACCTCGAAGACGGCGAGATCGACGGTGTGGTTCGCAATCTGCGCGCCCGCCCCGAAGGTTCCACTGCCACACCGGTGTTCGCCTTCCACTCGGCCGGTAGCTCCACCGTCGCCTACGAACCGCTGCTGCGGAAGTTGCCGGCAGGTACGCCGATGTACGGACTCGAGCGCGTCGAAGGGCCCATCGCCACTCGCGCTGCGGAGTACGTGCCGCTGATCAAGGCGATCCAGCCCGAGGGGCCGTACGTCTTCGTCGGCTGGTCGCTCGGCGGCATCCTCGCCTACGAGGTGGCGCGTCAGATGGAAGAAGAGGGCATCGAGGTCGCCTACGTCGGTTTGCTCGACACCGTCATGCCCGGCACCGCGATTCCGGACACCAAGGACGAGGTCCGCAAGCGCTGGGAGCGGTACGCCGCATTCGCGAAGAAGACGTACAACGTCGACTACCCGATTCCGTACGACAAGTTGGTGGACTCGGACGACGAGGGACAGATCCGCATCATCACCGACTTGGTCAAGCTCAGCGGCGCGAAGATCCCCGGCGGAATCATCGAGCATCAGCGCACGTCGTGGCTCGACAACCGCGCGATCCAGACCGCCGAGCTCAAGGAGTACGGCGGGCACGTGACGCTGTACCTGGCCGACAAGTACCACGACGACGCGATCGCTCTCGAGCCCGCGTACGCCACCCGCGAAGAGCACGGTGGCTGGGGACCGGTGGTGAAGGACCTCGAGATCGTGTACGTCGGAGGCGACCACCTCGCCGTCGTGGACGAGCCGTACATTGGAAAAATTGCGGCCCATCTGTCGAAGACGCTCGAGAACATCGAGTCTGCAAGAACCGGAGCGTAGATCTTGAGTGGCACCACTGCGGAGAAGCTGGCCGAACTACGAGCGAGGCTCGTCCTGGCCGAGGAACCGGCCGGCGAGATCGGGGTAGCGAAGCGCGCGAAGAAGGGCATCCCCAGTGCCCGCGATCGCGTCAAGTCGTTGCTCGATCCCGGTAGCTTCGTCGAGATCGGCGCACTGGTGAAGGCCCCGAACGACCCGGCCGCTCTCTACAGCGACGGCGTCGTCACCGGCCACGGAACCGTCGACGGTCGTCCGATCGCGGTGTTCTCGCACGATCAGACAGTGTTCGGCGGAACCGTCGGCGAGATGTTCGGCCGCAAGGTCGCCGGAATCATGGACTTCGCGATCAAGATGGGCTGCCCGGTCGTCGGCATCAACGACTCCGGTGGAGCTCGTGTGCAGGATGCGGTGACCTCCCTGGCCTGGTACGCCGAGCTGGGTCGACGCCACGAGGCGTTGTCCGGTCTGTGCCCGCAGATCTCCCTGATCCTCGGAAAGTGCGCCGGTGGTGCGGTGTATGCGCCGATCAACACCGACATCGTGGTCGCCACCGAAGAGGCGTACATGTTCGTCACCGGCCCGGACGTCATCAAATCCGTCACCGGTGAGGACGTCAGCCTCGACGAACTGGGTAGTGCGCGGGTCCAGGCCATCAACGGCAACGTGCACCACGTGGCTGCCGACGAGAAGGCCGCTTTCGAGTGGATCCGGAACTACCTGAGCTACATGCCGTCGAGCTGCCAGGAAGAGTCGCCGGTGATCAATCCGGGGCTCGAGCCCGAGATCACCGAATCCGATCGCAAGCTCGACTCGTTCATGCCCGACGCCGACAACGCCGGTTACGACATGCACGACATCATCCTGCGCATCTTCGACGACGGTGAATTCCACGAGCTCTCGGGTCAGACTGCACCGAACGTGATCACCGGATTTGCCCGTGTCGACGGTCGACCGGTGGGAATCGTCGGCAATCAGCCGATGCACCTGTCCGGGGCGCTCGACGCCAAGGCAGCGGACAAATGCGCCCGGTTCATCCGCCTCAGCGACGCGTACAACATCCCGATCATCTTTCTCGTCGACACACCCGGGTTCCTGCCCGGCGTCGATCAGGAGACCCTCGGTGTCATCCACCGCGGTGGCCGCTTCATCTTCTCGTTCGTCGAAGCGACGGTGCCGAAACTGACCGTGGTGATTCGTAAGTCGTACGGCGGTGGATATGCGGTGATGGGCTCGAAGCAGCTCGGATCCGACATCAACCTCGCCTGGCCGACGGCCCGCATCGCCGTCATGGGTGCCGAGGGCGCCATCAACATCATGAGTCGCAAGCAGCTTGCCGAGGCCGGAGAGAACGCACCCGCCCTGCGCAAGCAATTGATCAACTTCTACAACGAGCACGTGGCTACGCCGTGGATCGCGGCCGAGCGTGGCTACATCGACGCCGTCATCGAGCCGTCGAGCACGCGCCTCGAAATCCGTAAGGCCCTGCACATCCTCAGGGACAAAGAAGTGATCAAGAGTCCACGGAAGCACTCGCTGCTCCCGATTTAGTGAGGTCGACCGACTTCAGATTCAGTATCGCCGCTGCGTTTCGAAGGCCCGCGTCGAGCACCGCGTCGGACAGTGACGTGTCGGTCAGTGACCGGGCGACCTGGACCGTTCCAGCCATCAGTGCGAGTGCGCTGAGGGCATCCACGCGTTGTGTCGGGGTCCCGGATGCGGCCGCGGCCGCATCTGCCAAGTCGTCGATGACCGCGATGAGTGCGGTGCTGTAGGCATCCCGCGTCGTATCCGAGCCGCGGGCGATCTCGTCGAGAAGCGCCGCTGAGACGCAGCCCTGCGCCGGGTCGTCCCGGTGGAGCGCCGAGAGATAGTTGCGGAGAAATGCCGCTACACCCTCCGGCCCAGTAGGCAGTGCGTTGAGCTCGCTGCGCTGGGATTCCAGCTCGTTCTTCACGACTTCGACCACAAGATCGTCCTTGGAGTCGAAGTGGGCGTAGAACGCACCCGTGGTCAGGCCTGCATCGCCCATCAGCGATGCGACGCCCGAGCCGTCGATCCCTGACACCTTCAGTCGCTTCCCTGCCGACTCCAGGATTCTGCGACGAGTCACTGCCTTGTGCTCTCGACCGTAACGCGTCATCTCGCCCATTCCCTTCCGGCCCGACGCACCTCGGACATCTCGAATCCTCGACGGCCAGTGTAGGTGCCATACAGCTTTCGTCGGTTGCGCCGATTCGACCTCATTGAATTATGATCATGATACTATCGCTCTGAAGTTCATCCGAGACTCCGCCGTCACGATGGGGTCGAGGCCGCCATCGTGACGCTGCTGCGCCACGTACTCGATGAGGAGAGTGGTATGTCCGAGAAGAGCAACCAGAACGGCCAGGGGGTGCCGAGTTCCACGGCCCCGACCGTCATGGCCTACCGAGACGCGCCGACTCGTACGGTCGACGTCGGAGACGTCACCTACGCCTACCGTGAGCTGGGGCCGAAGGGCGGCATTCCCGTCGTGTTCCTCGTCCACCTCGCGGCGAACCTCGACAACTGGGATCCACGGATCGTCGACGCCGTCGCTGCACACCGCCACGTCATTGCGTTCGACAATCGCGGCCTTGGTGCGACGACCGGAAGTGTGCCGACCGACGTCGAGGCCATGACCCGCGATGCAGTGGCCTTCATCCGCGCTCTTGGATACCAACGAGTCGACCTTTTCGGCTTCTCGCTCGGCGGGATGGTGGCGCAGGAGCTGGTTGTCCGGCATCCCGAGCTGGTGCGCAAGCTCGTCCTCACCGGCACGGGTCCGAAGGGTGCCAGCATGGATGCGGTCTCGAGGGTCACCTTCTACGACATCTTCCGAGGTGCCATCACCCGTTCGGATCCCAAGGAGTTCCTGTTCTTCGGTCGCGACGCACAGGGCCGGGGCGCAGCGCGGGAATTCATGCGTCGACTCGAGGAGCGCTCCGACCGCGACAAGGCGGTGTCCCTGCCCGCGATTCTTCGTCAGCTCAAGGCGATCAAGGCGTGGGGACGATCTGCGCCTCACGATCTCTCGACGGTGAGACAACCGACGTTGATTGCCAACGGCGACAACGACCGAATGGTGGATTCGGCTCTCTCGGGCGAGCTGCAACGTCGGATCGACGGATCGGAGCTCATCATCTATCCGAACTCGGGACACGGAGGCATCTTCCAATACCACGAGAAATTTGCCCCCGCGCTTGTCGGCTTCCTTGCGGATTCCGGAGAAGAGCTGTGAGCGCACGGGGTCGAAAGATGCTGTGGCGGAAAGAGAGCTACGCACTGGACGGCAAGGTGGTCTTCCTCACTGGGGCAGGCCGAGGTCTCGGCGCGGCGACCGCCGATGCCCTGGCTCGTCGGGGTGCGCGAGTTGTGATTGCCGACCGTGACCTCGAAGGAGCCCGGCGCACAGCATCATCGCTGCCCGACGGTCTCGGTGCCGCGGTGCAGTGCGACGTGACCGACTCCGCATCGGTCACGGCAGCGGCTGCGAACGCACGACAGCAGTTCGGACGCATCGACGTCCTGATCGCCAATGCGGGCATCTTCGGCGGGGCTGCCACGGTGCGTTCGCTGCGTCCCGGTCAGGCCGAGTCCGTCATGTCCGTCAATGTCGACGGGGTGATGAACTCGGTCGCGGCGACGATCGAGGACATCATCGACTCGAAGGGCCAGATCGTTCTGATCAGCTCGGTCTTCGCCTACATCAACGGAGCCGGGGCGATCCCGTACGCCATGAGTAAGGCGGCCATCGAGCAGCTCGGTCGAGGACTCAGTGTGGAGCTGGCCATGCACGGCGCCTCGGCGATGACGGCCTACTTTTCGCTCATCGACACCGACATGGTGCGCGACGGCGTCGATTCGGACCCGCACATGATGGCTCTGCTGGAGGCCAGTCCGAAGTTCCTGCTCAAGCACATCAAGCCCGAGCAGGCTGCGGCAGCACTCGTGGACGGAATCGTGGCACGACAGCGAGCGATGACGGTTCCTGCGCGTTGGCTGCCGGTGTCGTTGATGCGCGGCATCGCGGCACCGGTGCTCGATCGCAAGCACATCGGCGACCGGACGGTGCACCATGCGCTGGGCGACATGGAGAAGCGTCAGCTGGCGGAGATCGGGCCCTCGACGGTCGCGCGCGCGCTCTTGTTCACGCCCGGCCAGTGAACCGACAAGCCATGACTGCAAGGAGCTCTCGATGAACGCCGATCCGTCGTACGAACTGTCGTTCGAGCCGCTGCTTCCGCAGCTGCTTCTCGAGCGGGCACTCGCCTCCCATGCGGGCCGGGTCGCCGTGATAGACGGAGACTCCCGGTTCACCTACGCCGAGTTCGCCGCCCGCTGTCGAGATTTGGCAGCGGCTTTGGCGGGCCCGGTGACTCCGGTGGCCGTCCTGTGCCCCAACACGCACGAGACGCTGGAGGCGCACTTCGGAGTACCGATGTCAGGACGAGCCCTTGTCACCATCAACACCAGGCTCACCGGCACCGAGATCGCCTATATCCTCGAGCATTCCGAAGCCTCGACGCTGATCGCTCACAACGACTTTCGCGACGCAGTGACAGCCGCAACGGCGGACATCCCCGCTGACGTGGAGATCGTGTGGGTCGGCAGCGAGGACTACGAGCGTTTCATCGGGGAAGGTCACCGGAACCCCCTGCCCACGCTCACCGACGAGCGTGCGCTGTTGTCCATCAGTTACACCTCTGGCACCACCGGACGACCCAAGGGAGTGATGTACCACAACCGTGGTGCCTATCTTCAGGCGCTGTCGATGGTGGGCCACTTCGGTCTGAGCCCCGCCACGAAGTACCTGTGGACTTTGCCGATGTTCCATTGCAACGGGTGGACTTTTCCGTGGGCGGTGACGGCGGCCGGCGGCACACACGTGTGTCTGAGCAAGGTCGATGCCGACGAGGCGTGGCGGCTGATCGACGAAGAGGGCGTGACGCACCTCTGCGGTGCGCCCACAGTGCTGTCGATGCTGGCGTACGCGAAGGCTTCGGACGACATCGCTGCCCGGCGCGCGGATCAGCCGTTGATCCGTATCGGCACGGGCGGCGCGCCGCCGAGCCCGACACTTCTCGAGCGCATGCGGAGACTCGGTTTCGATGTGACCCACTTCTACGGTCTGACCGAGACCTACGGACCGGGGATGATCTGCGACTGGCCGCCGGAATGGGACGTGCTCGATTCGGCGGAGCAAGCCCGCCTTCGCGCGCGGCAGGGGGTTCCTACCATGATCTCGACGCGGGCTCGGGTCATCACGGCGGACGGCGACGCTCCGGCGGACGGTTGGACGGTCGGTGAGATCGCGTTCCGCGGTAACGGCGTGATGCTCGGCTACTTCAAGGACCCGGAGGGCACGTCGGCCGCGGCCCCAGACGGCTGGTTCCGCAGCGGTGACCTAGGAGTCATGCATGCTGACGGCTTCATCGAGCTTCGTGACCGCAGCAAGGACGTCATCATCTCGGGAGGAGAGAACATCTCCTCGGTCGAGGTGGAGCAGGCCATTGCCGCGCACCCCGCTGTCCTCGAAGTGGCAGTCATCGGCGTTCCCGACGCGCGGTGGGGCGAAGTTCCCGCGGCGTATGTCACCCTGCACGAGGGGAGCATCGCGACGGCGGAAGAGGTGATCGCGCACGTCCGATACCGCCTGGCGGGGTTCAAGACGCCCAAGCAGGTCTACTTCGGACAACTGCCCCATACGTCGACCGGCAAGATCCAGAAGTTCGCCCTGCGCGAGCGCGCGTGGGCCGAGGAGTCCTCGCGGATCAGGTCTTGAGCGAGTAACTGTCCGACAGCCGGCCCCACGATCGCGTGGGGCCGGCCGAAGTCAGTCCTCGAAAACTCGCAGTTGGCCGTCTTTGTACCAACCCGAACGGGTGACGTCAGCAGTGTTCACGTCGGCGGGCACGGCGCTGGGGTAGTACTGCTCGTAGCGTTCGAGTGATCCCCAGTCCCTGGCCCAGTCGTTGTCGAGGTACGTGGGGATGGCGACGGGCTTGGCGAGCAGTTCGGACCAGCCCAGTGGGCCGCCGTTCTCGCCGGATTGCCAGGTGTCGGTGGAGCTGACGGCGAGTGGGCGGTCGGGGAGGATGCGGTATCCGGGTACCTCGGCGACGCCGTTTCGGTGGTCGAAGGGGCGTTGGCACGGGAATTGCAGTCCGACGGCCCAGTCGAGCAGTACGGGCTGATCGCTGCCGATGAGGGTGTTCAGATTCTCCATCACGGGCACCCGGGGCGGGGTGAACGCGAGCCATTGGTCGCCGGTGAGGTTGGGGTCGTTGGCGACGATGCGGACGGCGTCGGCGTCGGGTGCGATGTCCGCCAACGGGATTCGGAGGTTACGCCACGAGGGTGCGGGTCCGATGTCGCGCGGCAGGTAGGTGCCCTGTGCCTGGACGCTTCCGTCGGCCTGGCGCTTGCCGTATTCGAGCAGTAGGGATTGTCCGTAGGTGAGGGCTCCGGTGTCGTCGTAGGACCAGATGCGTCCGGCTGCGGAGAAGACGACCAGGGGAGCGTCGTCGCTGCGGGCGGGTAGCTGGTACCAGGTCGAGGTGGCCGCGGCCGGCTCCTGGACGCCTTCCTGGTAGGAGCCGAGGACGGGGGTGGTGGCCGGGTCGAGACCGAAGGGCAGGGCGGCGGAGGAGCCGTTGACGCCCACTTCGCCGGTGCCTCCTGCAGTTCCGGAGCTCTGGCCTTCCTCGAAGGCGGGTCCGACGGACTGTTGGTCGGTATTGCCTTGTCCTGGTTTGACTTCCACGGCGTCGGCGCTGAGGTCGCTGGGAACGCCGTTGGCAGTGAAGTTTCGCAGTGTGCTGCTCGATCCGCCGAGGGGTCCTGCGACGGGGTCGAATTCCTCGGGCAGCGGGCTCAGTACACCTGCGTTGGGGTTCGATTCGACGAGGACGTCGTTGGCGAGTCCGCACGAATTGCCCAGAACTGATTGCACATTCGAGCGGGCCAGCGAGTAGGCGGGATACTGCGAGACGGCTCCCTTGACGAGCGAGAGCACCTCGAACAGCACCATGATTCCGGCGATGACGGTCAGCGGTGCGGCGGCGAACTTACGGATGCGCTTGCCGCGCGCAGACGTCGGTTTCGGTTGTGGGGGAGCGTATCCCTCGCGTAGATATTGGAATGCGGCGACGGCGAGGACGAGCCCGAACAGGATGAGGAACAGGGTTCCCGATTCGTTGCCGCTCAGCGATACCGTCTTGTCGAACCACGGCACGCCGTAGCTCGAGACGTACCAGTAGCCGTTGATGCCCGAGAACGACAGTGCGAGAACGAACATCAGCCCGGCGGTGAACAGCGATCGGTTGCGTCGCGAGCGCAGTGCGCTGGCCGAGACGGCGACTGCGGTCAGGGCGGCGAGTCCACCGGCGATTCCGGCGTAGGAACCGAAGTGGTGAGTCCACTTGGTGGGGTTGAACATCATGAAGAAGATGGTGCCGAGCACGACGCCGAGAAGCCTCCAGGCCGGCCCGTTCGCGATACCGGGGATGCGTCGGCGACGAAGCAGAACGAACAGTGTGGTGAACAGGCACAGGATCATCGTCAGGAATGCGAAGCGGCGTGCGACGGAGCCGTCGACGGTCTGCACGAAGAGGTAGTAGTAGCGCAGGAAGTCCTGGTACCAGGCCTCGTTGGGGCCGATGATGGTGCGGACTCGGGTGGACTCGATGACCGTCGCGTACGTCTGGTCGGCGAACACGACCACGAGAACCAGTACGCCTGCCGCGGCCAACGGTGCCAGCATCGCGAGGGTGCCGACCTGGCGGTGGCGTCGGACGACGATGCGCGCGATGGGCCGGGCCCCGGCGAGAAGTGCTGCCACACACATCAATCCGGTCGGCGCTGCGGCGAGGGTGAAGGCTCCGATGAGACATGCCGCGGCTGCGGGGAGCAGTCGTCCGGTGGCGATGGATCGTTCCACCGAGCACCAGGTGAGGAGTGCGCCCAGAGCGACGATCGGCTCGGGACGAAGTCCGTTGTTGTACGGCAGCCAGAACGCGAGGAACACCAGTCCGCCGGTCCACAGGGCGACATTGGATTTGCGTACGGCGCGGCCGAGGCGTGGCACCACCTCACGGCTGATCACCATCCAGCACAGGACGCCTGCGATGAGGGCTGGTAGACGCATCCACGGGCTGGCGGTCGAGATCTTGGCGAAGACGGCGAGTACGTCGTAGTACCAGCCGAACGGGGCCTCGGGTACGCCGAACCAGCGGAAGTAGTTGGCCATGTAGCCGGAGTGATCGGCGGCGCGGGCCATCGTGAGCAGGTAGCCGTCGTCCGAGGTATTGGCACCGACGAAGTGCCAACCCACCAGAACGCCGAGAACGGTGACGTCGACGCCGGTGAATTTCCACCAGTGGGAGGGGAAGAAGCGGCGGTGCGCGCGGCCGTCGGTGCCGTCGAGCCGTCCGAGTGCGCCGATGGCCAGCAAGGTGCATGCGATCGCGAGGATCATGATCAGCGACTTGAGCAACGTCGGCGACGACGAGAAGCGCGAGTCGACGTCGACGGTGACGGACATGTCGGCCGGGGCCGCGCCGCTGAGATCGCTGAAGATGCCGACGACCTGGGGGCGCAGATCGCCGTCGAGCCGGCCCTGCAGAGGCTGCCCGTCATCATCGGTCAGTCCGGTGAAGGCCGCGGAGGTGTACTGGTCGTTCGAGGTGATCTCGATGGCCGCGCAGCGGGTGCTCTGGACGTCGGCGCGAGGTGCCGTCGCGACGACGACGTTGCGGTCCAGAACGTCGACGTTCTGTTCGCCGACGCGAACGAACAGACTGTTCAGTGCTGCGCCTTCACCCTGCGGGGGCGCCGTCGCCAGCAGCAACCCGCCCGACGCGGGGAGTGCTGCGACGGCAGAGCACGGGAGGGTCGCAGTGAGGCTCAGGGGTGCCTGGGACACCAGCGGGGCGTCCACGTCCTGCAGGAGCCCGTTCTGCGGCCATTCGATGGTCGCCGTGGTCTGAGTGACGGGTGCGAACGGAGTGATCAGCGCGAACAGCACACCGAGCACGCCTGCCACCATGGCCATCAGCCGGGGAACTCGTACCTGAGCACGAAGTTCGTCCGAGGCTCCCAGTGGAGCGGGGACGGGTGGACCAGCTGATGAATCTGTCACGACGTCGGGCACGAGAGTCGATGTTATGCGAGCGTGACGAAGAGGTCACACAGGCACCGTCCCCGGAATAGTTCCAGAACCAGGGAATCAGTCTGTTTTCATCGGTCCGTCGCTGGCCAATCCGGACCGAGACCGCTGCTCGACGGCGATATCGGCCGTCGCCGCGTCGGGATCGAGTGGCATGTATCTCTCGATGGATCCCCAGTCTCGGGAGTAGTCGTCGGCGAGATACGACGGCAGTGTCTGTGCACCGAGAAGCAGTTCCGTCCAGCCGAGCGGGCCGCCGCCGATCGAGTCCTGCCAGGCGTTGGTGGATTCGGCACCGGTGCGGTCGGGCAGGATGCGGTACTGCGGTACCTCGGCGACGCCGTCGCGATGATCGAACGGGCGCTGGCACGGAAACGCGAGTCCGACGGCCCAGTCCAGCAACACCGGATCGGTCGATCCGACCAACGAGTTGAGCGTCTGTGTCTTCGGGACGCGCGGTGGGGTGACGGCGAGCCATTGATCGCCGGCCAGGTCGTTGTCCTCGGCGGCGATGCGCACGACGTCCGCGTCGGCCGGAAGATCGTTCATCGGGACCCGCAGGTTGCGCCACGACGGCGACGGACCGATGTCGAGTGGGGTGATCCGTCCCAGCGCGAGCACGTCATCGCCGTCGCGGCGTCCATACTCCAGTTCGACGCGTTGGCCCGGGCTGACGATGCCGTCCTTGTCCACCGAGCGGATGCGGCCTGCGGCGGCGATGGCGATCAGGTCGCCGCGGTCGGTGTCGGAAAGCTGGTACCAGCCGGAGGTCAGCGATGCGGGCTCGGTGGCTCCGAAGCTGCCCAGTACCGGAGTGGTGGCAGGATTCAAGCCGAACGGCAAAGCGACTGTGCTGCCGTTGATTCCGACGTTCTCGTTGGTTCCGCCGGAGGTGCCCGCAGAGTTCGACGAGGTGGCCGCCGCGCTCTGTTCGGAGTCCTCGGGTCGGATGGAGTTGGCGCTGCCCTGGGCGGTGTCCTCGGAGTCTGCGGTCAGATCCTGGGCGACGCCGTCGGGGGTGAAGCCGGTACTCCCACCGGCACCCAAGGCGTCGGCCGCTGGATCGATCGGTTGCAGGACCGAGCCGTTGACGTCGGTTTCCACCTGCACGTCACCGGCTAGTCCGCACGAGTTTCCGGCGAGCGCCGAGAAGTTCGAGCGGGCGATCGAGTATGCAGGGTATTGCGCCACAGCACCTTTGACGAAGGAGAGCACCTCGAAGGCGACGACGCCGCCGGCGACGATGGTCAGTGCGGACGGCGCGAAGCGTCGACGCGTGGTGGGTTCTTTTCTGCGATAAGGCAATCGGACGTGCTGATAGGCGGCGTAGAGCAGCGTCAGAACCGTCAGGCCGAGCAGGATCGTCGAAAAGCCCTTTCCGGCAATGGACGGCGGTTTGTCGAACCATGGAATTCCGTAGCTCGAGACGTACCACCACCCGTTGGAGCTGGTGAATGCCACCGCCGTCAGGAACAGCACGGCGGCGGTGAACAGTGTTCTGTTGCGCGGAGAACGGACGGTCGCCGCGGTCACGGCAACGGCGGCCAGCGCGGCCAACGATGCCGCGAGACCGGCGTACACACCGAAGTGGTGGGTCCACTTGGTGGGCGTGAACATCATCAAAGCCAGTGCGCCCAGGATGATTCCGAGGATCCGACGCGACGGCCCGGTGGCGGTCCCGGGGATGCGTCCGTTCTTGCGGAGCATCACCGCGATACACACGACGATGCACAGCAGCATCGCGAACATGCCGAATCGTCGGGCGAGCGAGCCGTCGGGCGAGATGGTCATCAGTGCGTCCCAGCGGACGCGTTCTTCGAACCACGGCACGTTCGGTCCGATGGCCGAGCGCACCCGGGTCGCTTCGAGCACGGTGCTCAGAGTCTGGTCGGCGAAGATCGCGATCAGCACCGCCGTTCCCGACGCCACCAGCGGCGCGAGAACTGCGAGCAGCCCCACCTCTCGCGCTCGTTTGATGACGATCATCACCAGCGGTCGCAGTCCGGCGAGCAGCGCGGCGACGGCGATCAGCCCGGTCGGTCCGGCGGCGAGCGAGAACGCGGCAATCAGGGTGCCGACCGCGGCGGGCAACAGTCGTCCGGTGGCGATTGCGCGCTCGATCGAGCACCACGTCAACAGTGCGCCGAGGGCGATGATAGGTTCGGGGCGCAGCCCGTTGTTGTAGGGCAGCCAGAACGCGAGGAATACCAGTCCGGCGGTCCACAGTGCGACGCGGTTGGTGAGCACTGCGCGGCCGAGGCGGGGGATGACCTCGCGGCTGATGACCAGCCAGCACAGCAGCGCCGCGATGGTAGCGGGCAAGCGCATCCAGATGCTGGCCGTGCTGATCTTGGCGAGTGCGGCGAGCATGTCGTAGTACGGCATGCCGAACGGCGCTTCGGGGACGCCGAACCAGCGGAAGTAGTTGGCCATGTAGCCGGCGTTCTCGGAGACGCGGGCCATGTTGAGCAGGTAGCCGTCGTCGGAGGTGTTCGCGCCGATGAAGTGCCACAGCACCAGCACACCCACCACGACCGCGTCGACGCCGGTGATCGACTTCCAGCGCGAGGGGAGGAATCGGCGGTGGCGTCGACCGTCCATGCTGTCGAGTCGGTGCAGCGCGAACAGGGATGCGATCACAGCGAGCGCGCCGACGATCATGGCCAGCAACTTGAATGTGGTGGGGCTCGAGGAGTAGCGCGAGTCGATGTCTGCGCGCACGTTCAGGCCGTCGACCGGTGCGGTGAGGTCGGTGTAGATGCCGACGACCTGCGGGCGGATGTCGCCGTCCACGGTGCTTGGCTCGCCGTCGAGGTCGACGACGGTGCTGGCGGCGTTCGAGGACACCGTCAGTGCGCAGTTCTCGGACAGCTCGGAAACGGGAGTTTCGGCGAGGACGCGCTCACGCAGCAGAACCTGCAGTCGGCCGTCGTCGACCCGCACGATCAGTGCCTTCTGCTCGGTCTTCGCAGCCGCGATGGGTGCGGTGGAAATCAGTGTGCCGCCGTCGGCGAGAGCAGTGGCCGCGCTGCACGGAACGGTTGCTTCGAAGTCGACGGGCGAGTAGCTCACCAGCGGGGCATTGACGCTGCCGAACGAGCTCTGCGGCCACGAGAGGGTGGCAACGTCCTGTTGAACCGGCAGCAGTGGAGTCGCGATGGCGAGAATCGCACCGATGATGCCGGTGACGATCGCTATCAGCCGGGAGGTCTTGAGGTTCGGAGCGGTCTCGGGCACGCCGACGATGCTATGGGACGAGCGTCCGCACATCCCACACCCACACGCCGCCGGTGTATCGAGGCTCGACACCGACGAGGTCGGTGACGGTGGTGCGCAGGGCTATGGTGTTCTTGCTCGGCGGCAGCACCACGACGTCGGCCTCCCAGAAGGCCATGTCCTGCGCTGCCTGAGTGCGTTGATCCGCGGTGATCTCGGGGACGCTGCCCGAGTCGTAGACCGAGCCGAGCAGCAGCGCGGTCGGACGGTCGACGGCTCCGTACTTGGCGACCTTGTCTTCCTTGTCGCTCGGCCCGACGAAGTAGCCGGCGGCGAGCTTGAAGCCCATGTCGGCGTCCATCTGCCAGCGCAGCGGGCGGGCGTCCTCGGGTCGCGGAAGGGGAACGGTGACGACGGAACCGTCGTCGACGTAGTTCTTCCACTCACCGTCGGCGAAGAACTGCGGGGTCGGAGACTTGTCGACGGTGACCAGCGGCGTCGGGATCAGGGGTACGAGCGCGAGGGCGAGTCCGGCGATCCAGAACGCAGGCAGCGGACGAAGTCCGTTGCGGAACGTTCGATCGGTGGCCAGGACGAGCAGCAGGGCCAGGGCAGGAACCGCGCCCAACGCGAAGCGGGTCTCGAGCACGGATTCGACGAGGGGGTACTCGGCGAGCTTCGTCCACGGCAGCGTGATGCCGGTCTCGTTCTTGCCGATCACCAGCGTTGCGCCGAGCGAGAGCACGCTCATGACGATCGCGGTGGCCGCGGCGGCACGGGCACACGCGACGCGCCACATCCACACCGCTGCAATCAGGCACAGCACCAGCAGCGGCCAGCCGAAGTACGCGTTCTCCTCGGTGGCGTTGATACGGACGTTCTGCCCCGGCGTCGCCTCGCCGCCGAGGGATTGCGTCGGGAACTGGAACAGCGCTTTGGCGTCGTTGCCCATCGGCCCGTGTTCGAGGAACGAGTACGACTGCGGGCCGAAGAACTGCCACCACAGCGGAAACGCCACGAGCGTCAACGCGATACCGGCCGACACTGCGAGTCGGGGAACGGCGTTGCGGACGGCGGGCCACAGCGAACGCGGGCGCGACAGGTAGTAGACGACGGCGAAGATGGCGAACGATATCGCGAAGATCAGGAGCGGTTCTTCGCCGAGCAGGATCTGCAGTGCGACGATCAGGCCGAGTCCGACGGTGTTCTTGGTGGTTCCGCCGCCGTGGGCGATGCGGGTGACCAGCATCGCGATGACCGGAAGCAGGAACAGCACCACGAAATTGGGGTGACCGTTGGCGTGGGAAATGGCGCCGGGCGCAAAGCCGCACAGCGCACCGCCCATTGCCGCGGCACCCTTGGACGCGTTCAGTTGACGGGAGAACAGCCAGAACCACGCGAACGATGTGCCGGCGAGGCCGATGGTGAGGGCAATTGCCCAGGTCACCGTCGGTCCGAAGAGCAACGTGATCGGGGCCAGCGGGATGGAGATGCCGAACATCGCGGTGTTCGCCATCAGATTCACCCCGAGCGGGTAATTCTGCAGGTCACTCGCCAAGGGGTTGCTCAGTGAAGCAACCGAATGCGCTGCGACGGAAAAGAACCACTCCCACATCGTCTGGTCCTGGCCGCTGTTGTAGAGGTAGCCGCCACCCAGATTGCGCCATTGGCCCTGCAGGACGTAGACCGCCGCGACCAGAAATGCGGCCGCCGCAACGACGTCACCACGCCCGACGCCGGAGTGTCGAGCCGGTGCCGTTGTCGGCTGCCGCTCGAGAACTCTCTGGTCGTGGGTGGTCATCGCGTCGAGGTTACAGAAAGATCACGGTGGGCGAAAACTCGAACGACCTGGGTCACACGGTGAGGATCCTGGCCCCCAGCGAGGTGGTGGCGGCGGTCGTCGAGTTCCTATCTGACCAATTCGGCGAGTTCGACTGTGGAATGCTCGGCGATCTTCTT
Organism: Rhodococcus sp. SBT000017; assembly: GCF_003688915.1. Lineage (NCBI taxonomy): Bacteria > Bacillati > Actinomycetota > Actinomycetes > Mycobacteriales > Nocardiaceae > Rhodococcus > Rhodococcus sp. SBT000017. The sequence continues at coordinate 3,853,274 of NZ_REFU01000001.1, forward strand.
CTTGCTGTTCATGAAATCGCGCGGACGGTTGATGCAGTCTGCGGCGATGAGTTGGCCGCTGCGGAGGTAGTAGCAGGTGAAGTCGCGATCGCGCTCCGGGTCGCCGTTGATGACGACCTCGTCGTATCCGGTGTTGAGGCCGGCGATCTGAAGCTTGAGGTCGTACTGGTCGGACCAGAACCACGGAAGCGCGGTGATGGTGGCGGACCCTCCGGTCATGGTCGACGCCGCCACCTTCGCGTGTTCGATTGCAGCGGAGACGCATTCGAGGCGAACGCGTCGGGAGTAGCGTGGAACCTCGAAGAAGGCGCAGTCACCGGCGGCGACGATGTCGGGATCGTTGGTGCGTGCCCGATCGTCGATGACGATTCCGTTCTCGACGGTGATTCCTGCCGATTCGGCGAGCTCGGTGTTGGGCACGATGCCCACGCCGATGACGACCAGATCTGCCGGTAGGGTGTCTCCGCCGGCCAGCACGACCTCGCGCACGTGGCTGTCTCCGCGGAACTCCTCCACGAGGGCCTGCGTTCGAATCTCTACGCCCGCCTCGCGGTGGATTCGGGTGAAGAACTCTGAGACCACCGGTGCGGTGACGCGTTCCAGAACACGCTCCGCGGCCTCGACGACGGTGACATCGAGACCCGATGCCCGGAGGGACGCTGCCGTTTCCAATCCGATGTAACCGCCGCCGACGACGACTACCCGTGTGCCCGGCGTCGCGGCCGAGCGTAGCGATGCGGAGTCGGCGGCGGTGCGCAGGTAGTGGATGCCCGCCAAATCTGCTCCGGGAGTTGCCAATCGGCGAGTTCGCGCACCGGTGCACAGGGCGAGCTTGCTGTACGACTGCGTGACTCCGGTATCGAACGTGACCGTGCGAGCCTCACGATCGATGCTGCTCACCGAACCATCGACCAGCTCGATGTTCTGCTTGTCGTAAAAGTCCGCACCGCGGATTGCCAGAGCCTCCAATGTGGAGGTGCCGGCCAGATAGGCCTTCGACAACGGGGGACGTTGGTAGGGCAATGTCCCCTCGTCACCGATGAGAACGACATCCCCCGCCCACTTCTCGCGCCGCAGATGTGCGGCGAGCTGAGCGCCGGCGTGGCTGGCGCCGATGATCACCGCACGATCAGTCGTCACTGCGCCTGCACTTTCGGGGTAAGCGTGACCATCATCTTTGCGATACCCCGCACGAAGTTCGATTGAACGTATTCGGGTTCACCGACCACCTCGATGTTCTCGAAGCGAACCAGGAGTTCTTCCCAGAGGATTCGGAGTTGCATCTCGGCGAGCCTGTTGCCCATGCACCGGTGCACGCCGAACCCGAACGCGATGTGGTTGCGGGCGTTCTTGCGGTCGATGACGAAGTCGTCCGGCCGATCGAACACGCGCTCGTCGCGGTTGCCGGATGCGTACCACATGACCACTTTGTCGCCCTTGCGGATGAACTGGCCGTTCAGGATGGTGTCTTCCTTCGCGATCCTGCGCATGTAGGCCAGCGGGGTCTGCCAGCGGATGATCTCCGACACCATGCCGGGCACGAGATCGGGATTCGCCTTGAGCTTGTCGAACTGATCGGGAAACTCGTTGAGCGCCAACACTCCACCGCTCATCGAGTTACGTGTGGTGTCGTTGCCGCCGACGATGAGCAGGGTGAGATTTCCCAGGAACTCCAGCGGCCGGTCGATGAGGTCCTTCGTGTCGTCGTTGGCTTGCAGCAACGAGATCAGGTCGAAGCCGGGCTCTTCTCCTGCTGCTTTCCGAGCGGCCTTGTCGTGCCAGAGAGCGCTCAGCCCCTTGGCTGCGTCGACCATGGCACCGAACACCTCGTCGTTGTCCGAGGGGCCACCGTTCGTCTGTTCCATTGCCGTCGCCAGGTCCGACCACTCGACGAGCTTGTGTCGCTGCTCGTACGGGAAATCGAGCAACGTCGCCAGCATCCGTGCCGTGAGTTCGACGGACACCGTGCGAACCCAATCGAACGACTGGTTCACGGGAAGGTTGTCGAGGACTTCCTGAACCCGGGACCGGATCAGGTCCTCCATCTCGCGGAGGTTTTTCGGGGCCACCACCCCTTGGACCGCGGCGCGCTGAGAGTCGTGACGCGGGGGGTCCATCGCGATGAACATGGCGATATCCATGAAGCGCGGAGGCTTGCCGATGATGATGAACGGCTCCGCCGAGAACACCTTGTGGTTCTTGTCGACGGCGATGATGTCGGCATGTCGGGTGACCGACCAGAACGGCCCGAACGGGCTGTTCGGCTGGAAGTGCACCGGCGCTTCGTTGCGGACGCGCTCGAAGTACGACTTCCAGAGCCCCTGGCGGTACAGAAACGGGTTACTCAGGTCGATATCGGCGAGATCGACCTCGTCGACGGGCGGTATGGGGGTCTCGGTGAACATGACCTGGCCGTCGGTGCGGGTCACGATCCGGCGCGTCTTGTCGTAGAGGTGCGCGCCGCGGATCTGCAGTTCCATCGGGATGACGGATCTCGCGGTGGTCGCGACGGTGTCGGTGATACTCATTTTTCTCTCCTCCGGGCCGCAGGTCAGATCTGGAATTCGGGAACGCGAACGGTCAAGCCGTCCCAGGATTCGCGCGCGGTCATCTGGCACGACAACCGAGATGTCGGTTCACGCTCGGGGTTCATGGCGAGCATGTCTTCCTCGACCTCGTCGTTGGTGCCGACGACGTCGCTCCATGCGCTGTCGACAACGACGTGACAGGTTCCGCAGGCTGCTTCGCCGCCACAGTCCCCGTCGATACCCGGGATTGCGTTGTCGACGGCAATCTGCATGAGGGATGTGCCCTCGGTCAGCGGCGCCTCGTGCTTCTCGCCGTCGTGCGTGACAAAGGTGACGTCGGCCATGGTGTTCTCCTCGCTGAGTAACTGTGTTCCAAGTCTCTCTGCGACGGGGTTCCCGAACCAGGCTCGAACGCGTCGTTTTGTTGTTAATTTGGCTCACGTGGGAGTCGTGGAGTCCGGAGTGCCCCCGCTTGCCTTCGCACAGCTGCTCGGCAGCGGCGCGCTGGGCGAGCGGGCCGAGGCGGCGTTCCGACGCATCCTGGTGCGTGACGGCGTCAGCATGACGGAGCTGGTCACCCGCGACGGCCAGGTGCCGCTGCGGTGGTTTCGGGAGGTGTACCCGGACCTCGACCGCCAACAGGGGTTCCGGCTCGGCGCGACGTTCGCGCGATATGTGCAGCCCACGTCGTTCGGCCGACTCAGTCTTCCGCTGATCAGTGCCGGATCGGTGGCAGAGATGGTCGAGTTGCTCGAGTTCCTCCCTCTGATCTCGACGGCTCTCGCCGTGCACATCCACCACACCGATCGAGGGTTGACCATCGGACTCGCCGGGCGCACGGGGGACGACGGACTCGACAGCATCGCTGTCGCGTACGCCGGTTCGTGCCTTCTTCGTTTGATCGGCATGCTCGCCGGCTCCGCGCACGCGGTCGAACTTCACCTCGATATCCCGGCCCCGGAGCGGGATACGCTCGACGACGACGAGATCCGGAGCATCGTGTTCGATGCGCCGTCACCGTTCGTCTTCGTGCCTGCGGCCATCCTCGCCGAGGCGTGCCGGTTCTCCGATTCGTTGTCGTATCAACTCGGGATCGCGGAACTGAAGAAGGCTGTCGACGGCCGTCGTACGAAGTCGTACACGGACACCGTGCGCGCGCTGTTCGACGCCGACCGCGACTGCACGAACTGTGCGCACTGTGCGCGGAGAATGGCCACCTCGACCAGTACCCTCAAACGGAAACTCGGCAACGAGGGAACCACGTTCCGTGCGCTGCGCCAGGCGTTCCTTCAGGAGCGCGCGACCGTGCGTCTGCTCGACAGTTCGGTGACGGTAGGGGAGATCGCTGCCGAACTCGGCTACAGCGACGTCGCCAGTTTCTCGCACGCCTTCACGCGATGGACCGGACGCTCACCGAGGGAATTTCGATCTCACACCGCATCGCCGAGGTAATGCGGTCGCGTTCAACTCGTGCGCACCACCAGAGCGAAGGGGCCGATATCGGTCACGGTGAAGCGTGGGTCCTCGAACAGTGAATCGGGGAAGGTGACGGTGTAGCGGCGCACGTTCGGGTCGTTCGGGTAGACGTCCTCGGCCAGTCTCAACGTGTAGCCGTCCGCGCCGCGGCGGAACAGGAACGCATCCGGCGCGCGCCACTGGCTGGTCTCCAGCGCGTCCACCAACTGATCGGGCGTCTCGAGTTCGGTCCACTGCTCGATGGCCTCGGCCCGCTGATCGAACTGCGCCAGTGGGTTGGCGTAGTGCGAGGTCAATCCCTGGAAGCCGAAGTACGGGTAGTAGCTGAGGAAAGACGTGTCTGCGGTCAGTACGACGGTCTCGTCCCGCGGACGCTGGGTCTGCTCGGTCAAGGCGGCGTCGACCTCGCGGTAGTACGAGACCGCGCTCGGCGGACGCATGTCGGCGCGGGTGCCGTCACCGTCGGTGTCGGAGTACGCGACGGTGATCTCGGTCTGCAGTACCTGGGGGATGTTCTGCGCGTAGGTCATGGCACCGATGGCCGCTACGACGACAGCGGCGATGCGGAACTTCGGTGGCTCGTTGATTGCCTGATAGATCGCGTGACTGCCTTCGAGGAAGCCGAAAACGCCCGCGCTGCCCAGCAATACGATCAGCACCGCTTCGAGACGGAACGAGAGCAGGGTGGTGCCCGCCGCCGTCGCGGCCATGGACAGCAGAGTCCACAGGTAGATCGATACGACGCCGACGCCGAGTGCCTGCGCTCGGCGTGAGGACGAGAACCGCACCGCCACCCACACTGTGCCGATGAGGCACAGCACGCCCATCAGGGAGAACTCGAACATCGGGAAGGGAAGCGTCGCACCGGCTTCGGGCAGGTAGTGCAGTGCCGTGCCCGATGTGGACGGTGCGCCGCGCAGGAAGTCGATCAGATACGGCAGCCACACGGTCGCGGCGATGAGGCCCGAAATCGCAGCGATTGCGGCGACCTTGATCGCGATGGGAACCAGTACTTTCCAGGACCTCCGCTCGCGATAGGCGAGGACGGCGGCGAACAACGCCATGAGTACGACGGTGAACGCCGCCAGACCGAGATACAGGGTGTAGAACGTCGCAGCCAGGCCGAGGAAGAGTCCGGTGCCGACCACCGCTCCCCACCCGCCCGATGCAGTGCGGTGCAGCGCTCCCCACGCGAGGACCAGTGCCGGAGCGAAGAGCATCACGATCACGGCGCTGTATGCCTCGGGGGAGGCGTGGGCGACGACGAGTGCGGTGGTGACGGCGCTGACGGCGACGGCCCAGTCGGCTCGGATGAGGGCCTTCCACAGCACGAATGACACGACGGCGGTAACGGCTAGCAGCCCGATTGCGTAGGGCTTGAACACTTCCCAGCCGTCCATGCCCAGGATGTTGCCCACGCGTCCGCCGAGCCAGAACCAGCCTGCGGGGTAGAACGGCGGAATGTCGGCGTACGTCATGTCGCGCAACGACGCCGAATCGGTCAGCCGCGTCAGGTATTCGGTGCGAAACTCCTGGTCGACGGAGATGCCGAACAAGTAGAGCTTGGTTGCAGCCAGCGGCATCCCGAGGGTGACGGTGACGAATCCGCTCAGCCCGATCCACGCCGCGAGCCGAGCGATCCACGGCCACTTGTGAATCCGGTACAGGTAGATCGACGTGGCGAACAGTGCTGCCGCAACCACCTGGCCGAGCGTCGTGATGGCGCGAGTGACGTTGGACGAGTTGAACGCAGGCCACTGAACCAGTGAGAAAGCGTACAACCCGACCGCCGCCACCACGACGGCGACAAGAACACCGGCAGCGATCTCGCCGACGGCAGAGGCGGTTCTCCGAGCCGGTGCAACCCCGATTGTCATCGAAATCAGATGGGCAGCTTGCGGAAGATCGGCCGCGGTACGTGCCGCAGCACCATCATCACCAGACGCCAGGGCGCGGGAGTCCAGATGAGCGGAGTGCCCTTGCGCGACGCGTTCACCGCGAGCTTCGCGATGACCTCCTTGTCGACCGTCATCGGGGCTTCCTTGACGTGCGCGCTGAACTTGGTGCGCACCATACCCGGGCGAACCACGGTGACCCGAGGTCCGAACTCGCGCAACGCTTCTCCGAGTCCGAGGTAGAACCCGTCGAGTCCTGCCTTGGTGGAGCCGTAGACGAAGTTGGAGCGGCGAACCCGCTCGCCTGCCACCGAGGACATGACGATGATGCGGCCGTAGGCCTGCGCCTTCATCTTCTCGCCCAGCAACACGCCGACCGAGACGGAGGCGGTGTAGTTGATGTTCGCGGCGAGGACGGCCTTGCGCTGGTCCTGCCAGAGCTGCTCGGCATCGAAGTCGACGGCGAAGGCGACGATGGCGACGTCGACGTCACCCTTGGCCCAGGCGGCGTCGATGACCTTCGGGTGCGAGGCGGTGTCGAGTGCATCGAAGTCGATGACGTCGACGGCCTTCGCGCCCTTGGCCGTCAGCTGTGCGACGGCGCTCTCGCGAAGCGGATCGTTCGGCAGCGCGGCGAGGATGACACGTGCCGGTGACTTCGACAGGTACTCCTCGGTGATCGCGAGACCGATCTCGCTGGTGCCACCCAGAACCAGAATCGTCTGGGGGTTACCGACGGCATCTATCGTCACAGCAGTTCCAACCTTCTTGCCATATCGGAGGCGAAAACGCCTGTGGGGTCAACGGATCGGCGAACCTTGATCCATTCGTCGATCCGCGGGTACATCGAGTGGAAGGTCTCGGCGTCGGTGCGCGAGTCCTTCGCGGTGTAGAGACGACCACCGAACTCGAGGACGCGCTTGTCGAGCTCGCGGACCATCTCGTTGAGACCTGCCTTGATCGGGAAGTCCATCGCTACGTTCCAACCGGCCATCGGAAAGCTCAGCGGCGCTTTGTTTCCCGGCCCGAACAGCTTGAAGACGTTCAGTGCCGAGTACTGGCCCGAACGCTGGATGAACCGGATGATGTCCTTGAACTCTTCGAGCGCCTCGGTCGGAACGAGGAACTGATACTGCAGAAATCCCTTGGGGCCGTAGCCCCTGTTCCACTCACCGACGAGGTCGAGTGGGTGGTAGAACTGCGTGAGGTTCTGCACCTTGCCGGTGTAGTTACCGCCCATTCGATAGTAGGCCTCGCCGATCATGCTCATCGACAGCTTGTTCAAGCCGCTGATCGGAAAGACGTCCGGCACCGTCAACAGCTGAGGTGCGTCGAACTTGAGCGGATCCTTCTGCAGCTTCGCGGGAAGTTCGTCGAACTTTGCCAGCGAGCCGCGAGTGATCGTCGCGCGGCCGAGCTTGGGCGGGCCGCTCATGACGTCGAACCACGCGCTCGAGTACGTGTAGTTGTCCTCGGTTCCGTCCTGGTGAGCGGCGACGGTCTCGTTGAGGCTCTCGGTGCGGATGCCGTCATTGATGAAGTAGGCCGTTTCCGTCGGCGTCATCTCGATCGTCGCGCGCAGGATGATGCCGGTCAGGCCGTTGCCTCCGACCGTCGCCCAGAAGAGTTTGGCGTTCTTGCCCGACGGCGTCAGGTGGCGGATCTGACCGTCTGCAGTGAGCAGCTCCATCGAGCGGACGTGGTTGCCGAAGCTACCCGCGCTGTGATGGTTCTTGCCGTGGATGTCGCAGCCGATGGCACCACCGATCGTGACCTGGCGCGTACCCGGCAGCACCGGTACCCACAGTCCGAACGGCAACGCCGCCCGCATCAGCTGGTCGAGGCTGACGCCACCGTCGAGATCGACGATGCGCGTCGACGTGTCGATGCTGTAGATGCGGTTCAGTGCCGTCATGTCGATGACGAGGCCGCCGGAGTTCTGCGCGTTGTCACCGTAGGAGCGGCCGAGGCCGCGAGGGATGACACCGCGTCGCAGGTAGGACGGCTTGGAGTCGTTCTGCTCGGCGACCTGCTTGACCGCGTTCGCGATGAGCTCGGGGTCGGAGGTGGCGAGCACCTCCCCGGTCGAGCGCGCGGTGCGGCCGAATCCGGAGATTGTGCGGGTCTGCGTGGGTAGCGGCGCAGTGTTCCCGGCCTGTGGTTCCAGGGGGAAGAGTGCGTCGTCGGCTGTCGTGGACATCGCTCAAGAGGGTACCCGCACCGCAGCAGCGGCTAGTGTCAGTCCTCGTGTCCACCCCCGACCGCTCCGCAGAAGAAGGCTCGACGGACGACGACTGGTCGCCCCAGGACGAAGAGTTGCAGCATCACGTCCCGCTGCCCGTCGAGCTGCCGCTGACCGAGAACATCGCCGACGCAGCCCTCGATCTCAAGACGCAGGTGCTGCGGTTCCTGGCGACGGGTGTGCTGTCGGCGATCGTCGACCAGGGCGTCAACCTGATCCTGCATTTCGTGTTCGGCGTCGGTGTGACGCTGGCCAAGGCGATCGGCTTCGTACTCGGAACGACGACGGCCTATCTGATCAACCGCCGCTGGACCTTCAACGCGGCTCCGTCACGGGCCAGGTTCTTCGCCGTCGTCGCGCTGTACGGCGTCACCTTCGCCGTCCAGGTCGGCATCTACACCTGGCTCTACCAGGCTCTTCCCGACGGCTTCTGGTACGCCAACGTGGCCTTCGTCATCGCACAGGGCACGGCGACGGTCATCAACTTCCTCGTTCAGCGATTCGTGATCTTCAAGATCCGCTGAGCCTCCGGGTTCGCCCCCGGGTTCGCCCCCGGGTTCGCAAGCGCGGGTTCGCCCCAGGGTTTCGCAAACGCGCGCGCACTTGCTGAACGCGCGCATTCTCGTCAGCGGTCAGGGGCGATTCTGCGCGCGCCTGACGAATGCGAGCGCGTTTGCCCGATCTGGGGTGGCCGCCTCGTCCCCCGCTCACGACAAGTCCGGCAGGTCTCCTCGTTCGAGGGCTTCGGCGAGGGTGGGGGCGGCTTTGTCTTTGTCGGAGAGTTCGTAGGTCAACGGTGAGCCGTCGCGGGCGGTGGTGGGCCAGTCGATGCCCAGGGCCGGGTCGAGGGGGTTGATGTCGCGGTCCAGGGCCGGGGTGTACTCGAGGCTGCACAGGTACATCACGGTCGAGTTGTCCTCGAGGGAGAGGATCGCGTGGCCGAGTCCTTCGGACAAGAAGACCGCTTTGCGGTCGATGTCGTCGATCAGAACCGAATCCCACTGCCCGAACGTCGGTGACCCGACCCGCAGATCGACGATGACATCGAGGAACGCTCCGCGGGCGCAGGTGACGTATTTCGCCTGCCCGGGCGGGTTGGTGGTGAAGTGAATCCCGCGCAGGACCCCGGCGGCGGAGACCGAGCAGTTCGCCTGCAACAGGTCCAGCGACCGCCCGGTCGTCTCCTCGAAGAGGCTGGCTTTGAACCATTCGAAGAACACACCGCGATCGTCACCGAACTGACGTGGGGTGTACTCGTAGGCACCGGCGATGCTCAGCTCACGAAAGGTCATCGGTTCCCTCGGTCGATCAGATCGAGCAGGTAGGTGCCGTACCCGGACTTGACGAGTGTCTCCGCCCGGGCGCGGAGTTCGTCGTCGGTGATGAATCCGCGTCGCCACGCCACCTCTTCGGGGGACCCGATCTTCAATCCTTGGCGTTGCTCGATCGTGCGGACGTAGTTCGAGGCGTCGAGGAGGGAGTCGAAGGTGCCGGTGTCGAGCCAGGCAGTACCGCGCGGCAGGACTTCGACCTGGAGGCGGCCGGCGTCGAGGTAGTGGCGGTTGACGTCGGTGATCTCGTACTCCCCGCGGGCGGACGGCTCGAGGTCGCGGGCGATGGCGATGACGTCGTTGTCGTAGAAGTACAGGCCCGGGACGGCGTAGTTCGATTTCGGGGCGGCGGGTTTTTCTTCGAGGGAGATGGCTTTTCGGTTCGCATCGAATTCGATGACGCCGTAGGCGGTGGGGTCGGAGACCTCGTACGCGAATACGGCTCCGCCGTCGATGGTGTCGAAGCGGGACAGTTGGGTGCCCAGGCCGGGTCCGTAGAAGATGTTGTCGCCCAACACCAATGCCGCGGAGTCGGTGCCGATGTGTTCGGCACCCAACACGAATGCTTGGGCGAGGCCGTTCGGCTCGTGTTGGACTTTGTAGGTCAGTTCGATGCCGAATTGGGAGCCGTCGCCGAGCAGGCGGGTGAATTGGTCGGCGTCCTGGGGTGTGGTGATGATGAGGATCTCGCGGATCCCGGCCAGGATCAGTGTCGAGAGCGGGTAGTAGATCATCGGTTTGTCGTAGACCGGGACCAGCTGCTTGCTGACGCCCATCGTGATCGGATGAAGACGCGAGCCCGTGCCGCCCGCCAGAATGATTCCCCGCATGACCGCGAAGTCTTCCAGACCCTCCGATCACCCGCTCGGTTGTGCTGTTCCAACGCGTACGGGATTCGAAAGGGCAACTTTCACTCCACTCGAATGTCTCATCGCCGGGAACCTCCCCGCCGGGGCGTCGAGTGGAGCATTCCGTGCAGCGGCACCCTCACCGGAGTGGCCTGTGGACCAAGACATGAACAGCCCGCACGAGCCTCCGCCGGTAAAGTGCCTGTTCATGAGAATTCTCGTCACGGGTGGGGCCGGGTTCATCGGCGCGAACTTCGTACATCAGACCCTCGCGCAGCGCCCCGACTCCCAGGTCACCGTGCTCGACAAGCTCACCTACGCAGGCAACAAGGCCTCCCTCGACCCGGTGGCCGATCGCATCGACTTCGTCCACGGAGACATCGCCGACGCCGACCTCGTCGACCGCCTCGTTCGCGAAACGGATCTGGTCGTGCACTTCGCCGCCGAATCCCACAACGACAACTCGTTGACCGACCCGTGGCCGTTCGTACACACCAACGTCATCGGCACCACCACCCTGCTCAACGCGGTCCGCGAACACGACGTCCGCTACCACCACATCTCCACCGACGAGGTCTACGGCGATCTCGAACTCGACGACCCGGCGCGGTTCACCGAATCGACCCCGTACAACCCGTCGAGCCCGTACTCGTCGACCAAGGCCTCGAGTGATCTGCTGGTGCGCGCCTGGACCCGCTCGTTCGGCGTCCGGTCCACCATCTCCAACTGCTCGAACAACTACGGCCCGTACCAGCACGTGGAAAAGTTCATCCCACGCCAGATCACCAACATCCTCAGCGGCTCCCGCCCCAAGCTCTACGGGGCAGGTCAGAACGTGCGCGACTGGATCCACGTCGACGATCACAACAGCGCCGTCTGGGCCATCATCGACGGCGGACGCATCGGCGAGACCTACCTCATCGGAGCAGACGGCGAGGCGAACAACCGCACCGTCCTCGAAGCGATCCTTGAGGAAACCGGCAACGCGCCCGACGCCTTCGATTTCGTCACCGACCGCCCCGGCCACGACCTGCGCTATGCCATCGACTCGACCAAGCTGCGTACCGAATTGGGTTGGACGCCAACCTATGTCGACTTCCGCGCCGGCCTGAAAGCCACCATCGGCTGGTATCGCGACAACGAACAGTGGTGGCGACCGCAGAAAGACGCCACCGAGGCCGTCTACGCGGCGAAAGAGTCCGTACTGCCCTGACCGACACGGGAGGCGCGCTCACACGGGTTCGACACGGTGATGCATACTGCGAGGCGAACACAAGCAAGCCAGTCGCAATGGGGGAAGCCGGTCGAAATCCGGCGCTGACCCGCAACGGTGGGCCACCGACACAGGTGGCGAGCCCGATTACCCAGCGACCGGTGTGCGACACACCTACTCGTCGTGGTCTACGAATCGGCAGTCCTGCGCGTGGCTGCTTCGTGCTGCGCACCCGACTTTCATTTCGTGGCTCTGAGCTCCAAGTGAGGTCCTCATGTCACGCTCCGCCTACATCGCCGTTCTCTCCGCGGCTGTCCTGCTCGCCGGGTGCTCCCGCGGTGACGCCCCCGCCGATGCAGCGCAGACAGCATCGTTCGATCAGCCCGTCGAGGTGACGAACTGCGACATCGTGCAGCGGTTCGATGCCCCGCCTCAGCGCATCGTTTCGATGAACGACCACGTCACCGAGGTCCTCATCGAGATGGGCGTTGCGGATCGGATCGTCGGGATGGGGTATCGCAATGCCGTTCCGACGCCGGAGACGGCCGACGAGTTCGCGTCGATAGACGGCCTCGCCGACGAGTATCCGACCAAGGAGCAGATCCTCGACCTGGACCCGGATCTCGTCGTCGGCGGCATGCGCAGCGCGTTCGACGACAAGGAAGGTCGCTCGCGCGCGTCGTTCGCCGAGCTCGACATCCCGACGTTCCTGTTCTCCGAATATTGCGGCACAGGTCTCGCCGATATCGGCATGCTGGAGACGGACTACGCGCAACTGGGCGACATCCTGGGTGTTGCCGACGCGGCGCGGGGCATCACCTACGGCGTGATCAGCGGGCTCGCCGAGATCGACGACGCGCTCGCCGGCGTCGCCCCCGTATCCACGTTCTTCTACGACTCGGGCGAGAGCGAGCCCACGACAGTCGGGGGCGTGGGCGTCGGGCAACTCATCGCCGATCACGCCCGAGCCGAGAACATCTTCGTAGAGGGAGACCGGCCGTACCTGGGTACGACGTGGGAACTCGTCGGCGAACGGGCCCCCGAGGCCATCGTGGTTCTCGACTACGGCGATACGTCCGCGCAGGGCAAGATCGACTTCTTGAAGAGCCAGCCGATCATGGCGACGACGCCGGCGGTGCAGCAAGCCAACTTCGTGGTCGTTCCGCTCGACGACTTCTTCCAGAGTCCGCGGCTCGTCGGAAGCGCCGAGACCATTGCGCGCGCACTGCATCCCGAGCGCTTCTGATGAGCGCGCTATTGGACAGACCCGCCGTCGTCGCAGTCCGGAGCACGCGATCGTCGCGCACCGGCTACGCCGTGATCCTGCTCCTGTCGTCGGCAGCGTTGCTCGCATCCATTGCGGCGGCCGTCTCGTTCGGGTCGGTGAGAATCCCCATGGGCGACGTGTGGGCCATCGTCGCGCACCGTCTCGTGCCAGGCGCGTTCGAGTCGTGGTGGACCGAGGCGCGTGCGGTGATCGTCGTCGATTCGCGGCTTCCACGGTCGTTGACCGCCGCGGTGGTCGGTGCGTCCCTCGCCCTCGCCGGCGGTGTCGCGCAGGCGGTTACGCGAAATCCGTTGGCCGATCCGTACCTGCTCGGCGTGTCCTCGGGTGCAGGTTTCGGTGTCGTGATGGTGATGACGCTCGGCATCGGCGCGGGTGCACTCGGCGCGTTCACCGTGCCTGCGGCCGCGTTCGTCGGTGCGCTGATCCCGTTGTTCTTGGCGCTCGCGATCGGCGGTCGATACCCACACTCGACGGCGATCGTCCTGGTCGGTGTCGCAGTGGGCAGCGTGTTCACCGCTCTCATCACCTTGACGCTGCTCGTGTTCGCGGACGAGCGAAGCCTGAGCGGTGTACTGCATTGGCTCGCGGGTGGTTTCGGTGATGCCCGCTGGTCGACTCTCGTGTTCCCCGTGCTGGCGTTGATCGGTGTGGGACTACTCGTCTCGATCAGCGCGCCCAGGATGGACCTGCTCAAGACAGGGGACGACGGAGCGGCCGCGCTGGGGATGAACGTACGCCGGTTCAGGATGTTGCAACTGCTGGCCATCTCCCTGCTGGCGGGTGCAGCTGTATCGGTCAGTGGCGGAATCGGATTCGTCGGACTGCTGGTGCCGCACCTCGCCGGATACGTCGTCGGCTCCCGTGCCGTCAGGCTGCTGCCCGTGGCGGCGTTGTTCGGTGCGATAGCCCTCGTCGGTGCCGACACGCTCGCACGCTCGATCACGCAGAGCACCGAGGTTCCGGTAGGAGTGATCACCGCGCTCGTCGGCGCACCGATCTTCGTGTTCATGCTGTATCGCCGCTACGCACGGGAGATCTGATGCGGTTGTCCGTGCGGGAGTTGTCCACGCGATTCGGGTCGCGAGAGGTACTGCGCAGTGTGAACTTCGACGTTGCTCCCGGTGAGGTGCTCGGTCTCGTCGGCCCGAACGGGTCCGGGAAGACGACAGCACTGCGGTGTTGCTATCGAGCTCTGACTCCCTCTGCCGGAACAGTTCTCGTCGACGGCGTCGATGCGCACACCATGAAGCGATCGGAGCTGTCGCGGACTGTCGGCGTCGGAACCCAGGAGCCGCAGGCCTCGGTCGGTCTGACCGTCCGCGAATCCGTAGCGCTCGGCCGCGTGCCGCACCGCGGTTGGTTCGACCGCCCTACCTCGTCCGACGACGACATCGTCACCGCAAGTATGGGCCGCGTCGATCTGCTCGCGTTGGAGAGTCGCGACGTCGGGTCACTCTCCGGCGGTGAGCGGCAGCGGGTGTCCATCGCGCGCGCCCTGGCGCAGCGGCCGCAGATACTGTTGCTCGACGAGCCGACCAACCATCTCGACCTACGGCAGCAGTTGATCGTGATGAATGCGGTTCGCGACCTGGCCGCGGATGGGTTGGCCATCGTCGTGACCGTGCACGATCTGCGGCTGGCGGTGCAGTATTGCCACAGTCTGGCTGTCCTGGACGGTGGAGCCGTGGTGGCGTCGGGACCGACCACCGATGTTCTCGATGATCGGTTGCTCGCCGACGTGTTCGGCATTCGCGCGACCGTCCGTACAGGACCGCCGCCCACCATCGACATTCACGGGTTGGCATGAACATCTACGCGCTTGCAGCGCAGCGAGTTCCGAGTGTTCAGCAGTACCTCGACGGGCCGTTCGATCTCAGTGCGACGGTCATGCTCGACGGCGAGTGGTTGCGGGCGCGAGTCGACGACACCGGCCGCCGGTGGCAGCGCACCGACGCGCGAGTCAACGGGACTCTGTGGTGGTATTCGGCCAGCTCGACGATCGCGTTCGTTGCCATCGCCGCAGCGATGGTCACGGGTGAGTCGGCAGATCCACGACTGTATGGTGCGCGTTGCTTCCTGCGGCCGGACGGATACCTGGGCGGAACGGTGTCGGACAGAGTTATCGAGGTCTCGGCATTGCCCGAGGCACTGACCGAGACGTTCACCGGCATCGTCGACGCGTTGGCGGCGGCGTCGGGGGCGCGCAGGCAAGCGCTGTGGGCAATCGCCTCGGATTCGATCGCCAATCGAAGCGTGGATGTGGCTGTGGCGCTGGGTGATCAGGCACTCGGCAGTGACTTCGCAGCATGGCTGATCGGGGAGATGGCTGCAACGCTTCCGAAGCCGCGCTTCGTCGACGTCGGTGGACGACGTTTCACGCAGCGTTGCTCGTGCTGCCTGCTCTACGAGACGGGCGGAGCAGGCAAGTGCACCAGCTGCCCGCGTCGATCGCCGTCGGACAGGTTGCGGGGTCTCGAGGCCGCCGCGCGACACTAGCTACTGCGCGACATCCGATGGCGCAGCAGCAGATACACCGCGCGACGCATGAACGACGTCATCAGCGCCTTGGCGTTGCCGATGCGAACGTCGTTGTCGGACAACAGGCTCGGGTCACTGGCCTGCAGTGAGCGGTGGAAGTCCGCGGCCTGACGTGCCTGCTGTGTCGCCAGTTCCACGCTCCACTGCCCCGAGTTGATGCGGAACGACGCCAATGGCTGTGGGATGGCCACGATATCACCGCGAAGGGCGACTGCGATGAAGGTGGCCTGGTCGATCAGGTAGGGATGACTGTTGTCCCACAGTCCGATCTCGCGGAGTTCCGCGAGCTTCATCATGACGCCGCCGGGTTCGCCGAAGATGTTGGCACCGGCCCGAACTGCGGTTCGGGCGGCGACTCGGCCCGAGACCGTGCCGTGGAGACCGCCGAGCCCGCGGGCGGCGATGACGGTCTTGCCGTAGGCGTCGATCAGCGTCCGCTGCGAGGCGACCAGAACGGCGGACGGGTTGTCGTCGAACGCCTGCACCTGGATGGCCAACGCGGTGGGCGCGATGGTGTCGTCGCCGCACACGAGTTTGATCAATTCTCCCGTGGCCTCGGCGGTCACGCGATTCCAGTTGGCTTGCGCGCCGCCGCCGGTCGGGGTGGTCAGGAGGCGGATCCGTGGGTCGTCGAACTTCTGTGCGACGGCGAGGGTTCCGTCGGTCGACGAATGGTCGGCGATGACCAGCTCGAAGTCCGTGAACGTCTGGGCGAGAATCGAATCGATGGTCTCGGCCAGATACTCGGCGTTGTTGTACGCGGGAACGACTACGGAAACACGGGGCGTCATGATGTGGGGGCCTGGCTCTTTCTGCGAAACGAGAAGTCGCGGTAGCCGAAGAAGCTGACGACTGCCATCACTGATGTGACGACCAATTGTGAAGGAATGGGCGGGAAGTGGAAGACGGAGACGGCGATCGTCATCAGTGAGATGTTGGCGACGAACGCGCCGAAGTTCACGACGAAGAACCGCATCAGGTCGCGTAGGAAGTGCCCCCGCACACGGAACACCAGGTACCGGTACATCGCGAACGCGCACAGCACGTTGCAGAGATAGCCGAGCACGATCGCGGCGTGGTAGCCGTACTGCTCACCGATCAACAACTGCCACAGGATGAACCAGGCGGTACCCAATGCGGTGTTGACGCCGCCGACGAGCAGGAACGCGATCTTCTGATTCTTGACGATGCGCATCAGCGGCCCCGGCGCGCCGTTCATGCCTGCCGGGGGAGCAGGGGTTTGTGGTTCGGTCATCGACCGGCCCCCAATGCCTGACGCGTCGCGAACAGGGTGGAGGCGATGCCTGCGGGCAACGTTCGGTGCGTTCGACGATCGATCTGCGGCCAGACCGTCGACCGAAGCCGTAGATCGCGACCTTGGAACACCGCGAGTGGGGACGCCGCCAGCACCACGTTCGGTCGACGGCGGAACACCGTCCGGCACGCTCCGAGGATCGAGCCGATGGTGACGGCCTCACCGGAGGCGAAGATCTTGATCGTCGGCGAGAGTCGTCGCGTGGCCGACATTGCGAGGGTGTCGGCAACCATCTCGGCCGCGTCGGACACGTAGAGGTAGTCGCGCAACGTGTCCATCGGCACGTAGATGGAGACGGGGGAGGCCATGAGGTATCCGCGGCACAGGTGCGAGATGAGGCCCTGCGGTTTCGCGAGGTTCTGCCCAGGCCCGTACAGATTCGCGAACCGACCGATGGCCACATTGATGCCGGTGCGTTCACCGAACTCGGTCGCGATGGCCTCGGACTGCAGCTTCGCGAAGCCGTAGTCGCCCAACGGAACCGGGTTCGTTCCTTCGTGATGCGGGGCTCCGGTCGCGCCCGCGTAGACGCCACCGGCGGACGAGGCGAGGAACACGGTTCCGGTGCCCGCGCGGTCGGCGGCGACAGCCTCGATGCGCGCCAGAACGGTTCGGATCAAACCGTTCTCTTCGGCGAACTGCGCTGCGCTGGTTCCGTTCACGCCCGCGCCCGCGGCCCAGATCACGTTCCAGGTGCCGTTGGAGAAGGAATCGAAGAATTCCGAACAGCGCTGCAGCAGAGCCTGTTCGGCAGAGGCTGTGTCCGCCCACGGGATGGTGCTGGTGTGCACCCGATGTCCGCGACGTCCGGCCTCCCTGGTCACCGCAGCGCCGAGTAGTCCGCCGCTGCCGACGATCCACGTGTGCGTCGCGGTCACGCCGGCGGTGCAGGTTCGGTCGATGGCGCGGTACGACCGAGCGGGCCGTTCCCCGGATCGGTGACGATCAGGTACGGCGGTTTGCCCATGGCGGTCTTGACGTTGACGCCCACGTACTCGGCCACCACACCGAGGGAGAACAGTGTTGCCCCGAAGCCGAACAACAGAATCACCATCGTCGACGCCCAGCCTCGCACCTCGGCACCCGAATCGAAGACGAAGTACGACACCAGCACGTAGGCCACCAGAATCAGGCCGAGTACCGCGAAGGCGATGCCGATGAAGCTGACCAGCCGCAGGCCCTTGGTGCCGCTCGAGAGCACCATCCGCCAGAAGTGCGAGAGCAAGGTGCGCAGTCGGTAGCCCGATCGACGGTCCACCTCTTCGCGCAACGCCACCGGGCTGGTCGTGACGTCGCCCGCTATCCACCCGAGTGCGATGTCCAGGTACGCCTCGGAACCGGCGTAGGCGGCGACGGAGCGACCGACCTCGCCGAGCACCAGGCGGTAGCTCTGATAGTCGACGGTGTTGTCCCCGGCCAGGGCCTTGGCGATCAACCATTTTGCGCCGCGAGAGGCGGTATTGCGCCACAGTCCATGCGGTGCGACGTTGGTCGGCTTGGCGTAGACGACGGTGGACTGCTGGTCGAGGGCGGTGTCGAGCATGCCGCCGATGGCCGCCGGGTCGTGCTGGCCGTCCTCGTCCATCGTGACGATCCATTCGCCGCCGCTCGACGCCATGCCGGCGAGAGTGGCGGGGTGCTGACCGAAATTGCGGCTCAGCCATACACCGCGAACGAAGGTATGCGCAGCGGTCAGCCGCCTGATCACCGCAGCGGAATCGTCGGGTCCGTGATCGAAGACGAGCAGAACTTCCTCGACGATCATCGGACGCCCGACGGGGGTATGCGTCACCTGCGTCAGCGGAAGAATCTCGTCCATCAACGCGCTGAGGGTCCGCTCACCTTGGTAGACCGGCACCACGATCGAGATGCGGTGCGGATCAGCAGCAGCAGCGTCGGACATCACGAGGTCTGAGCCTAACTGCTCTTGGCGTCACCATCGAACTCCGGCGCGGCAGGGCTTCTGCGTCGTCGCACATCGAGCACCACCAGACCGACCAGCAGCATCACCCCGCCCGCCATCGCGGCGAGTCCGAGACGTTCGCCCGGCGGCCGGAAGGTGATGTGCAGATCTGCGTTCTCGGTGCCGGGCGGCAGGTCGACGTAGAGGAAGATGTCGGCCAACCCCTTCGTCTGCAGCTCTTCACCGTTCAGCGTCGCGGTGTAGCCGGGCCAGGCCAGACGCGAGAACACGACGCTGCCGCCGTTCGGTGCGCTGACGTCGACGTGTTCCGAGTCCGCATCGGACGATCGGGGATCGGCCGTAGCGTTCACGGTCGCGACGACGCGTCCCGACGTGGCGGGAATCAACCCGTCGACGCGTTCGAGGACGTAGATCTGGCGAGCGGACTCGGGCGTGGGAGCGGTCACCCACTGCCAGCCTGCGGGTGCGGGCCGGGAGTTCGCGAGCGGATACTGGTTCTTCTGCAGCACGATGCGGTCGAGTTGCATCAGGTCGGCATAGGTCCGGCCGGTGTACGGCTCGATCTCGAAGACTCGCTGGAAGGCGTCCGTGCAGGTCGATCCCTCGTGCTCGAAGCACAGCAAGTTGGCGAAGTCGAGATAGCCGACGGGGGTGTAGGCGTTGACGTAGTCCAGGCCCATGATCTTGGCGGAGTTGCCGTACACCTGGGAGTGCCAGGGCAGCCGGGGGTCGTCGGGTTCGTCGGCTTCGGTCTCGGTGAGTGCGCGGCTGCCGAGCTGCAGCGTCGCGCCCTGCCACCGCGGGAACTCGGCCTTGGCCTCGGATTGGGACGCCGGCAGCCACCACTTGGCGAACGGCGGTTCGTAGGTGGCCACCTGGTACATCGCCACCGGCGCGATGGTCACCAACAGCAGTGCCGCGGTGGCGCGAGTGGAGAAACGGTGGGCCAACAGCAGCGCGAGTGCTCCGACGAGCAGGATCACGAGCGCAGCGAGCACGTGGCGGCCGAAGATCTCCGGGCCCGAAGAACCGGCGCGCAGCAGCAGCACCAGCGTCAGCAGACCGGCCGCGAGCAGCCGGGGCCGCAGCTTGTCGAGAGTTCCGTACCGGCTGATCAGAGTGACCACGAGAATCAGCGCGACGAGGGCGACGAACGGCAGGATGCGGGCGGGCCAGCGGATCGGCCCGATGTCGCTGGGACCTGCGGTGAAGATCAGGGCGAACGCCAACATGATCAGCGGGGCTGCCAGCTCGCGCAGGGCGGCGGGCACCCGACGCCAGGCGATGAACGCCAGCGCGGGCACCACGAACCAGGCGATGTAGGTGACCGGCGATTCGGTAGTCTCACCCGCCCAGGATTCGATGCTCGTCACCGCCGTCGGGATGCTCGCAGTAAGCGATTCCGACCACGGTGCCGTCAGGAAGTTGTCGTTGAACGTGCCCTCGTCGCCACTACGCCAGGTGACAGCGGACGTGAGCACGCCGGGCAGGAAGGTGACGGCCCCGCAGGCCGCGGCAGCGATACCGACCGCGCACACCTTCAGCGCCGGACGCCACAGCCGCTGGAACAATCGTTCGCCGATCGCGACGGATCCGATCATCACTCCGGCCATCACTGCGGCGTGGACGTATCCCACGCTGATGGCGAGGTAGAGGAAGACGAACGGCACGATCGGGCCGGACCGGCCGCGGGCGTAGGACACCGAGCTCGCCCACGCGTTCATGATCCACGCGGTGCCCATCAGCGCGGTCACCCACGAGGTGTTCTCGAAGAACAGCGTGAAGCCGACGAACGGTGCGCTCGCGCCCGCCACCGCAGCCCAGTTCGCCCGCGCTCCGTAGGCGAGAGCGACACGAAAGACGCCCCAGGCCAACAGAATCGAGAAGCCGAGTTTGACGACCGTGGCCAGCAGCACCAGGTTGTCGATCGACGGCGAGATGTAGTTGATCGCCATTTGCACGGGATTCCACAGGCCGCCCTGGCCCTCGACCGGGTAGTTGCCGGCCATCCACTGATCGAGCACCAGCGAGGGGAAATGCCCGTCGCGCATGATGCGTCCGAGCTGAAGCCAGTTGGGTACGGCCCCCGATTCGGTGTCGTCGATGTAGAAGAAGCGGGGATCGACGCTGAGCACCAGGAGATAACCGAGGACGACGACTGCAGCGACCGCTGCTCCCCACGCGAGGCGCTCTCTCCTGCTGTCGGGCAGGGCGGCGCGCGCGATCTGTGTATCCGTGGGGGTCAAGGGTCAACTCCGTGAGTTCGGGCAAAGACACTCGACTGTAGCTCTCGAGGTGTCCGGGAACCGAAACGTCGACGCGTGTGACCCGCAGTTCGCCGCCGGTCGATGAAACAGTGCACGATCATCCGAGCGAACGATCGAACTCATCCGCTCGGTCGATGCGCATCGACCCCCGAGACCGAAGAGTGTTCATCATGACTCGATATCACTTCATGGACTCGCTGCGCGGATTCGCGCTGTTCGGGATTTTGCTGGTCAATGTCCTGGACATCACCGAAATTTCCGCGGCGAGTACAGGCCGGGCCCTGCTCGATCACACGGTTCAATCAAGGTTCGTCCCGATCTTCACCCTGTTGTTCGGCGTTTCCATGTATCTGATCGCCGACGGTGCCCGACGCCGCGGTGTGGGTGCATGGCAGCCGCTGGTTCTTCGATTGCTCGGACTCGGACTGATCGGGGTGGTGCACTCGTTTGCGTACTCGGGCGACATTCTCCGCATGTACGCGATCGTCGGACTGCTCGTGCTGCCATTGGTCGTCTGGGCTCCAGCCCCGGTCAACGTAGTCGTCGGCGGTGCCTTGACCGTGGTGAGTTTCGGTTTCCTCGGCGGGGGAGTCGACTCGCTGCCGGGGTTGGTATTGGTCGGTGCGGGTGCTGCGCAGCTGGGAGTACCGGCGCTGATGGAGAAGTCTGTGGTTCCTGGGCTGGTTCTGACCTGCGCGGCGGGTGCGGCCGCAATACCGCTGATGATGTCCTACATCTCGGCGGGGGCAGGCGATCCGCGATTCTCCCTCCCCGGTGCGCAAGCAGGCCTGGCAATGGCGTTGGCATACATCGGAATTCTGGCTCTCGCGTGGCAATGGGCACCGATCCGTGCTGCGCTGCGAGCGGTGTTCGATCCACTCGGCAAGATGTCCTTGACGAATTACGTTTCCGCGTCGTTCGTCGTTCTGGTGGCCGCCAGGGTGTTCGGACTGTTCGATGCAGATTCGGTGTACCCAGCAATGGGCGTTGCAGTCGTGTTGATCGCTACGCAGTCCGTGTCGAGCCGAATCTGGTTGTCGAAATTTCGCTACGGACCACTCGAATGGATCCTCCGGGCCGTCACCTGGCGACGTCGCCCCCCTTTCCGTCGCGAGACTGCCCACGTTTCGACGACCAGCGCCGCATGAGGATCGACCGCGGGGCATAGTCGGATCTCCTGTCCGAACCGGACGAAGGAACTCGGCGCGGCGTGCATCGGACGGAACGGGATGGGCCTGTGCAACCATGGTCAGTGGTCTTCTTCTCACCACGGCCGCACAGCGTCATTACTCGAACTGGATGGGAAACTTCTCGGTATGGACGGCACTGCTCTCGATCGTCTCGGCTCCGCGTCGAATTTGTCGGCTGTTGCCGGCGGTGACGGTGAGCCCGAACTGACAGTCCAGAGACTGCTGTTCGACGGTCCGTCGCCCCTGGTCAGTGCCGATATGTACAGCTCTGTCGGCAAGGGCAATGCCGAGCGCACCCGCACGGGCGCTCGGATCGCCAAGCGCAGCGTGCTGCACACCAACAGCTACTTCGGACGGTTCCCGGCCAGCTACTGGCAGCGGTGGACCACCGTCACCGAGGTGGTGTTCCGGGCGACCGTCGCCGGTGCCGGTCGGATCGATCTGGTGGCCACGGATTACAAGGGCCACGAGCGCACGATGGCCAGTACGACGGTCGATTCCGCGAATGCGTCGACTCAGTTGGCCGTTCCCGTCGCCACCACGCAGTTCCTCGACGGCGGTGCGCTGTACGTCCGCTTCACCACCACATCGAGCGAGTTGTCGGTGCAGGACGCGGAATGGACCGTCGCCGCACCGGAGAAGCTGCGTCCCACCTCGGTGGTGATCTGCACGTTCAACCGCGCCGACGACTGCGCCAACACCGTCGCTGCCATGGCCGACGATCCCATCGCACTGCTCGGGGTCGACAACGTCTACGTCGTCGATCAGGGCACCGACCAGGTGCAGACGCGCGAGAAGTTCCAGCGCGTCGCGGCCGAGCTCGGCAGCAAGCTCGTCTACATCACTCAGCCCAACCTCGGCGGCGCAGGTGGATTCACACGCGGGCTCTACGAGGTGCAGGGCAAGGGCGGCGACCCGGCCAACGTGATCTTCATGGACGACGACGTGCTGTGCGAGCCCGAGGCGATCGTGCGCATGAACTCGTTCGCCAACATGACCGTCGAGCCGGCGATCATCGGCGCGCAGATGCTGTATCTGTTGCACCCCGATCGTGTGCATGTCGGTGCCGAGGTGGCGAACCTGCAGAAGCTCGAAGCCGGAGTGCACGTCAAGAACGCGATCTCGGACAAGAGTGCATTCAAGCGCAAGCGGCAGCAGGACGTCCGAGTCGACGCCGGCTACAACGGTTGGTGGTCGTGCCTCATCCCGTCCGAGATCGTCGGGCAGGTCGGATACCCGCTGCCGCTGTTCTTCCAGTGGGACGACATCGAGTACGGATACCGTTCTCGCGCAAACGGATTCGCGACCGTGACGCTTCCGGGCGCAGCGGTGTGGCATGCCGACTTCGCGTGGAAGGACTGGGACGAGTGGCACCGCTACTTCAACCTGCGCAACGGCATGATCACCGCGGCCCTGCACATCGAACTCGACGGCCGCGCGCTCGCCAAGCAGCTGTTCACCGACCTGCTGCGGTACCTGGTGTCGATGCAGTACGGCATGGCCTACACGCTGATCAAGGCCGTCGAGGACTTCCTGGCCGGACCTGAATACTTGCTCGACGGCGGAATGGACGCGGCCGGTTCCATCCGGCGGGAACGCGCCGCGTACGGAGAAACCAAGCGCCACAACGCGAACGAGGTTCCCGGGGTGCGTCCGGCCGACATGTTCATCACTCCGGCAGGCCCACCGCCGAAGAAGAGCATGGAATTCGCAGTGCTGGCCAAGCGCGTACTCAATCAGTGGCGCGGCACCGTCGATCCCGGTCCGGTTGCGATCTCGGCCGACGACGCGCACTGGTGGCACGTCTCGCTGTTCTCCCACGCGATCGTCACCGATCGCTCGCAGGAGGGTGTTCGAGTTCGCAAGCGCAACAAGGCTCATGCGGTCGAGCTGTTCAAGCGCGGTGTGGCGGCGCTCAAGCGCCTGCGTAGCGAGACGCCGACGGTCGCCGCGTCCTACCGCGCAGCAGTGCCGGAACTGACGAGCCGAGAGAACTGGGCTCGCCTGTACGGGCAGTAGCTATTTCGCGCGGACTGTCGGGGCGGTGCGAATGCGGACGACGACCTGTTCGTTGTCGGCGGTGTAGCCCAGGTAGTCGAACTCTGTGCCGGTGCGAGCGACGAATTCCGTCCACGCCCTGTACTCGTGGTTGCGCCAGCCGGGGAAGTTGAAGTACTCGTCGAACACGATGACGGTGCCGACGGCGAGTCGGTCGGCCACCAGATCCAGCACGGTGACCGTCGACGAGTACAGGTCTGCGTCCAGATGCAGAAACGCAAGCTTCTCGTGGTGACCCTTCAGAAAGCCCGGTAGCGAATCCTCGAACAGTCCGGGAACGATCTGCGCGCCCGGCACTTCGGGAATGCTCTCCTGCTCGAACAGCCCTTTCGGAAAGCCGGTGCGCCAGGTCTCGGGTAGGCCGGAGAACACGTCGAATCCGGCGACGACGGTGATGTCCTTACGTGAGCTCAATTCCTCGGCGATGATCTCGAGCGTCGTCCCGCTGGCCACGCCGAACTCGAGGGCCATGCCGCGAATGGAGACCTCGCCTAGCGCGAATCGCAGTGTCGCGTGGGGCCGCAGGAACGTCGGGGCCTGCGGCATCATCTCTTCGGCGAACTCGGCGCTCTGGGCGGCTGCTTCGACGTCGGACGCGTACGGGATGTCACGACGCATCCGCATCTCGAGGCCGCGGATGAACGCGTGCAGATCGTCGATCTCACGCCGTTGGCGTTCGAGGACGTCGAGCAATTTCGCCTGCTGATCGTTGGTCTGCTCGGCCAGCTGGGCGGTCTGCTGAGCCAGAACCTCGCCGATCGCTCGTTGAAGCTTCTCCCGTGCCGACGACTTGATGCGATCAGCGAGCTTCCGAGGTTCCGTCATGGGCACACGGTAGCGGTATCACGCGGGTCCGCGCACCCCATGGCGGCAGCGTCAGGGCCTACGAAAGTGTTCCCGACGCCCCAGCCCGCGCAGCCGGAACCATTCGGCAAGACCCTTCGGGTTGCGGGTGGTGATCAGGAAGAACCAGGTGAAGCGAATCCACTCCTGCGGCAGCAGCTTTCGCATGCCGGGCTGCGACATCAGGTAGCCGCGATTGCGGTACGTGAAGTAGCGCTTGGTCGCGTCCTCCGGGTACTGCGTGTGCATCCGGCCACCGAGGATCGGCTTGAACTCCTCGGCTCCGTTGGGGTGGACGTAGGCGGCGGTGAGGCAGGTGCCGAACTTCAGGCCCGAGCGCTGCAACCGACGGTGCACTTCCACCTCGTCGCCGCGGACGAACAGGCGTAGATCCGGCACGCCCACCGCATCGATCGTCGACGCCTTGAACAGGGCACCGTTGAACAGTGAGGCGATGCCTTCGAGGAGATCGTCGTTCGGGTTCGCCGGGTCGATCAACTCGGACCGCAGCCGACGCCATTCGACGCCGCGTCGTAGCGGGAACGCCAGGCGATCAGGATCCTCGATGTCGCAGACGACCGGCGACACCTCGTCCAGTCCATGCGCGAGCGCGCAGTCGTAGAGGGTTTCGAGAACCTTCGGGCCCTCGGGGCGGCCGTCGTCGTCGGCGAGAAAAACCCAATCGGCACCGAGGGAGAGCGCGTACAGAATCCCGAGCGCGAACCCGCCTGCGCCGCCGAGATTGTGCTGCGAGCCGAGATACGTTGTCGGCAGGTCGATCGATTCCACCAGTTCGCGTACGGCGGGCTCATCGGCGTTGTCGACCACGATCAGGTGATCGAGCGGACGCGTCTGCGCACCGATCACGTCCAGCGACAGAGCCAACAACTCACGCCGCTTGTGCGTGACGATGACCCCGATGATCCGGTCAGGCACCCGCTGCATCTTCCCGCTCGATTTCCTTCAAGATCTGCGCGACGTGATCGCCCGCGTCGTTGCCCTCGTATGCCCGGACCACGTCCTCGATGCCGCCCTGCTGGCGAATTTGGCCGTGATCGATCCACATCGCGGTGTCGCACAGCTGAGCCAGGAATTCGTTGGAGTGGCTTGCGAACACCAGGATGCCCGAGCGCTTCACCAGCTCCTGAAGTCGCAGCCGAGCCTTCTTCATGAACTCGGCGTCGACGGCTCCGATGCCCTCGTCGAGCAGCAGGATCTCCGGGTCGATGCTGGTGACCACGCCCATCGCGACGCGCACCCGCATGCCCGTCGAGTAGGTGCGCAGCGGCATGTCGAGGTAGTCGCCGAGTTCGGTGAAGTCGGCGATCTCGTCCATCTTCGCGAGCATCTGCTTGCGGGTCTGCCCCAGGAACAGGCCGCGGATGATGATGTTCTCGTAGCCGGAGATCTCCGGGTCCATACCGACGCCCAGATCGAACACCGGCGCGACGCGGCCGCGGATGGTCGCGCTGCCTCGCGTCGGCTCGTAGATGCCCGAGAGCAGACGCAGCAGCGTCGACTTGCCCGCACCGTTGTGTCCCACCAGTCCGACGCGATCGCCGTCCTTCAGGTTCATCGTGATGTTCTTGAGAGCCTCCACGACGACGACATCGGAAGAGTTGCGGTCGATCGCGCCACCGGCCTTGCCGAGGAACGCCTTCTTCAGCGACCGCGTCTTGGCGTCGAAGATGGGGAAGTCGACGCAGGCGTCGTGCGTGCTGATACTGATGGACAACTCGAATACCCCTAAACCCAGTAGGGCACGCGGGCCCGGTACTTCTTGAGTGCGACGATGGCCAGCGCCCATCCGACGACGGTGAAGCCGAGCACGATGTACCAGTGGTACGCCTGCTGATCCTCGCCGATCAGGGGGGCCCGGATGATGTCGAGGTAGTGGAAGAGCGGGTTGATCTCGACGAGCTTGGCGCGGTTCGCGGCCTCGCCGCCCATCGACTCGAGTCCCGAGGTGGTCCACACGATCGGCGTCATGAAGAACATCAGCGTGACGAAGCTGCCGAGGATAGGGGCGATGTCGCGGTAGCGGGTCGCGATGATGCCGAACAGGATCGACACCCACACCGCGTTCAGCAGGATCAGCACGAGCGCCGGCATCGCGAAGATCACGGTCCAGTGCAGCCCGCCGGGCGGCCAGAAGATCGCGATGATGATCACGTAGATCAGCATGTTGTGGCCGAGCAGCAGTAGCTGACGCCACACCAGTCGATAGACGTGCACACTCAGCGCGCTCGGCAGCTGTTTGATCAGGCCTTCGTTGGCGACGAAGACGTCTCCGCCTTCGAGAATCGCGGCACTGATGAGGTTCCAGATGATCAGACCGACGGTGACGTGCGGCAGGAACTCGCGCAGATCGATGTTGAGCAGAACCGAATACAGCAGACCCATGGCGATGGCCTGGACGCCGGTGGCGATGGTGATCCAGAACGGACCGATCACCGACCGGCGATACCGCTGCTTGATGTCCTGCCAGCCGAGGTGCAGCCACAGCTCGCGCTGGTTGAAACCGGTTCTGAGGTCGCCGAAAGCCCGCCGATAAGTCTGTGAGTCCGAAACCGGAGCAGGCATCTGGTCTCCTGCCTCGCTCTCGGGATCCTTCGCTGGTGCCGACACGACGGTCGACACTACCTGCATTCGACTTTTCGGCTCATTCCGAGCGTGTCACAGGTACTGGCCGGTACCGCTGCCGCCGTGGCCGCCACCCGGTGCGGGCATCACACCGGGAGGCAACGCGCCCTGCCGCATCTGTTCGAGTTGAGCGCGGGCGGCCATCTGCTGAGCGAACAGGGCCGTCTGGATGCCGTGGAACAGGCCTTCGAGCCAGCCGACGAGCTGGGCCTGCGCGATGCGCAGTTCGGCGTCGGTGGGGACCACGTCGTCGCCGAAGGGCAGTACCAGGCGCTCGAGCTCGTCGCGCAGTTCCGGTGCGAGGCCCTGTTCGAGTTCGTGGATGGACGACTTGTGGATCTCCTTCAGCCGCGTCCGGCTCGCGTCGTCGAGCGGAGCGGCGCGCACCTCCTCGAGAAGCTGCTTGATCATCGTGCCGATGCGCATCACCTTCGCGGGCTGCTCGACCATCTCCGACAGGCCCGATCCATCGTCCGATCCGTCGTTCGCGGAGGATCCGGCGGCGCGGGCCGCGGCGGCCGTCGCTTCCTCACGGCTCAGGGCAAGCGGTTCTCCATTGGGGCCGATCACAACAACATGGTCGTCGGGTGCGCTGTTCGGCTCGGATTGAGTCATATATCCATCTTTACCCGTCGCTCGCCGTTGCGCGATCGTCTGGGGCGATTATCCTGGTTCGGTCGTCTGGAACAGTGGAGGCCGGGAGGATCGAGCGTGCGAGGTGGGCAACCGTTCCCTGGCGAAACAGGACGTGGAACACATGCTGCACCGGTCGGCGCTTAGAGTGTCCGGCATGGGTTACGACGTCGCGCGAGTGAGAGGTTCCATCCCCTCGCTCGGTGACGGGTGGATTCATCTCGACCCTCAGCTGGGCATGCTGATTCCGGACCGCGTGTCCACCGCTGTATCCACCGCGTTCCGGCACAGTGCGTCCAATCATTCGGCCGGCAACATCGCGGCCAAGCGCAGTGCAGCTCTGCTGGAGTCCGCTCGCGTCGCGATCGCCGATCTGGTCGGTGCCTATCCGTCCGGTGTCGTCATCGGTCCGGATCGCGCGACGCTGCTGTCCTGGCTCGCGGATTCGATGAGCTCGCGGCTGGGGCTGGGAACCGGTCTGGTGCTCTCGCGGCTGGACGAGGAAGCGAACGTCGCACCGTGGCTGCGGGTCGCCAGCCGGTCCGGCGCGCATGTGCGATGGGCCGAGGTCGAAATCGATACGTGTGAGTTGCCCACCTGGCAGTTCGACGACCTGATCACCTCCACCACTCGGCTCGTCGCGGTCACTGCGGCGTCGCCGATCGTCGGTAGTGCGCCCGATGTTCGGGTCGCGGCGGATCTGGTGCACGAGGTCGGTGGGCTCATCGTGGTCGACGCGGCCGGAGCTGCCCCCTACGCCCACGTCGACATCAAGGAACTCGGGGCCGACATCGTCGCGATCGACACCGCCGCGTGGGGTGGGCCGTCGGTCGGTGCGCTGATCTTCCGCGATCCGACGCTGCTGGAGCAGTTGCCGTCGATGTCGCTGAACCCGTCGGCCAAGGGGCCCGAGCGGCTCGAGGTCAGCGCCCATCAGTACGCGTTGTTGGCGGGCGTCGTCTCGTCCATCGACTACCTGGCCAATCTCGACGACGCAGCAACTGGGACGCGTCGCGAGCGCCTCGAGCTGTCGATCGGATCGTTGCAGCACTACCACGACGGCCTTTTCGATTACCTGATGAAGGCGCTCGACTCCCTCGACCACGTCATGGTGCTGGGGAATGCGCCGACGCGCATTCCCACCCTGAGCTTCACCGTCGAGGGCATGCCGGCGGTGAAGGTGTCCGAGCAACTCGCGCAGGCCAGAATCGGCAGTGTCAGCGGAGTCCACGGTGGGAGTCGGTTGCTCGACGCATTGGGCGTCAACGACGAGGGTGGTGCCGTCACCATCGGTCTGGCTCCGTACACCACCCGCTACGAGATCGATCAGCTCGTCACAGCGCTGTCCGCTCTCGCCCTCTGACGGAGCGGCTCCGCCGCACGTGCGCGAGGTGCCTCCGGGTCGTTCCGCAGGCTCCACTCCGGCCTCGTAGCCCACTACGAGGTTCCACTCACGACCGCCGACCTGCGCGCTACTGAATTCGCAGGATCACCTTCCCGATGGTCTCGGCCTCGTCGAGCATTCGATGTCCTTGCGCCGCTTCGGTTATCGGGATCTCGGCGTGTACGACGGCGGTGACGAGGCCCTCGGAGATCATGGGCCACAGGTGTGCGGTCATGTCTGCGACGATGTTCGCTTTGCTCGACGGCCCGGTTTCGGGTCGGCCGCGTAAACCGGCAGCATGCACCGAGCCACGTTTGGCGAGGAGTTTGCCGAAATTCAGCTCGCCCTTCACGCCGCCCTGCATGCCGATGGTGACGACGGTGCCGTCCATGGCCAACGCATCGATGTTGCGGTCGAGGTACTTCGCTCCCATGTTGTCCAGGATCAGGTCGGCACCGTGATCCTTTGTCTGTGAACGTATCTCGGTGACGAAGTCCTGGTTCTTGTAGTCGATCAGGATGTCGGCTCCGAGGTCTGCGCACATGTCCAACTTGTACTTCGATCCAGCGGTGACGGCGACGGTGACGCCCATCTGCTTGGCCAATTGGATTGCGTGAGTACCGATTCCGCTGCCGCCGCCGTGAACGAGCAATACCTGCCCCGAACGCATGTGTGCGTCCATCACCAGGTTGGACCACACGGTCGAGGCCACTTCCGGAAGTGCCGCTGCCACATGCAGATCGAGGCCCTGCGGTATGGGGAAGAGCTGGGTGGCGGGTACGGCGACCTGCTCGGCGTAGCCGCCTCCGGCCAACAGAGCGCAGACCCTGTCGCCGACCTTCCAGCCGCTGACACCCTCACCGAGTTCGGAGATGATGCCCGAGCATTCGAGTCCGAGGATGTCGCTGGCACCGGGCGGCGGCGGGTACATTCCCTGTCGCTGCATCAGGTCGGCTCGATTGACGGCGGTGGCCGAGACATCGACGATCACCTGTCCGCGATCGGGACGGGGGTCGGGGACCTCGGTCCATTCCATGACGTCGGGATCGCCGAACTCTTTCAGTGTGATGGCACGCATGTCTCCATAGTGCGCCCCCACTGCCGCAGGCACTCCTACAGGTCCCAGAGATTGATTCCGAAGTCCTCGGCTTGCGTGTCGATCTCGGCGAGTTCTGCGTCGATGAAGTCCAGATTCTTCAACGCCGCCACGTTGTTCTCGAGCTGTTCGACGCTCGATGCGCCGATCAGTACCGAGGTCACACGCGGGTCGCGCAGGGCCCAGCTCAGCGCGAGTTGCGCGAGGGATTGGCCGCGGGTCGAGGCGATGTCGTTCAACGCACGCAGGTGCCCGACGTGGTCGTCGGTGAGCCAGTCCGGATTCAGCGATTTGCCCTGCGCTGCTCTCGAATTCGACGGGACGCCGTCGAGGTACTTGTCGGTGAGCATGCCCTGGGCCAGAGGTGAGAACGCGATGACGCCCGCGCCCACCGCGTCGAGGGTGTCGAGCAGTTCGGGTTCGATCCACCGATTGACCATCGAATAACTCGGCTGATGGATCAGTAGAGGAACGCCCGCGTCGGCGAGAAGGTCCGCCATCTTCTGCGTGCCCTCGGGCTTGTACGAGCTGATGCCGGCGTACAGCGCTTTACCCTGCTGGACAGCGCTGATCAGTGCGCCTGCAGTCTCTTCGATCGGGGTGTCGTGGTCGGGTCGGTGGCTGTAGAAGATGTCGACGTGGTCGAGTCGCATCCGCGTCAACGATTGCTCGAGCGAGGACAGCAGGTATTTGCGGGAGCCACCGAAGCCGTAGGGGCCGGGCCACATGTCCCAGCCGGCCTTGCTGGAAATGATCAGCTCGTCGCGATATCCGGCGAAGTCCTCGGAGAAGATGCGGCCGAAGTTCTTCTCCGCACTGCCGTACGGCGGGCCGTAGTTGTTGGCCAGGTCGAAGTGCGTGATACCGAGATCGAATGCGCGACGCAGGATCGCGCGTTGGTTCATCAGCGGTACGTCGTCACCGAAGTTGTGCCACAGCCCCAGCGAGATCGCCGGTAGCTTCGGCCCGCGAGACCCCACTTGCCGGAAGACCATGGACTCGTATCTGTCGGCTGCGGCAACGAAAGGTGGGTCGATGTTGGGATCTGTCATAACTCGACCCTAGGTCCCGGACTCGAATCGAACATTCAACCATCGCAAGCTACTCGTCGGTAGATTTCTTGCCTAGGATGTCACGGGTGACAGCCGAACTAGCCGTTGGTTCCGGGGGGGACCCGCAGTGGCTCGATACTGCGGAAATGAAAGCATGGCGCGCCTATATGGACGGCGGGCAGCGATTGATGGGGGTATTGAACAAAGATATGCAGGATCGCCACGATCTGTCGATGGCCGAATACCGAATTCTGGTGATGTTGTCGGAATCGATCGACGGCTCCATCAGGATGAGTGAGTTGGCCGACGGTGTCCTGTCCTCGAGAAGTCGCCTGACGCATCAGATCAGGCGAATGGAACTCCAGGACATGGTGACTCGCAGTACCTGCGTCAACGACGGTAGGGGCGTGCTGGCGGTGATCACCGAAGAGGGCCGTCGGCGGTTGGCGGAGGCGGCACCCACTCACCTCCGCGGCGTCCGTCAGCACCTCATCGACATCCTCTCGCCCCACGAACTCGAGGTGCTGGGCGACATCTTCGAGAAGGTCGACGCAGCGATGGACGCGTCCGGCTCCACACCGCGGCGATGAGGGGCGATTGGGCCCCGGTGCGCCCGGCCGTTTAAGATCGCACACGGAAGCGTGGCAGAGCGGCCCAATGCACTCGCCTTGAAAGCGAGAGTGGGTAAAACCACCGGGGGTTCGAATCCCTCCGCTTCCGCTGCACGTCAGGGGCGGTTTCGACAAACCGCCCCTGACACCGACGCACCTGGCCATACGCCGGTATGACACACATGTGACACGTCCTCAGTAGGATCGCGACATGGCGTTGCGAAAAGGCGTGGATAAAGTGGCGCTCCCGAGCGGGGACATCCGATACGAGGTGCGGGTGCGTCTGGCGCGGGCTGACGGCACTAGACGGCAGACTCGGCGTCGGTTCACTACTGCCGCGCACGCGGGGGAGTACCTCGACAAGCTGCAAGAGACTATGTCGGCTGAGGCGGTGGCGGCTGCCGCCGACGAGGCTGGAGTCGTAAAGGTGTCCGAGGCGGTCGAGCGTTGGCTTGCGTCGCAGCGGATCAATCTGACTACTCTCGCGGCTTACACGGCGGCGCTGGCACCAATCGTTGACCGGTTCGGCAATCGCGACGTGCGGACAATTGGCGACCGAGAGGTAGAGCAGCTCGTGCAAGACCTGGTAGCGGGCACCGGGCCGGGTGAGCGGAAGTGGAAACGAACATCGATCAACCCGATGCTTGCACGCACCAAAGCCGTGTGGAAAGACCTTGAGCGGCGGAAGGTCCTGAGCGAAAACCTCATTCAATATGTGAAGCCGTTGCGCA
Organism: Rhodococcus sp. SBT000017; assembly: GCF_003688915.1. Classification (NCBI taxonomy): domain Bacteria; kingdom Bacillati; phylum Actinomycetota; class Actinomycetes; order Mycobacteriales; family Nocardiaceae; genus Rhodococcus; species Rhodococcus sp. SBT000017. The sequence goes on from NZ_REFU01000001.1 coordinate 3,886,380, forward strand.
AGAAGGATGACGTCGAAACCTACGAGGGTGCGTTGGACTTATCGGACCGACTCGGTGAAGACGAATATGCGCGGCTGCTGACGGTGCACTCCAAAGTGGATCTGCCGCTGTTCGGCGGACAGCGGTCGGCTGAGTACATGGCCGTGGTCCATGCGCCCATGGTGCACCTGGCGTTGATCGGGTTGCGGCGCGGGGAGCTTGCCGGGTTACGTTGGAGTGCAATCGATCTGGATGCAGGGAGAATCACGGTAGCCGCGCGGACCCGGGTTCGAATCAGTGGGCAAACCATTGATCAGAAGAACGGAAAGACCGCCCGCGCACGACGGTCCCTGAAACTGCCGGCCCCGGTGCTGGAAGTGCTGAGGGGCACGCATGAACGGCAGCAGATCGCCAGAAAGAGAGCCGGCGATGCATGGATTGGGGCCCGAGATCTGCACGTGCTCACGCACTGGGACGGCCGCGCGGTGGCACCCCGGACGCTGGACGACTGGTGGAAAGAAGCGCTGCGGTACGCGCGAGTGCCCCATCGCAGACTCCACGCCGCTCGGCACACCGCAGCGTCGCGACTGATCGCTGCGGGAGCCACACCGTCCGCGGTCGCCGCCTGGCTGGGCCACGCGGATGGCGGAACGCTAGTCCTGCGAACCTACGCCCACACCGACGCGTCGGAGGTAGACGCACTGGCGGCACTGCTCGGTTAGGTACCCTCTGCCGCAAAATATTTCAGATCCGTTCCCTGATAGTCCGCGAAATACTCCGGCAGGGGAAAATAGTTATTCAACTCAGTTATTCGGCAGTGCTACTGACCTGCGCAATCGGCCGATTCCAAGTTTGTCGCTCGTACCCGCCAGCTTTGTAGAATTAGTTTGTCTGAAATAAACTCAGGCACGAAAAATGCTGGTGTAAGCGAAGTTTCGACCTTGCGGCATGGATTTCTACGGCCTACGGTAGCGCCATGGATGGCACGGGCGGCAAGTCAGGCGCAAGCAAGTCGGGCGCAGGCGAGGCTTCGTCTAACTCGCCACGGTTCTTGAGCGCGCGGGATTTCGCCGAGACGACTGGTATTCCCTTGCGCTCGCTCCATCGCTATCTGGCGCAGGGGTTGATCCCGGGTGCCGTGCGTGTCGGGCCAGGTACGAAATGGCGGATTTCCCCGCCCACCAAGAATTTTGGTCACATCCAGGACTGTCCGAAATGACTTCCGCGTCAATACAACTCAGTTTATAAGTAGAAGAACCCCCGGCTGGACGGCCGGGGGTTCATCGAGCCTAGCGAGAAGCGAGTAACCAGCTCGATTCTCGGTGTTATGCATCCCCCAACGAAAGGGACTGTCTTGACGGACAGGTCTCAGGGTAGCGCGCGCCCTCATGCGTTCGCAATCCCTGATCACAACGTGTCGAAAGCATTCACCGACTCCAGCTCCCCGCATGTTCGGTGGAGTGAGCTCTACAAGCTGATCGTGGACTTCAGCGTTCCCGGTCGGGCCCTCGCCCTGGCAAGCGACGGCACCGAAGTTGCGCAGTCGCTCAAGGCTGGGAACCCGCTGGCGCTCATCACCGAAGCAGAGACGCTCGGTCAGGGTCAGGCCGCGCATGCCGTCGTCGGCCGCATCCGGCCCGACCTCCTGACGATCGACCTCGACGGCTGCGCCGACGTCGTCGCATCCGGTGTGCTGCACGCTGCCGAGACCATGAACGCGCCCCTGGTCCACCTCGCAGCGTCGGGATCGGACGACTCGGTCCACATCGTGCTCGCGCCGCCCACACCCTGGGCTCGAGCCCATCTGACTACCATGATCGACGAACTGCGAATCTGGGCAGGCTACGACACCCGCGCGGTCGACATCCTCACTCCAGCACGCTATCTACGCTTGCCGGGCGCTGCATCACTCAAGCCGGTCGGTGACTTCTGTCGGCCGATCGCCGTCGACGGAACGCCCCTCTCCGCTGCCGACGCGGCCGACAGAGCCCGAAGCGCACTGTCCGAAATCGCCTCAGCCACAGCTGAACTCACTATTGCAGCTGGCGGCCATACGCGGTCACGGCCGAACAAGAAGGCCGAAATTGCCACTGAGCGTGTTGTCCGGACGCTGGCACAGGACATGTCATCGATCGTCGTGACCGACGTCGCGCCGCGAGCGTGGCGTCGCAGGAAGCGATTCAGCTACGCCGACTGGCAGCTTTTCATGAGCCACCCTCCGATCGGTACCCGCTCCGACCGGGCGACCGAAGCGGCCTGGCTGCTTTGGCAATCCGGAATCCGCGACTGGACGATGGCTCGCTGGTACTACCGCAATTGCCCTGTCTTCGAGAAGTTCGCCGTACGCGAGGGCACAGCCCCGGGTAGCACGCGTGTGCACTGGGAATCCATCGCGAGTCGGGCCCGCGCGCACCGTCCCCCGATGAACGGTGACGAGCACGCCGTCATTGACCGCGTCCGAGACCACCTGTGCACCTGGACCGATCGGCCTGCTCAAGCCATCGCGATGCTGGCTGTCCTCGAGCATCGCTTCACCGATGGCCATGGTCTAACCAGTCGCCCCATCGCGGTTCGCGACCTGATGTCGTGGCTCAACATCACTTCGATCGGCACAGCCAAACGTCTCCTCGACGATCTTGTCGAACAGCAAGCACTCGCCCTCTCCGTCCCTTACGCACAGAGGGCTCCCCGAGAAGCCTCGCGGTATTCGCTCGTTGATCCAGAGTCGCTCTCTACACAGTCATCTTCGGAACATGACGTCACAATCCTGGGGGCCTCCGTCCCCCTGACCCCCACCCACGGGAACCCACTCTCGCCGCTCTGGGGCGTATTAGGTGCCGGCTGCTGGCAGGTCTACACCCACTTGTTGAGTTCGTCGGAACCACTGGCGTCGAACGACCTGGCCTCCGCAGTGGGCACCCCCGTAGGTACCCGTCGGTTCGGCTGCCTACGCCTACTCGACGCCTTGGTGGACGCTCAACTGGTGAAACGAACGGGCCGCGGCCGTGCCACCAGATGGATAGCAATCGCCGGTGATGCAGTTCGGCGTGCGGAAGAAGCGACGGGTGCGCTGGATCGCCTCAAAGCATTACGGACTCGTATCAACGCGGAACGGGCCGCGTGGCATGCCGAGACTCGCACCGAATACTCAAGGGCTCAGCGGGTGCTTCGGCGAATCCTCGACGGACTGGGAGAACACGCTGCGAAGCGCCAACTCGAACTGGGTCTCGGCGAGGATGTGGACGAGTACGTGTCGTCGTCTGTGGTGCTCGCGAAGCACAGAAGTCGCCTATGGCGCGACGGTCTACCGCATCGGCCGCCAGGACGGCCATCAGGGCGCGCGGCTCCGTAGACAGGCGGGGCGCGCCTGCGCGGGCCGCATACGAACGGGAGCAGGCGTCAGTTCATGAAGAAATTCGCCTCGGGGCTGAGTTCAGTCAGCACGATATTCGTGGGCTCAGAAGGTTGATCGCTCTCCTCGCCGAGCAGAGCGTCGAAGTCCGCCGGTGGTGCCACGTTCAGGAGATATGCGTGTGCCAGATCCTTATTGGTCGCTGCGCGGCGCTCGCGCTCCTCAAGGACTGCGGCGGACTTCTCGAAGTGCATTTTGCCGGGCCCGTGTACCGCTTGCTCGGCCTCTGGTGACGGATGGCGATATGTGAACCGTTCGAACTCGTCGTCCGGCGGACGCCCGGAATCCCCTTGGATCCGGTACAGGTTGCGCAGAACCTCCTCGAAGGTTGGAAGTGCGCCAGGGGTATCCGACCGGAACAAGTAGGCCCATGGCGTCGAATGTGTCAGATATCTTGGGACATAGAGCTTGTCCAATGTGCGGCTGTTGTCGTGAGGCGACCCGAGAGGGAAAGCAGATGACGCAGGGTCCTCGAAAATTCGTTTCACGACCTGAGTAGGCAGCAGTGTGCACCCCCACGACAGATCACTCCAGAAAGCCCCGCTGGGGTGGTAGTCCGCACGTGAGACTCTGTCAGCCAGAGCCACAACGTCGTGATGATTGGTCTGAAACAGGAACCTGTCTGTCGGCCATCCGTTGTAGAACGCGTGGAGCGGAAGTGCCCCGTCCTCGATGCTCTGAACAATGAGCGTTTCGTACTGCGGGAGGGCCTGATTCTTGGAGTGGTGAGCCAGTTGTTCGTATCGCACGCCATCATGACTCGAGCGCTTCGCCTGTACCCGCAGCTTGAGCCACAACTCTTCCTCCGAAGAACCGATCCACCACTCCCAATCCGCACCGTTTGTTGCCTCCACCGTCCTCGTGAACTTCTTCACTCGCGTAGAGGGCAGCCCTGCCAACCTGATGAGGTTCGTGTCGGTCAGAGACTCTTCGCCCGGCCCTATCCCATGGGCGATGCCGTGCACCATCGAATGCCAGCTGGACTCGGCGACATCGTTCAGCGCCTCGAACATCTCGTTTGTCATCGCTGTCTGTCTTCCGCGCTACTTAGAGCTGCTCGCGAGAAACTTCTCCAGCGCTACTCGGCACAACTTCGATCGCGACTCGGCTGCGACCTTCTTGGCAAGCTGATCGATCACCTCGAGGTTGTCCCGCCGCATTCGGAACGATCTCATCGACCGAGGGCCTGCGATCTGACGCTGTGTACGCACGAACAACCCGTCTGACTCCGCTGTGGAATTCGCCTTCGCGATGAGCTCATGCAGCTCGTCGTGCGACGCCACGATCGCGTCCATGACGAGATCCGGGTACGAGACGGAGTTCTTCTTGGCGAATGTCGTCGTCGCCTCGGCCAAGGCAGTTGGCAACGATAAACTAACCGGTGCGGTGTCGACGCGACCTTTGGCCTCTCTCGACGTCACGGTCTTGGTTGCGTGTGTCGCTAAGGCCTTGATTCGCACGCCGACCTTGACCGGCGAGGCTGAAACTCCAGCCGGCTGTTCTGGAGGAATCGAGTCCATGCGCCTGCCTATGCCATCGACAGGGGGAAAGGCTGGACTCTCGTTCACGCCGGCACCTCCGCGGTTTCCCGTCGATAGGCGAACAGGTCGTCTTCCGTTAAGACCGCGCTCGAACGGATTGGAGTATGCAGTATCAGGTCTTCGTCCAAGCCGCACCCCGTGAGGAGAATTCTGTTGAACGACCCCTCGAAGTTCCCTCGGTCGACGTAAGCGTGGCTCAAGAACAGCTTTGGAACAGGCGGCGGGAGCATGTAGCGAGAGTAAACGAGCTGCGTGCGCATCGGTTGGCGGTTTGTGGAACCCCGGCTGGTTCGTCATCTCGCAGCATCGGGATCGCACAACTCGGTCCACATCGTGCTCGCACCGCCCACACCCTGGGCTCGAACGCATCTGACCAACATGATTGATGAACTTCGCGTCTGGGCCAGCTACGGCACCCGCGCTGTCTACGTCCTCACCCCAGCTCTCTACCTACGCTTGCCGGGCGCTGCGCCACTGAAGCCTGCCGATGACTTCAGTCGGCCGATCGGGGCTCGGGGACACGCCCCTCTCCGCTTCCGCCGCGACCGCCCGAGCCCGCGGCGCACTATCCGAAATAACCTCAGCCACAGCTGAACTCAATATTGTGTCAGCTGGAACCCGCACGCGGTCACGTGTGACCACACCGTCGGGCTGGTAGGCGCTGCCAACCGCCCCGTGTCGCTCTACCGGGCGTTTAGTTGCGGGTTTGACCCTCGATCGCGGCCCGGGCTCGAATTTCTACCGCTCGCTTCGACATGTGCTTCGTCCTCCACAAAGTACGAAGCGGCGTCAAACCCGGGACGATTCAGTCTGTCACGTCATGTCCAGTCGATGCTCACAAGACTGATCCACCCCACAGTTGCGCGCATGGATGCCCCCGTGGTCGCCGCGGCGACCACGTCGACATCTTCAAACTGCGTTGGTGGTGTGTCGTGGCGGCCGGCAACTCCGACGACGGAGCCGAAGCCTGATCAGCGCCGCCCTCCTCCTCGTCCGAGCCGAACACCGATCCGATGCCGACTGCGAGAATCACGACCGCCGCGATTGCCAGCACGATCATGAGTCCGCGGTTGCCGCCGCCTTTGCTCTCGGGCAGTCCCGGTGTGGGTAGCGGCGGAGTGGGGCGGGGCGTGCCGGGGGTGGAGTGTTGGGTCCATTGGCCGCCGTCCCAGTATCGTTGTCCACCCGCATTGGAGGGGTCGGGATCGGCGTACCAGCCGGGGTTCGGTGTCGTCATCGGTGAAGTGTCCCAGGTCGACAACATCGAACTCACCGCGTTGACCTGACCTCTATTCGCAACCGACACCATCCCCGTCACCGTCGAACTTGGTGCTGAAACCAGGTTCTCCGACTCGAATGGGGACGGCTCCCGCCGCACGGACTGCAGGGCTCAAACGGCTCCTTGCCCCGGCGGGGGTAGGTCTCGTTGACATTCGCATCCTGGTCGCCGAGGAGGAATCATGCGGCCTGACGTCTTGGTCCGGTCACGTCAGTTCATTGCGCGTGTAGATCAAGCCGATGCCGTGCGCCGCGCGATCGATGACGATGCCAGCCCGAGTTGCAGCGTCGAGGATGTCCAACCGCAGAAGCAAAGTCGTCCTTCCATCCCCCGACGTATCCAAGTCGCCACCCTTCATCAGACCCCAAGCGGCCTGCCGTGCAAGCTCTGTCAGTTCTGTAGTCGCGTCAGAGTTATTCATCTGGCGAAGGCGCTGATACAGGGGCCGGTCACCCAGGTGGCCGACCAAATCTGCGCACTGTTATTGACCTCACCAATCGCTCGATAAGTGTGCGCTATCACACGCTAACGCGTCATTTCCGGGCACCCGGTATGTTTTGAGCGGTATGGCAAGTTTTTTGGAGGGGTTTGATGCAATAAAGCAATCTCTGTGACTGCGATCCGATGGCAGCGGTCATGCGTAAGCGTAGTTGAATTTTGTAGAAAACGGTACAGCGGTTGAGTACTGCGATTCTCGCTGTTACCGTCCTGTCGATCTCGGGGCGTACGCCTCGACTGACCGAATCACGGGGGATAGCAATGCAATTCAGCCAGACAACGAGAAACCGCCGCCGATTCGCCGCGAGCGGCGCCTGGCTGAGTGCGATCACTGCAGTCGCAATTCTCCCGCTGGTGCTCACTGGCACGGCCTCCGCCGCGCCAGTGCAGCTAGCAGACAAGTCCACGCAGACCGTGTCCGACGATGGCTGGAACCTCAGCTTGACCGCGAACGAGCTCACCGTCGACTCAGTGCCCAACCTGGCGACGACCCCTTTCACGCGGGAGGGCTTCGTCTCAGCGAAGGTGACCGGTCGGATTACAGGCGAGGGAACGGTTCCAGTGAAGACGGGGTACATCGAGCAAGGCCTTCAGATCGGCTGCCAGGTAGATGTGTCATCTGGTCTCGCTGTAGGGCTGGGATTTTCGATCGGCCCGACCGCGGGAGTCACCATTTCGGGGATTCCGGGCGCGAACCTCGGCGTCTCCGCGTCGGTGAGCCCGAGCATTCAGACGACGCTCGTCCCGGGCACGATTACGACTGTTCCGCTGGGGAAGAAGAACCTCGAAGGATCACGGGGATCGATCGATGCCGATGCGATCCATGTGAAGATCGACGCTTGCTACGGCCCCGTGACGGTACGGACCTACGCCCAGCTCTCCGTGTCTACTCCCACCGCCGACAACAGTCTGTTCGTGTACTCGGACCCGACCTGGCTCTGATCTTTCGTATCACCCGGCCGTGACGACCGCGTCGCACGGCAGAAACCGCTGCGCTGGAACGGAACCCGATGCGATCACTCACGTTCAGACTACTCCTCGCGGCGGCGACAGTCATTGCGATCATCGCCGCTCAACCTGTCCTGCTCGCTCCGATTGCCTCCGCAGAGACGCCTGCGGAGCGGTGCAGTCGGGAGACGTCCGCCTACGACGCCGCGTGGGAAGCGAGCTGGGCTGCCGCGAATCCAGGCGGTGGTACTCCGCCTCCGCCGCCAGTGCCCTACATCTGCCGGGATCCATCGGCGACACCCGAGCCCACCCCGACTGCACCGAAACCTGCCCCCGCGCTCCCGGACATCTCCACCACCACACCAGCGCCAACCCAGCAGCGGGTGGGATCGAACGCCCCCACCAATTTTCCCGAGTACAACGGCACAGACATCGTCCCGCTCCCCGCGCTGCCATCGCTGGCTGACCTCATCCCGACCGCGACTCCAGCACCGCTCCCGATCGACCAATCCGGCCCTCAAGCTCCACTCGTCGGCGACTCGATCACGATCGACGACATCCTCGCAGCGTGCAGGCCCGTCGCAATCCCACGCCCGCAGAGCGCGCAGGAATTGACGGAGTCAGCGCGCCTCATACGCGCTATTGAGGAATACCCGGTCAGTGGAGTACCGGACGGCGGTCGACAGGATCCGCGACGACATCGCGGGAGGCGCGTACGGGAACCAGTTCGACTCGGTCGCCTGGGACGCCGACCACGTGATCTCGCTGAACCGGCTCGTTCAGACCCCGGGCTTCACCAGCCTGTCACCGGCGGACCAACTCGCGATCGCACACAGCCCCGAGAACTTGAAGCCGCTCCGGCGGGGATGGAACCGGTCGAAACAGGCCGACTCGGTGTACGACTGGCAGGGTCCGAGATCGGGCCCCTCGCCAACCCCGACCGAGGCCGAGCGAGTCGAACTCTGCCAGAGCGAAGCCAAGGCGACCAGCTACATCCTCGACCAGATCTCGCTGCGAAGCTCACCACCTGAACGGGAGGACTCCGCAGACAGTGGCGTCTCCAACCCTCCCACCGCGCCGCCGACAGATCCTCCTGCGCTCACGGACACTGTCACAGCGACCGTCGAGGAGATCCCCTACCCACAGCAGGCCGCGCCCGCCTCGCCCGAATGGACGCCGGAGCGGACGGCCAGCATCGACACCACCACCCCTGCGTGGACTGAGCCGAGCCAACTCCCCGCGCAGCCTTCACCTGAGATCGCGCCTCCCACAGTGACATCGTCGATCCGGCCGCCGGTCGAAGCCCCCCGGGTCACCTCAAACACCAACTCGCCGAGAAGCTCCGCGCCGTCGAGGCCCAGCACTGCGACCGAGGACGACGACAGCTTCTGGGAAAAGGCAGCCCCGTACGCGGCGGGGGCAGGCCTGATCGCTCTCGGCATCGCCGTTGCCCCCGCTGCGCCCGTGCTCGGGGCGGGTGCCGTGATCGGCGGGATCGCCGCAGGTGCCACCGGATGACCATGCCCTCGCACTCGATCGGAAAGGTGAACCGCGTGAGCGCGCTGCATCGAACCAGGCTTGTTTCGTCCTTACTCGGTCTGACACTCCTCCTCACGGGCTGCTCCCAGCAGGAGATCGACCAATCAGAGCCCGAAGAGGTGTCGATCGACATCAGCCGGCTCGCCGAGCTGGAGCGGACTGTTCCTGCTGGCGGTGAGTTCCACTACAACGGTCGGACCGTGACCGCAGACGACTTCGCCGCCACCCAGCAGCAGTCGTTGGACTCGCTGACAGTTTCTCCGCCGGAGTGCGGCAAAGTGGGCTCGAGCGGCGAGATGCTCCCTGCAGGAACGGCCGTGGAGTCTGTCAGCGTTGCCCTACCCGGTTCCTTCGTCACGCTGTCCGCGCAGGAGTTGCCGACGCCGAGAGTGCGCCGCCCGGCTGATTCGCCGGATTGCTCCAGGTTCAGCTTCACCGGCGAGGCCGGCGAGGGAATCTCCGTCCCCACCGAGCCAGCCGTGATTGCGGACGCGGACAACACCGGCACCCGGACGATGACCTTCGCTGCGGATGGGAAGGCCGCAGACCAGTACGGGTTCATCTCGTGGCTCGACGACACCCACGTAGTGACGGCGATCGTCCTGCCGAGGGAGGAGTCCTCGCCGGGGCAGCTGTACGTGAACCCGGAGTCAGGACGTGAACTTCTCGTCGCCGCGGCGTCCCTCGTACGCCGCTAGGCTGGCGTTTCAACCCTATTCGGTGCTCAGAAGGAGGAACGAGATGTCACTCCGCGACCAGCTCGAGGCGCTGATGCCCACGTCTGGCCCCTTCGAGCGGCTGGAGATCGTCGATCCCGCCGACCTCACCTCGGAGGAGACAGCAGTCATCCCGCCCGGCTGGATCACGGCCGCGCAGATGGAGGGTCCGGCCGCAGTGCGGGCAGCACTCCAGCTCTGGGAAGCCGCGCTTCCATCCCGGCTTCCCGGCACTGTCGCAGACATCCGGAGTCGTGGCCTCGACGTGCTGATCGGCCGTGCGTACCCCGGCGGGGAGTTTCCCGCGCGCCTTGTACTCGTATACGCACTCTCTGTCTCCTCGCCCGTGCGCAAGATCGATGCCTGCTTCGGCTACCTCCCCGCGCCGGCTGACGCACTCCCGCCCTTCTGGTCCAGGCTTACCCACAACATCGGCCGCTTCCACACCGGCGTCCACGACGGGCTCCGGACTCAGCTCGGCGGGCTCCTCCCATCGACGGGTCTCCGCCCGGTCAGCGCCGACCCCGTGCGAGCGGAAGCGCCCCAGCCCGAGTTCCTCGACCAGAATTTCAACGCGTTGCCGGCGGAGCGAATCCCGCGACTGGAAGATCTTGTCGTCCTCGTCCGGACATTCTCCGACGGTGTCGCGGTGGACCTGTCCGACCCCGACCTCGCGGCATGGGATGTGACTGATCTTTTTCAACCGAGCAAGCTGGAGACATGGTCGGCGATCGACGCAGCACTGATGGACTGTCTGAGCACACCGGTGGAAAGCTATACAGAGTTCGGCTACGAGTGACCGCCCACGCACAGTCGGACGTCAACGTCGGCGAGTCATGACCGGCCGATCAAAAAGTCACGCCCCGTGAACGTGCTGCGATCTAGCGGGGCCTTCGCTGGTCGCGGACCTCAATACGCCGGGCCGCACGACCTTCGATGTCATCGTCGACGGGCTTCGGTATCAAAACTGAGTTACCGCCGGTCCGAACCCCAATGCCGTTGCAATGTTCGACGTCGCAGGGCGGCCAGATAGTCGATCGATGCGAAACACCAACTGCCCACCGTAGCCGCTCGTGGAGGCGGTTCCGCCGCCGCGAACCCCCCTGCGATCGGTGCGGAGCATCATGCCACCGCCATCCTGACTCGCGTCAAGGCTTCGCGCCCACGTCTCAACACACAAAAGTCTCGATCAAGATCAGGCCCCGAAACCCCTAGCTGTGAGGTTCCCCCGAAAAGTGGACAGTGGTTACGCGGCCATGACAGGCGCGATCAGTGACTGTTCGTAATTGGCGGGGCTGAGCATCCCGATTGTGGAGTGCCTACGGCGAGTGTTGTAGAAATTCATCCAATTGTCAACTGCAGCAATCAATTCAGCGGCATAGGCGAAGGTGTGGCGGTAGTAGTACTCGTGTTTGAAGGTCGACCACAGGCTCTCCGCGCCGGCATTGTCCCAGCATATACCGGTTTCCCCCATCGAGCGCCGCAGCCCATATCGTTCGCACGCCTGCTTCATGATCTCTGCCGTGTACTGACTTCCCCTGTCCGAGTGCATGATTGTGCCGGCGACATCGCCACCGCGTTCGGCGACGGCCATGTCCAATGCTTCGAGAACCAGCTCGGTGCGCATGTGGTCCGCCACCGACCAACCCAGGACCTTCTTCGAGTGTTCGTCCTTGATTGCACATAGGTACATATCACCCTCACCGCAGGTCAGGTAGGTGATGTCCGATGTCCACACCGCATCGAGGCGGCCCTGGTCGAACCGGCGTTGCACGAGATCATCGGGGAACGAGGCGAAGGGATCGACCACGGTGGTGCGAACCTTGAACGTGCGCGGGCTGATCCCGACGATGCCGAGTGAGCGCATGATCTTCGCGACCGTCTTGTCATCGATCACCTCGCCGCGGTCGTGCAGTTCAGCGGTGATCCGAGGCGACCCGTACACCCCTTTCGACTCACGGTGTATGTCGAGGATCTTCACCTCCAGATCTGTACGTCGTTGCTGCCGTTCTCCCAATCTTATTGTCACACTGCGTCCTTGGTGTTTATAGAAACCTGAGGTCGACACTTCCAGTAGTCGTGCCATCCGGTGAACTGCGGAGTTCGCGCACTCCACGGCCATCAACGCGTAGAGCTCTACTTTTGTTGATTCGCCGCGAAGTACGCGGACGCTTTTTTCAGGAACGCGATGTCTTTCTCCTGCTCGGAAACCTGCTTACGGAGCCGGGAGAGCTCCGAGCGCTCCGCGGCGGTCAGCGGCTGATCACCGGATGCAGCTGCGGCTTCGATACGGCGGCGTTCGTCGGCGACCCAGCGTCCGAGCAAAGCTTCGTTGATGCCCAGTTCACGGGCGACCTCGGCGATGGTGCGGCCGGAATCGATCACCCGGCGTGCGGCCTCGACCTTGTACTCGGTCGTGAACGACCTGCGTTTGCGGGACATGAGGACATCCTTCCAGCGGAACCTGTGGTCCTGCTAGCTCGGTGTCCACTATCCGGGGGGAACCTCACTGACGGATCAGGTATCTGCGGCTTCGAGGGAGGCTATGCGTTTGCCCTGTTCATCGATCATGGGTACGTCGCCTATCGCATCCCGGTGGAAGACGATCACACCCTCATGACCCCAGGTAAGACCGACTACCTCTACGACAACGCAGGCGTCCGCATGCCTGCATGGCGCATCACTCTGTCGTTGGCGGAGAGACCGATGCTCGCAGCCTTCGATGCTGGTCGTGATACCGTCTCGGCCGAACTGGACGCAATGGAGCAAAGCGACCGGCAGGGCTCAGCCGCTTAGTCCTACAGCTCAGACCACTTGCTCAACATCCGACGTGTCTCCTTCGACAGGTTTGAATGCCATGCACTTACCTCCGCCACATGTTCGTTTCGGATTCCGGTCCACCCGCCCGGGTGGACCGGTTTCATTTGTCCCGGTCGAAGCCGAGCTCCGTCGCGACCTGGTTGGTAGATCTCGGCTCAGTGGGTACTACCTGCGAATGAGTGAAGAAGCGCGGCGCAACGACGGCGACAACGAGGGACCTCTGGAAGAGGAACTCGAGGAAAGTTTCGACGCCGTCGTCTCCGAAGGTGCCGAGCGATTGCACCGCACCGTACGGACCGTGCTGATCACCGGATTCTTCGGCGGGCTCGAAGTTGCGCTGGGTGTAATGGCGTATCTCGCGGTGCTGGACGAGACCGACAGTCATCTACTGGCCGGCCTGGCGTTCGGTATCGGCCTGGTGGCGATCTATCTCGCTCATGGCGAGCTGTTCACCGAGGACTTCCTGATGCCGATCGCCGCGGTGGTGGCCCGCGACGGCACACCTCTGCAGCTGGCGAAGCTGTGGATCGGGACGCTGCTGGCGAACTTGCTGGGCGGGTGGTTGGTGATGTGGTTGATCGCGCACGCGTTTCCGCAGTGGCTCGAGGTGTTGTCCGAGGCGGCGCATCATTTCGTCGACGCACCGCTCGATCTGCAGTCGATCTGCCTGGCAGTTCTCGGCGGCAGCACGATGACGCTGCTGACCCGTATGCAGCAGGGGACAACATCCGATGTCGCGCGGATCATCGCCGCCATGGCAGCAGGCTTCCTACTGGCCGGACTGCAGCTGTTCCACTCGATTCTCGATTCCTTGCTGATCTTCGGAGCCATCCACGCAGGTGCCGATGTGGGCTACCGCGACTGGATCGAATGGTTCGGCTACACGGTGGTCTTCAACATCATCGGCGGCGTCGTATTGGTCACCGCCCTGCGCCTGGTGCGCACGAAGGAGCTCGTGAAGTCCGAACGAAAAACGAATCCTGAATAGCGGAGTGGCGTGGGGCTCACGGACTGCTGTCCGACGCCCATCGCTCCAAGCTCAGGCGGGTCTCGAAGCGTCGGACAGACTTCGAGATTGGATCGTTGAATTCGATTGAGCTGGCGAGTAATTGGAGAGGATCGGTGAAATCGTCGACGGCCCGGTCGGTGGCCGTCGGGTAGAGGTCGTCACCGAGGATGGGTACACCGAGTGAATTCATGTGCAGTCGCAGCTGATGAGTGCGGCCCGTCAACGGAGTCAGTCGATAGCGACCGAGCCCGTCTCGATGATCCAGAAGTTCGACGGTGGTGTGCGCGTTGGGTTCACCGACCACCTCGCGAGCGGTGAATTGGCCCTTCTCCGAGACGATTCGGCTACGGACGACGGTGGGCAGTGTCAGCGACGGGTCGTAGGGCGCGATCGCCTCGTACTTCTTGTGGACCTTCCGATCCTGGAACAGTGTTTGATACGCGCCGCGAAGAGTGGGGTCCACGACGAACAGAACCAACCCTGCGGTGACGCGGTCGAGTCGGTGAGCGGGCACCAACTGCGGCAGATCGAGTTCGCGACGTAACCGCACGAGAGCGGTCTGCAGAATGTGCCCGCCGCGGGGGATCGTCGGCAGGAAATGCGGCTTGTCGATCACCAGCAGTGCATCGTCTCGGTGCACGATCGAAATATCGAACGGCACAACGGTTTCCGACGGCAGATCGCGGTGGAACCAGACCGCCTCGCCGGGAACGTACGGTGCGTCCGGTGCGATGGGCCCGGTCATGTCGACGATGTCACCGGCCGCGAACATGGCGTCGAACCGGTGCGGAGAAATCCGTGACTCGGTGGCGGTGAGAAAGTCGCGAACAGTGCGCCACGTGCCGTCCTCGGGCATCCGGATTCGAGCGGGATCGAGACCGTGCCGCTTCGCCAGGGGCGGTTGCTGGCGTCGTCTCACAGAGTGAGCGTATCCGCCCGCCGAGATCGCACTTGTGCAGACAAATCAGTGCCTACTGCCTGCACAAGTGCGAATTCGCTACTCGCAGCCGATGCCGTCGTTGTCGCGATCGAGATGTGGCCCGTAGCCGTACTCGTCTCGATAGACCGGATCGGCACCGGCGTCACGCGCCGCATCGCAGTTCTCGTACTGGAATGCCCTGCCGGAGGGGGCGGGTGCGGATTGCGGCGCAGGAGCAGGCGCCGCCAGTGGGGCCGGAGGCGGAGGAAGGAGCACCGGGCAGAACTGGGCCGAACCACTGCTGCAGAGGAAATCGGTGATCGGATCGGCCGAGGCGACGACCGGGGCGCTGACCAGGGCGGCGGCAGCGATCGCGCCGCTGATGCCGAGCTTGAACAGCAGGTTCTTCGTCTTCATGGAACTCCAATCGAGGGGGTGTGATGTGGAGCATCCTCGACCAATTGTTGAACTGTCAATCAAGTCATTCGGGTGATCTACGGCCCGCGACTCCGTGGAAGGCCGATGGGTTTGGAACCCATCGATTCGGCGTATCTACGAACGTATGAGCGAAAACGAGCAGGTCAACCAGAACCCCGAGAAGGATCCCGACGACTGGGTCACCGGCGACGAGCCGATGACCGGCCCACAGAAGAGCTACCTGGGCACTCTTGCGCAGGAAGCGGGCGAGGAAATACCCGAGGGTCTCAACAAGGCGCAGGCGTCGGAAATGATCGACAAGTTGCAGGGCGAGACCGGCCGCGGCTGACTGACGCCCCAGAGGTCCACTCGATGTGACATCGACCCCCGAAAAGTCCACCGAATGTCACATCGAGTGCCCTCGCGGGAGCTGCGTCGACGAGTACATCCGACCAGGTAGACCGTTCTGCCTCGAGTACATCTAACAAAGGATCACGCGGACTTTTGTACCTGCATGTGCGCGGCTATTGTGAGCGAACCCACAGCTTTAGCGTGCGCGCATATCGGTGGGTACGTTGAGTGACGGATGTTGTTTGTGTTGCGCCCCGTGAGGGGCGCCGGGGGAGGATGGGCAATCAGATGCACCGTCGATTGTTGGCAGTAGCGGGAACTGCTCTGGCAGTGTCGCTGCTGGGGTCGGGTCTCGCCGGGGCGCAGCCGCTTCCCGGTACCGGCAGTTCCGAAGGTGGCGGTGTCGCTCCCGGTATTGCAGCTCAGTCCCTGCCGGCAGCGGCGGCGCGCATCGATCGTGTGGACATGCTGACCGATCGCCGCGCAGCAGTGTGGGTCGAGTCGCCGGCCATGGGCCGCGCCATCCAGGTCCAGGTTCTTCTTCCGGCCGCGCAGGCGGTGTCTCGCCCCACGCTCTACATGCTCGACGGTGTGAGTGCGGGCAAGGAATCCGATTACCAGGAAAGCACCTGGACTCAGAAGACCGACATCGTCGACTTCTTCGCGGACAAGCAGGTCAACGTCGTGCTCCCGGTCGGTGGATCGAGCAGCTACTACACGGACTGGAACGTGCCGGACCCGGTGCTGGGCGTCAACAAGTGGGAGACCTTCCTGACGTCGGAGCTGCCGCCGCTGATCGATGCGCGCTTCTCCGGTAACGGCACCAATGCGATCTCGGGTGTCTCGATGGGAGCCCAGGCCGCAATGGACCTGATCACGCGTCACCCCGGCCTCTACACCGGCGTCGCAGGCCTGAGCGGTTGCTACGACAATTCGCAAGCCAACTTCAAGGATGCGGTCCGCGCCACCGTCGCCACCAACGGCGGCAATGCAACCAACATGTGGGGCGAGAACACCGATCCCAAGTGGGTCGAGCACGATCCGTCACGTAATGCCGAAGCACTCCGCGGCAAGGACGTCTACCTGTCCGTCGGCACCGGCCTGCCCGGTCCGTACGAGCTCGGCCCCGGTGGTAGCGGAGTCGAGAGCGCGTTGATGGGCGGACCGCTCGAGGCGGCCGCGCTGTACTGCACGACCGTGTTCGATACTCGACTCCGATCGCTGGACATCCCCGCGACCGTCGTCTACCGCCCCTACGGCATCCATCAGTGGCCGTACTGGCAGGACGACCTGCGCGAATCCTGGCCGACGCTCGAGCGCGCGCTAGGCCTGTAGAGCAAACTTCAGAAATGCGTCGTTCTCGTGCGGGTCGCCGATGGTGACCCGCACTCCGTCGTTTCCGTAGGCGCGCAGTAGTACGCCCTGTTCGGCTGCAGCACTGGCGAATTCACCCGAGCGTTCGGCCAACGGCAGCCATACGAAGTTGGACTGCGATGCGCCGACGTCGTAGCCGCCCGCAACGAGAGCGTCGCGCACACGATCCCGCTCCGTGATCAGGGCTTCGGTGCGGGCCAGCAGCTCTACCGAGGCCTCCAACGACGCCACCGCCGCCTGCTGCGCAACGGTGCTGACAGCGAACGCGATCCGCACCTTCGACAGCGCCGTGATCACCTCGGGATCGGCCACCGCGTAACCCACCCGCAAGCCGGCGAGTCCGTAGGCCTTCGAGAACGTCCGCAGCACGATCACGTTGCGTCGTCCGCGTGCCAGCTCCACTCCGTCGGTGTGGTTGCCCGCGGCGGGGCGGGTGTACTCGAAGTAGGCCTCGTCGAGGACCACGAGAATGTTCGACGGCACCGCGTCGAGAAATGCTTCGAGCTTGTCGCGCTGGACGACGGTTCCGGTCGGGTTGTTCGGGTTGCAGACGAAGATCAGCCGCGTGCGGTCGGTGATGGCGGCGAACATAGCGTCGAGGTCGTGCACGTGGTCGGCGGTCAACGGAACCAATACGGGTGTCGCGCCTGCAACGCTGGTGACGATGGGGTACGCCTCGAACGAGCGCCAGGCGAACAACACTTCGTCGCCGGGACCGCAGGTGATCTGGACGACCTCCTGGCACAGCGAGACGGAACCACTTCCGACGGCCACGTTCTCGGTGGCAACGCCGAGCTTCTTCGCCAGCGACTCGACGAGCGCGGTCGCTCGATTGTCGGGGTAGCGATTGACGCCGCCGACGGCCTCCGCGATCGCGTCGCGCACGCTCGGCAGCGGTCCCTGCGTCGTTTCGTTGCTCGCCAGTTTGATCGCACCCGGAAAGGTGCGGCCGGGAACGTAGGCGGGGATGGCGTCGAGGTCGGGGCGGATGCGCGCGGTCACGGCTGCCATTATGCGCCCAGGTTCGGGGTTGACTTCTGCGCGTCCGTGATATTGCTGTGCACGACCGGGCCGATCGTCCTATCTTCGATAAGTATGTCGGGAATATTGAGCGACGTCGCAGTTCTTCGGTCCGCCTCCGCGCCCACGGTCGGCGCGGACTACGTGGTGGATACGACCGCGCACGAATCACCCCCGCAGGAGAAAGTGCCGTTGACGGCCGCCGAACCCGATGGTCCACCTCGCGGCGGAATCGTCGTGCTGCACGAGGCGCGTGAGGTGCCCGAGTCTCTGCTCGACCTTCTGCGCGCACTCGCGCTGGAAGGTTGGCTCGCCGTTGCGCCGAACCTGTTCCATCGAGGCCACGGCGACGACAAAGAAGTATTCGGCGACGACCTCTTCGCGGACTTCGACGCCACCTCCGACTGGCTCGTTCAGCGCGGTGTCTATCCCGATTGTGTCGGGGTGATCGGGTTCGACGACGCAGGCACGGCAGCGTTGATCGTGGCCACCAGTCGTCCGGTCGGGGCGGCGGTCAGTGTCGCCGCAGCCGGCATCGTCGAACCGCTCAACTCCGACGCGATCGCGTTGGTCGAGGCCGCACCCAAGCTGCAGGCCCCCTGGCTCGGTCTCTACGGCGAGGACGACCCCCACACCCCACCCGCTCACATCGAAGCCCTTCGCGACGCCGCCACGCGTGCCTCAGTGGCCACGAACGTCGTCAGCTATTCGGGCTTGAAGCACCGAGCCGATCATCCCCGCGAACAACCCGGCAGTTCCGATCACAGCGACCCCGCGGCGGCCGCGCTCGTCGACGCCCAGACCCGAATCTTCGATTGGTTCGACAGCTTCATGCGCTGAAGAGCAACAAGCATCTTTTACGCAAACGCCGCGCGAACCGGAGGCGTCGACCAGCCGTTTTGCCTTCTGGCCTTTGCCGTGTGTAATCTCTTTCCTCGGCGGTCCGAGAGGGCCGGCAGCCTAGGAGGCGTGCCAGAGCGGCCGAATGGGAGTCACTGCTAATGACTTGTCCTTTCACCGGGACCGGAGGTTCAAATCCTCTCGCCTCCGCCACGAACGGTAGATCGTTACCGTTCAGCTAGACCAGTTGGATAACTGAACATGCGCCCGTAGCTCAACGGATAGAGCACTTGACTACGGATCAAGAGGTTAGGGGTTCGAATCCCTTCGGGCGCACAGAAGAAGGAGCCCCGAACTGCAGCGATGCGGTTCGGGGCTTCTTCGATTTCGAGGTGATGTGCGGTGAGCTCAACACTTACTCAACACAGTGCTCGGATTTCGGCGCGAAAGTGATGAGTTCACGGTGTCGAACCGGACAGCCTCAGTCCCGACATTGGAACGGCGTGGGCAGAACCAATGTCAATGGCGGAGAACTGCCCTTCCTGTTTTCCTGTCGCCAAGGCGCTCGCCGGCAGCTCGAGGCACTATCAACGTCGCCGATCCGAGTGTCGACGATCTCGGTCGTCCGCTCCGACGACGCACCCGAGTACCTCGACGACGAGGATCTCAGTCGCGTTGTCGCGCATCTGGATTTGATCGGTCTGCTGGTAACGGAGAGCCGCACCATCGTCGTCGATGGGCAGGACAAGACGGTGTTCGGGCTGGGCGACCCGCAGGTCATGCACGCCTATCTGCCGCTGATCCTCACCGGCGGCCGAGTCAACCAAATTCTGATGCTCGATCCGGACCCTCTGGGCCATGCGTCACATGAGGGCGCAGAGTGTCAGATCGGGGTCGTGTGCGGATGGCGGCTGATGGCGTCAACGACGGGATTGTCGCCTTCCGGATCGGGTAAGACGTCGACGTCACACGGTGTCGGTTCGTCACCGGGAACTGCTGTCAATACGGTCATGTCACCCGGACCCTCACCGGTGAACTGGCTGGTGTTCGCCACACATGCCATCGTGCCGCTGGCCAAGTTCGGGCCGTCATCGTTTCGTGACCATGAGGCGCGTCACTCCATGTGATGCGCCAAAACGCCTGGTCGTACTTGCCCGAAGATGTTTCTGTTACGCCCGGTACGGGTGGCGCCGGTCTGATTCGGGTGTCGAAGGACTGTCGGGGATGTGTGGGGTGTTGTACCGTCCCGGGCAGATCTTCAGTTATTTTTCAGCAACCATTGTGGTCGGTCGAATCACCGACACGCGTACGGAGAGACTCGCTCATGGAAACGATGGCAAGCGCTACCACTGGTTCGACGGTGCGGGGACGTGGCGTATCGAGGGCCGTGGCTGGTTGTGCGGTGGTGTCGGCAGCAGTGATGGTGGGTTCTGCTGCGTTCGCGGGCACCGCGTCGGCGACGCCGACGCCGTTGGCCGACAAGTTCGCGAGCACGGTCACCGATGACGGCTGGACCCTCGATCTCACTGCCAGCAACCTGTCGGTCAACCCGGTTCCGAACGTGGCGACGACGGCGTTCACGCGGGAGGGGTTCGTCTCGGCGAAGGTCACCGGCACCATCACCGGTGCCGGTGAGACGGCGGTGAAGACCGGATACATCGAACAGGGCCTGCAGATCGGGTGTCAGATCGATGTCTCCTCCGGTCTCGCTGTGGGACTTGGTGTGTCGTTCGGTCCGTCGGTGGGTGTGTCGATTTCCGGTACCGGCCCCAGCGCGAATGTGGGTGTCAATGCGTCGGTGAACCCGAGCATTCAGGCCACCATCGCTCCGGGAACGATCACCACGATTCCGCTCGGCATCAAGGATCTCGAATCATCGAAGGCCTCGATCACGGCGGAGAACGTGCATGTGAAGGTCGATGCGTGCATGGGTCCGGTCACGGTCCGCTCCTATGCACAGTTCGCGGTGTCGACGTCGACCTCGGACAACAGTGTGTTCGTGTATTCCGACCCCACCTGGCTCTGACACGCAATTTCGATTCAGCCGACAACGGGTCTCCAGCCACGTGGAGCGATTTCGATTGTCGGCCAATGCTTTTCACGCTCATCCTTACCTGAGGAGCATCATGTCTTTCGCTCGTACGAAGAGAATCGCAGCCACTACCACCGCAGTCTCGCTTGCTGCCGCCGGGGTTCTGCTCGCCAACGCCCCGGCCGCTGCAGCTGTTCCCGTGACGATCGAAGGGCCGGTTCCGGCGTACTACGGCGCGCCGGTGGTGCAGGTTCCCCTCACTCACGCCCTGACCGTCGCGGCCCGTGACAGTGGTATCCCGGCCGCCCTGGCCAACGCAGATATCACGATTCCGGTGCAGGGGTGGGAGTGGGTGATCGACTCCTCGGCCGACGTCCTGGCAGTCGAGACCGCTCGGGCTGCGCAGTACCCCAACGGTTGCGCTTCCTACCAGTTCTACCTTCCGCCGAGCGGGGGGTGGGCAGCCTCGGCCACCGGGTACACCCACTGCCCCTGGTAGAGAACACCTTCTTCCTGTCCAGATGCATCTGCTCCCGCTATCCCCCCAGCTGGTTGCGGGTATCTCGAGTCCCGCGTTTCTGTTTGGTAGAGAAAGGCATTCACTTTCGATGACCACTTCACCGGTCGACCCGATGACCCCACCGACCCGCCATGTCGGTGCAGCACGCAACGAAACCTCGACAGCGGTCATCGCGACACTGTTCGGGCTCGGGTTGCTTGTTGTGGCGTTCGCGATGATCGGACGCCTCGCCGGGTGGGCTGACGAGCACGGGACGATCCTGGTGTATCTGGCGTTCTTTGTGTGGATGTCGATCGCCGGGCGGGTGTTCTGGTGGGGCACCGACAGAGTGGTTGCCACGGTCCGGAAGCCGGCGGCCCAGGACCACCGATGAGGCCGGAACCGATATCGGAACCGACTGCGGCATCGAGGAAGCCGACGCTACGCAGGTCGGTGGCGGGAGTCCTCGCTGTCGGGGCATTGTTGGCCGGGACCGCCGGTGTGATCGGTGCCGCGATCGTGCTCGCAGCAGGGCCGGCGTATGCGACACCGGAAGAGGATTGTGCGGCGGTGCGGGCGCGTGATCATCAGATCTATCTGAACTTGATCGCCTCTCTACCTCCGGGCTCTCCGATCCCACCGGAGTACATCAACCCGTGCCTGACCGCACCGCCCACGACCACGACTGCTCCGCCGACGAGCACGGCCGGGCTGCCGGGCGCGCAAGCACCGGGCGGTGGCCCGAACGTCGGAGCGAACGCTCCGACGAACTTCCCCACCTACAACGGCACCCCCATCGTGGCGGTCCCCGCGATCGAGGTGCCAGCGGATATTTCCCCGTCCTCGCCGGGCAACGAAACACCCACCCCCGCCCCCACCCCTGTCGCGGTGTCGGACACCGAATCCGATACGATACCGCGCACCGCGACCCCGCCGATTCCCGATCGGGGTCCCGGACCGATACCCACCGATACCGATTCGAATACCGCAGCAGCGCAACCGGTTCCGGACGCGGGGTCCTCCGCATCCGGGGAGGGAGCGGATCGTGATCGGTATCTCGAACTCGTGTTGGTCGGTGCCGCCGCGTTCACTGCCGGCGGGATCGGAGTGCGCGGGCGTCGTTCCCCGGTCGGTCCTCGGACTCCGGAATCTGCATTGGCCGGTGTCGTCGGTACGGCCAGCGCGCCTGTGGTCCGCTATGCACCCGGAGGGTTCGAGCAGATCACCGTGCCCAACGAGGACGGTGGCGAACGCACCCTGGTGCTCATCAACGATGCGACTTCGCCGCGCAGCTACCGATTCCCGCTGCACGTCCCCGACGGCGGACACGCGACCGAGAACCCTGATGGCTCGGTCTCGGTGTTCGATGCGGCAGGACGTGAGGTCACGCACTACGACGCACCGTGGGCGTACGACGCCACAGGAGAACCTGTCCCCACCGAGTACGAGATCGAGGGGGACGAGTTGGTTCAACACGTCTATCCCAGGCCCGACTCCATCTTTCCGATTCTGGCCGACCCGTCCTGGAGCGGTGTTCTCGACGGAGTGAAAGATTTCGGCGCGGGAGTGGGAACGTCGGTCAAGGACAATGTGGTGGGGATGGGCCCGCTCGTCGGGCTCGGGGGTGAGGGCGGACCTGGGGTCGAAGAGTCCTGGCAAGGAGTCGGGGCCTTGGTCGGCCTCGGCGGCGACGGCGCACCGGGGGTGAAGGATTCGTGGAAGAACGTCGGTAAGGAGACCGTCGCATGGGATGACTACGCGGGCGGCGACAGCGCCTATGCCACAGGGAAAGTCACAGGAAACATCGTCACCGCGCTCGTCGGCAGCAAGGGCACGTCTGCGGCCCTGAACGCAGGCAAAAACGCAGCGAAGGACGCGGCGGAACAAGCAGGTCGTCATGCCCCTACCGGCGACACGCCGTCGACGGTTCCCGTCCCACCTCCCACACTGGCCGAGAAACTCGCAAACGCCGACGTCTACACCGGCACGGGACCCTCAAGTCGGCAGCGGAACGATTTTCCGCTCACAGACGGTCCGAAAAACGGTGCACTCGTCCGACTGAACGACAGCGGGAAGGTCGCGTACTGGGCTGAATACGACAAAAATGGGACCATGATCAGGAGGGCAGATCTCGAAGGAAAGTCGCACGGGCCGATTGAGACCCCGCATGTCGTCGACGTGGTTATCGACCGGGCCCCTGACGGTACGGAACGTCCGCGACAGGACAAGAAGAACACACGTCCCGCTACAGATGAAGAGATTGCCAGTGCTGGCGCATGGAAACCGGAATCGGAACGAAGCGCCGCCCCCGCATCGCCGCTCAACTCGGCTCAACCTCCGAAGCAAAGCTCGGGCGCTGCCACTACTGGAGCCGCCGGGTATACGGCCGCTGCGCAAACACAGAACCAACAGGACACGCAGCTGCAAGGACCAGGTTTGGAAGCTCAGCGTGCTCAAGCACGAACGGAATTCGAAACCAGCTACACCCCCGCTGATCAATCCCGCGACCAACAGATAGCGCACACCCAAGGACCCGGACTGGAAGCTCAGCGTGAACAAGCGAGAGCCAACCTGGACATGGTCGATCGCGAATCAGATCTGAACACTGTGCAAGTCCAGGGCCCAGGCTTGGAAGCGCAGCGCGATGCCGCACGCGACCGACTGGCCGCCGACAACTACAGCAAGAAGACGACATGATTGGAGAGAATGCGGCCATGGATGACACAGCAGCCTCACGCGAAGAAGCAGAGAAGGCGCTCCAGCAGGGGGATTGGGCTTCGGTCTCGGTTGGCTTGCGATGGTTGGTAGGACATGCCGAAGGGCCTACCGACTTCGACATCTTGGTCGAAATGCTGCGGTATCCCACCAATATCGTTCCGATGGAGATTGCTGCAGAGGCGCTGATCCGCAGATATGGTTCTTCGGGCTTGGCTGCTGTCATTACCTTTCTAGTCTCTGATGAGATCGATTTCAGCTGTCATGACTATCTGCTCGCGGTCCTCGACGACTTGTACCTAGATCACGGTGTACCGATCCGGGACATGCTTATGGAGTTAGACCGAGATGACAGTTTTCTCGATATCACGGATTTGCTGGATCGGCCTACACTCGCGGCGGGTTCACAGGGCTCTGCAATGAACTCCTAGAACCATGGATGCGTTAGTAACCTCGCGCGAAGAAGCAGAGACGGCTCTCCGGCAGGGGGGTTGGGCTTCGGTCTCGACCGGTCTGCGCTGGTTTCGCAGCAACGCCGAGGGCGAACGCGATTTTCTTCTCGTAGCCGAGCAGCTGCGGTATCCCGATATGGGGCCGATGGGTATCGCGGCGGAAACGCTCGTGCTTCGCTTCGGGGTTCGAGGACTATGCGAGGTCATCGGGTATCTGATAAGCGACGACCTCGAATTCAATGCGCACGAGTATCTCCTCGGTACGCTCGAGGATCTGTATCTCGAGGAGGATGTTCCTGTTCGCGACATGCTTGTCTCGATGACTGCAGATGATCGGTATATCGACCTTCGCCCCACGATCGTGGAGATGCTCGAGAACCCTAATATGGCGGCCGATATGCAAGGGGCACTGCGAACGCCGTAGGGACGCAGTGTAGACGAAGTCCAGGGACGGTTTCTTCGTGTCTGGGCCCTGGGAGTCTTGAGCCCATTTCGGCCCAAGAAACGTCGTGTCTCGCCGATCTGATGAATACTGCGATTCGGGAGCGGCGCGGAGTTGACCTTTCGTTCCGAGCACGTTCACAACAGGTGCGCTTGCGGTGTGTTGGTCGCGGAAGTCGACGTACACGTCGGCCATGGCGTAGCACAGGGGCGAGATGGTGCAATGACAACCCACCAGCCGTGCAGATCCCCGATGGTTCGGCACTGGGTGGACCGGACGCTGCGGTGGCGATGCTTATGAGGCAGGTCGGGGGTGATCCATCCCGGTATTTTCCGGAGGGTTCATGGCGTCGCCGCCCGACCTCACCGCCGCTTGCGTCCAGCATCGTGTCTACTCCCACATTTCGCGACCTGCTGCGAATACCCGAGGGCGAAGACCATTTGCTGCTCGACGGTCACGGTCAATCGAAGATCTTCGGGCCCGTCGGTGAAGTGCTATCTCAACCGATTGCGCCGGATGTGGAAGGCATCGTGTACGCAACCGTGGCAAGTTCGGTCGTGTTCCGCGAACCGATCTACGACGCGCAACCGTTCACGGTTCCACCGAACGGACTCGAACCGGCCTGAGGCCACTCGCCGGTTCTGCCCTGGGCAATCTCGATCGGCCCACTGTCGTGGAACTCCACCCTTCGACATGGACGTCGTTGTCCGAGCGGTGCCGTCGAGGTAGGGGTACCAGTAGCAGTCGCGCTGGTAGTTGCGATGGTCAGGAAGAGCGAGATCGTCAGTCTGCGTGAGCGTCTCGCTGGATGGACCGAACACCGAACGATCGAGGAGGCGAGGCCCAACGACTCCGGATCGACCGCGTGTAGCAGTCAGCCCTGGTCGGACATGTTGCGGTTGATCACGGCCCAAAAAAGTTCGTACAGCCCACATGCGATGACAGTGCCCACGAGCGCCCACCAGAACTCGATGTCGTACACGGTCAAGGCAATGAACTGGCAGATCACCAGGCATACGAGAAACAGCTGCCGCCAACGCTGCTTGCGTCGCGTAGCCGGATCAGGCGGCTGCTCCACATAGTCGACCGGGCGCATGGGTTCCACCACCCCACGATCGCATACCTCGTCCGATCGCACGGGTCGCTCGGGCCAGTGCAAGAGAAATCGACTACCGCGTCTCGACGGCGTCTGCCATCATGACGTCGTGAAAATCGTATCGATCAATGCGTGGGGTGGCGCGATGTTCGACGAGCTCGTTGCCTGGCTCGAAACCGTTGACGCGGAGGTCATTTGTCTCCAAGAAGTCACGCGCACCGCACATCGGTCGGGATGGTCGACCTTCGCCGACGGCGAGCGCACACTGCCGCAGCGGCTGAGTCTGTTCGACGACGTCTCGGCGGTGCTCACCGACTACACGCCGTACTTCGTCGCCAACGACGCCGGACCTGTCACCGACGCCGACGGTGTCGAATTGCGTCAGGACTTCGGGATCGCGACCTGGGTGCGTGACGACGTCCCCGTCGTGGGGCTCGACGCGCGGTTCGTCCATTCACGGTTCGTCGATCACGCGGTCTGGGATGTGGGCGACCGTCCACGAGCTGCTCTGACGGTCACCGTTCGCGATCGCGTCGCCGAAAGGTTCGTCTCCGTCATCCAACTGCACGGTCTGCGTGATCCAGCAGGCAAGGGCGACAGTCCTGTTCGGCTGGAGCAGGCCCAGAAGCTGGTGCAGATCATCGAGCATGTTCGTTCGTCGAGCGATGTCATCGTCCTGTGCGGCGACCTCAATCTGCTGCCGTCGAGTGAGACGTTCGCGGTACTCGGTGAGCACGGGATGACCGACCTCGTCGAAGATGCCGATACGCGAACATCGATCTATACGAAAGACGTTCGGAGTGCCAGCTACATGTTGGTCTCTTCCACAGCCGTGGTGCGAAGCTTCGAGATCGTCGAGGCACCGGAAGTATCGGACCACCGAGCTCTGATGCTCGACATCTGACAGCCCTCGCGACATCGGTACAGCCGGTGGTACGACGCGAGGAATGGGCGCGCTCACACGTCGGCCAGGTAACAAATCGGCTGCAACGGTGGACAGGTCTGCTCCGGTAAAGAAGGGTTAAAGGTCGGCGACGGCACGCCCCAACGACCGAGCATGATCCGAATCCGACGAACCGTGCCGTCGAGGATGGTGACGGCAACCATGGACACACTTGCCCGCAAACTGGGCCTCAGAACCGACAATCACATCTTCTTCAGCTCAGCAGGATTGACTATCGCGCTGCTGGTGTTGTTCCTCGTCTTCCAGGACTGGGTCGGGAACGCGTTCGGCGTCGGGCGAGAGTGGATCGTCACCAATCTCGGATGGTTCTTCATCATCGGAGTCACGGTCTGGCTGGTGTTTCTGATCTGGGTTGCCATCAGTAAATACGGTCGCCTGCGGCTCGGGGATGACGACGACAGACCAGAATACTCGAATTTGTCGTGGTTCGCGATGCTGTTCGCGGGCGGCATCGGAACGGTGCTGATGTTCTGGGGCGTCGCGGAGCCGATTTCGCACTTCTCCGCACCGCCCTTCGACGGCGTGGAGCCCTACAGCGTCGAAGCATCCCAGGACGCGATGAGCATCTCTCTCTATCACCTGAGTCTGCACACGTGGGCCATCTTCACGCTGCCGGGCTTGGCATTCGGCTTCTTCATCTACCGCTACAAGTTGCCGATGCGCGTCTCCTCGGTGTTCTATCCCATTCTGAAAGAACGCATCTCGGGCCCGATCGGTAAGACGATCGATGTGTTCGCTGTGCTGGGCACGATCTTCGGGCTGGCTGTGTCGCTGGGACTCGGTACGTCTCAGATCAACGCGGGATTGAGCGAGCTCGTCGGACTTCCCGACGCCGTGTGGTCGAAAGTGCTGATCATCGGACTGCTCACAGTGGTCGCCACGACCTCGATCGTTGTCGGTTTGGACAAGGGCGTGCGCCGGTTGTCCAATCTGAACATCCTCGTCGCGGTCGGCTTGATGATTTTCGTGCTGATCGCGTCGGACACTGTCTTCTTGCTGCGGCAAGTATTCGAGAGCTTCGGAAACTACGCGCAGGAGATCGTTCCGTTGTCCTTCTGGAACGACGCGATGGCCGAGTTCACCTCCGATGGAGGGTGGGGCTGGCAGGGCGGGTGGACAGTCTTCTACTGGGCGTGGACCGTCACCTGGGCACCGTTCATGGGAGTCTTTCTCGCTCGCATTTCGCGCGGCCGCACCATTCGCCAGTTCGTCGTCGGAGTCCTGGTTGCGCCGTCGCTGTTCACGCTGGTCTGGTTTGTCGTATTCGGTTGGTCAGCAATGAGAATCGACGGAATCGGGGGTAGTGGAGGTCCGATCTCGGACGCGGTGTCCGAGAGCATTCCGCTGGCGATGTTCACATTCTTCGAGAACTTCCCGGCGGCGACCTTGATCCAAGGAATCGCAGTGGTCGTAGTGGCCCTGTTCTTCGCGACATCCTCGGACTCGGCATCGCTGGTGATCGACATGTTGTGCTCGGGCGACGGTGAGGCCGGCCCGGTGCGGCAGCGCGTGTTCTGGGGCGTCACCGAAGGCGCGGTGGCTGCCACGCTGATCGTGCTGGGAGGCGAAGCGGGACTGCAAGCGCTGCAACAGGTCATCACCGTGATTGGGCTGCCGATCTTCATTCTGGTCTCGCTGATGATCATCGCGTTGGTGATGGGACTGAGAGCAGAGGGGGTGAAGGTGCAACCGCTCACCCGAGAAGAATTCCGAGAGCACAACGGCCAATCGACCGTCACCGAGTCGGACAAGGTGAGCGCTTCTCCGCTGGCCAGAGACCCCGCCGACGACTGATGTCGACCGCGCCCAATCGGAGCGCTCTGTGAGACTTATCGGTATGAAGCGTGTGATTCGGGACGCTCTCGTCGTTGCTCTCGCAACGCCGCTGACGGTCGCGTTGACGTTCGCTCGGTCGGGCGTCGCTCATGCCTGCTCCTGTGTCTACAACACAGATGGAACGCAAGCCGAACAGCAACTCGAGGACTTCGCCTCGGGGGACAACGCGGTGTTCACCGGAACGGCGGTCACCGAGCGTCAAGTGTTTCACCGTCTACTACGACTTCGATGTCCGCGAAATATTCCGCGGCGACGTCGGCGCGAAGACGGCATTGCCCTCTTGCAAGTGACAGCGCGGCGTATGGAACCGGCTTCGAGCTGGCCTGTATTGGTTCCGTGCGCGACAGTGGTTCTTGCCCTGGGCGATTGCAGTTCGGGAGACCCGAGAATGGCGTCACGGCCAGGGTCTCCCGAACTGTGCATCTATTGGGCCGCGACCTGCTCGTGCTCATCCACTGTGGGATCTTCGGTCCAAGGATTGGATTCCCACGCAAAGTTCAGGCCGAAGACGACGCCCGCACCGACCAGCACCATCAATGCGGCTCGCCAGAACGGGATGTCTCCGCCGATGCCCCAGATGATTGCCAGTGCGACGATGACTCCGACGACCGGGCTCAATAGCGCGCGTTTGCTGGCGTTCATAGAGTGCCTCCTGATTGTTGTCGTCTGGTCAGCAGTTCTTGATACCTCCGACGATACCGCCGGCGATCCCGCCTGGCAGGGCGCCTGCTGCGCCGGCTTCGATCGTAGAGATACCCCCGGTGAGCGCTCCGGTCCCTATGCCCTCGCCGATCCCGTTCACGCATTCCGTGAAGCCGACCTGATGAAGGAATGGCGTGAGTGGACTGGCGAGAGGGGTTTCGACCGGCGGTGGCGGTGGTGGTGATGTTTCCGCGCTAGCGGTTGCCAGTCCGAGGGTGGCCGCGCCAACCAGGCTCAGGGACGCACCCGCAGCGACCGTCAAAAGTCTGTGCATTGGGAATCTCCTCATCGGTTGATATCGATTGAGTACTTCCGTTACGTAACAGAAGTAACGATAATATGAGCCGAGAGATCGGTGCAGACAGAATTCTATGATTCGGATCACACTCAAACGTTCTGCAGGAAGATCGGTCGACGGAAGGTTGCCGCTTTCGTGTTCGTGCAACCGGCCGCTGCGAGTGGGCGGTGTTTGTGACTGCAGTCGTCTCGCGCCGCGTGATCGGATTTCGCGACCCGGCGGTCGCGCCCGCGAGCAGTTGCGAAGCTAGAAATTGAATGGACGGCCGAGGGTCCGGTGGCTACGTACCGGGGGTTCTGTGATCGGGTGACCACGTGCGTACCTCGACAACCACCCGCCTGATCATCGCGATCGCCGCGGCCACGTTGACTGCAGGCGTTGCCTGTTCCTCGACGACGACCACTGAACCGCCGCGGACAGCCGCGAGCACCTCCCAATCGAGTGCCGAACAGTCCACTGCCGAACAGACGTATCTCGATCTCGAGGCCAGGGATGTGGCCCGACTCGGAGTCAGCGCCGTCGACCTCGCCTCCAGTACCACCGAAAGTCATCGCGGCGACGAACGTTTCGCGTTCTGCTCGACGTTCAAGGTGTATGCCGTCGGTGCCGTACTCGCGGCCGTCGATGCAGGAACGCTGCAGCTCACCGACACCAGAACGATCACCGCGGAGGACAAGGTGCCCGAGTCCGCCGTCGACTGGGAGCCGGGATCCATCGTCACCATCGCAGATCTGGCGTCGGCCGCATTGACCAAGAGCGACAACACGTCCGGCAATCTGTTGATTCGTGAGGTTGGTGGAACGGCAGCGCTCACCGAGTTCGCACGTTCTCTCGGTGACACCGAGTTCCGGCTCGATCGCACCGAACCAGAACTGAACACGGCCATTCCCGGGGATCCGCGCGACACCACGACGCCGAATTCGATGGCTGCCGGCTACCGAACCCTGCTCGACGGCGACGTACTGACTACCCGATCGAGGGATCGACTGCTGGGGTGGATGGCCGATACACAGACCTCCGACGCCCGGTTCCGCGCCGGTGTTCCCGATCGGTGGACGTCGGCCGACAAGACCGGCACGGGCAGCTTCGGGGTCTCCAACGATGCAGGTCTACTGCTCGGACCGGACGGGCAGAAGATCCTGCTGATCGTACTCAGCACGACGACCTCCGGCGTCGAAGATTCATCGGCCATGAATGCACTCGTCGCCGATGCGACTCGGACGGTCGTCGACCGGATCGAGTGAGCCGAGGCGCAGAGACTCTCAGCCCTCGGCGCGTCGAACGGCGTCGACGAGCGGGATCAGATCCGGCTCGGCCGACGCGTCGTCGAGGGCCTCGCGCAGCGCCGCGTCATTGGTCGGTCGCGCCGCTTCGAGCAAAGCAAGTCCTTCTTCGCTGACGTCGGTGTAGATGCCGCGTCGATCGGTCGGGCACAGGTACCGGGTGAGCAATCCGCGGTCTTCGAGCCGGGTGACCAGACGCGTCGTTGCACTCTGGCTCAGCACGATGGCGTCGGCCACCTGCTTCATCTGCAGGTGCCCGCCCACTCCGTCGTGCTGCCTGCCCAGGACGTCGAGCAGCCAGTACTCGCGGGCACTGAGGTTGTGGTTGGCCTGGAGCGCGCGTTCGATGCGACCTTCGATACGGCCGTGCAGTACTGACAGCGCCAACCAGTTCTGCGCCAGCGCTGTGAGGGCGGGGTCGTGTGCGCTCATTGCCGTGCCTCTCGGTACCTGTACTCGTGACCACCCACCATACCGCGCCGACAATTAACGGCGCGTGCAAGTACTCGGCTAGGAGAGGGAACTGCGTGCGACGATGCGTCGAGCATGCGCCAGCACCGGGGCATCGACCATCTGTCCACGGAAGGTGAAGACGCCGCGATTGTGCGAGACGGCGTCGAGCACGGCCGTGGCCCAGTCGATTTCCTCGGCTGTGGGCGCATAGGACTGGCGAATGACGGGGATGTGGCTCGGATGGATAGCGACCTTGCCATCGAATCCGATCGCCACGGCGTCGTCGGCTTCGGTGCGCACCCCGTCGAGATCGGGGATGTCGAGATAGACCGAGTCCAACGCGAACAGCCCGCGTGCCTTGGCTGCGAGCAGCGTCTGCGATCGAACCTGTTGCGCCACAGCGCGGTACTCGCCGTTGGCATGCCTGCTCGAATTGCCGCCCATGGCAGCGACCAGATCCTCGGCACCCCACATGGCACCGATCGCGTTGTCGGCGGCGAGAGAGTCGAACACCGTCATCGCGCCCAGTGGGGATTCGATCAGCGCGACGACGTTCAACGGAGCCAGAGCCGCGATCTGTTCGGCCGATTCACATTTGGGCAGCATGACGGTCGTGTACTCGGTCTGTTTCAACGCCTCGAGGTCCGCGGCCTGATCGTCGGTACCGTGCGCGTTGACACGAACGATGGTGCGCGCCGGATCCAGCGGGGTCGCAATCACGGACTCACGAGCACCCGCTTTGTCCGCAGCGCCGACGGCATCCTCGAGATCGAGAATGACCACATCTGCTCGGGCTGCGGCCTTGTCGTAGCGCTCAGGGCGGTCTGCCGGGCAGAACAGCCACGCCGGCCCCGGCGGTACCCAGTTCACGACGCGTTGTCCTCGGGTCGCATTCGGACGAGTGTTTTGCGAACGGCGATCGCGACGACGTCCCCGTGTTGGTTTCGGCCGGTGTGCGTGAATGTCACGATGCCCTCGCCGGGGCGGGATTTCGATTCGCGCTTGTCCGAGATCACGGTCTCGGCGTACAGGGTGTCGCCGTGGAACAGTGGCTTGGGGAACGACACCTCCGAGAAGCCGAGGTTCGCCACGATGGTGCCCTGGGTCAACTGCGTCACCGACAGTCCGACGAGCGTGGAGACGGTGAACATCGAGTTCACCAGTCGTTGCCCGAACGGTGTCGTCTCGCTGTAGGCCGCGTCGAGGTGCAGGGCCTGAGTGTTCATCGTCTGGGTGGTGAACAGTGTGTTGTCGGCCTCGGTGATGGTGCGGCCGGGTCGGTGCTCGTAGACGGTGCCGAGTTCCATCTCCTCGAACCACAGCCCGCGCTGTCGAATCCGCTTGTCGCTCACAGCCCGAGGCTCCGGGCGATCAGCATCAGCTGAACTTCGGTGGTGCCCTCGCCGATCTCGAGGATCTTGCTGTCGCGGTAGTGACGGGCGACGACGTACTCGTTCATGAAACCGTAGCCGCCGTGGATCTGCGTGGCGTCGCGCGCATTGTCCATCGCGGCCTCGGACGCGACGAGCTTCGCGATGGAGGCTGCCTTCTTGAAGGGCTTGCCCGCCAACATCAATGCGGCAGCGTCGTAGTAGGCAGTCCGAGCAGTGTGTGCGCGGGCTTCCATTCGGGCGATCTTGAACGAGATCGCTTGATTGCGGGCGATCGGGGCACCGAAGGCTTCACGCTCTTTGGCGTACTTGACGCTCTCGTCGACGCAGCCCTGCGCGGCACCGACCGACACAGCGGCGATCGCGATGCGGCCCTCGTCGAGGATGTGCAGGAAGTTCGCGTACCCGCGGCCTTCCTCTCCGAGCAGATTCTCCTGGGGTACGCGCACATCGGTGAAGCTGAGCGGATGCGTGTCGGACGCGTTCCAGCCGACCTTGTTGTACGCCGCTTCTGCGACGAAGCCGGGGGTGTCGGTGGGTACCAGGATCGAGGAGATCTGCTTGCGTCCGGTGGCCTCGTCGACGCCTGTCACTGCGGTGACGGTGACGAGTTCGGTGATATCGGTGCCGGAGTTGGTGATGAATTGCTTGCTGCCGTTGATGATCCAGTCACCGCCGTCGCGTTTGGCGGTGGTCTTGGTGCCGCCCGCGTCGCTACCGGCACCGGGCTCGGTCAGACCGAACGCGGCCAAGGCCTTGCCCGCCGTCAGCTTGGGTAGCCACTGCTGCTTCTGCGCATCGTTGCCGAAGCGGTACACCGGCATGGCACCGAGCGAGACTCCGGCTTCGAGGGTCATGGCGACGCTCTGATCGACCTTGCCGAGCTCCTCGAGCGCCAGGCACAGCGCGAAGTAGTCGCCGCCCATGCCGCCGAACTCCTCGGGAAACGGCAGGCCGAACAGGCCCATCTCCGCCATGCCGGCGACTACCTCGTACGGAAAGGAATGCTCGGCATCGTGTTTCGCCGAGACCGGTGCGACGACCGTGCGGGTGAAGTCGGCAACGGATTTGACCAGTTGCTGGTACTCGTCGGGCAGATTCGACGATGACAGGTGATCGGTCATGGCTGGTCCTCTTCGTTGGGTGTGGGAACGATTCGGGCGAGGATCTGATCGACGCGGACCTGATCGCCCACTGCGACAGTCAGTTCGACGGTGCCGTCGATCGGGGTGGTCAGGGTGTGTTCCATCTTCATCGCCTCGACGACGACGATGGCCGTGCCTGCGGTGACGTCGCTGCCGGTGGTGCCGATCGCGATGATCGAACCCGGCATCGGCGAGAGGATCTCGGCGTCACCGGAGTGCGCATCGTCCTCGCGGACGCTCGCCTCGGCAATCCGATCGATTCGCCAGGTGCCGCGAGAGCTGGAAACCCAGGTGGCCGAGCCGCTTCGGGCGACGGCCATCGACTCGCGGAGACCGTCGATCACCAGATTCACGCAATCCTCGGTGGCCGTTGCCCGGAGGGTGCGCGGCGATCCGTCGTCGACGACGACCGTTGCCGCAGTCGCGGTACCGGTGATGGCCACATGCGCCGTCCGACCTCCGGACGCCAGGCGACGGTGGAACGACGCTTTCGCTCCGACTCGCCACCCCGATGGTGCCGCCCAGATGTCCTGTCCCGCGGCCTGCCACGCGTCGAGCCACTGCACTGCCGTAGCGGCGATCAGAGCCTCGTCGGTTGCCTCGGTGGGGGAGAAATGTTCGACGCGACGATCGAGCAGGCCGGTGTCGAGATTCCCGGCGCGAACGTCGTTGTCGGCGAGCAGGAACCGTGCGAACTCGATGTTGGTGACTACCCCGAGCACTGCGGTGTCGGCCAGTGCACGATCGAGGCTGCGCAGTGCGGTCGCGCGATCGGGCCCGTGCGCGATGACCTTCGAGAGCATGGGGTCGTAGTTGCTGCCCACCTCCGTTCCGACGGCAAGACCGGAGTCGACGCGGATCCCCGGCGCAGATGGCTCGCGCAATCCGACGACGGCACCGCCGGTGGGGAGAAATCCGCGGCCGGGATCCTCGGCGTAGACGCGGGCCTCGATCGCATGTCCGGTGAGCGTGATGTCGTCCTGCGCGAGGGTCAGGGGCTCGCCCGATGCCACCCGCACCTGCCATTCGACGAGGTCGAGGCCGGTGACCATCTCGGTGACCGGGTGCTCGACCTGAAGACGAGTGTTCATCTCCATGAAGAAGAACTCGTCGGGGCGCTCGGCCGAGACGATGAATTCGACTGTGCCGGCACCGGAGTAGTCGACACTGCGAGCGGTGTTGCAGGCGGCCTCGCCGATGCGTGCCCGGGTTGCTTCGTCGAGCAAGGGCGACGGTGCTTCTTCGACCACCTTCTGGTGCCTGCGCTGCAGGCTGCACTCGCGTTCACCGAGGTGGATCACATTGCCGTGTCCGTCGGCGAGGATCTGGACTTCGATATGCCTGGGACGCAGCACGAATCGCTCGAGGAAGAGGGTGTCGTCGCCGAACGACGACGCCGCTTCCCGGCGTGCGCTGGTCAATGCGGCAGGTAGATCCTCGGCGCGTTCGACCAGACGCATACCCTTGCCGCCGCCACCGGCGGAGGGTTTGACCAGCACCGGGAATCCGACGTCCGGCGCGCCGGCGATGAGGTCGGCGTCGGTGAGGCCGGGGCGAGAGATTCCTGGGACGACGGGCACGCCGAATGCGCTGATGGCGGCCTTCGCGGCGATCTTGTCGCCCATCACTTCGATGGCTTTCGCCGGTGGCCCCAGAAATGCGATTCCGGCTTCGGCACAGGCGGAAGCGAACTCGGAGTTCTCGGAGAGGAATCCGTACCCGGGATGAATGCCCTGCGCCCCTGTGGCCTTCGCAGCCGCGATCACCTTGGCGATGTCGAGGTAGCTCTCGCGAGCATTGGCGGGACCGAGGCGTACCGCGGTGTCGGCCTCGTGGACGTGGCGGGCGTCGGCATCGGCGTCACTGTAGACGGCAACGGTGCGAATCCCCATGCGGCGCAGCGTTCGTGCCACCCGCACGGCGATCTCGCCGCGGTTGGCGATCAGAACGGTGTCTATCGTGGTCATGTCGGTCACATCCTGAAAACGCCGTAGGAGACCGGCTCGAGCGGCGCATTGGCGCACGCCGCGAGGGCCAGTCCGAGGACCTGCCTGGTATCGGCCGGGTCGATGATGCCGTCGTCCCACAGGCGGGCCGTCGAATAGTAGGGGTTGCCCTGGCTTTCGTACTGCTCACGGATCGGAGCCTTGAACGATTCCTGGTCCTCATCGCACCACGGCTGACCTGCAGCGTCGAGTTGTTCGCTGCGCACCGTCGCGAGCACCGACGCCGCCTGCTCGCCGCCCATCACCGAGATTCGCGCGTTGGGCCACATGAACAAGAAACGTGGTGAATACGCTCTGCCACACATCGAGTAGTTGCCCGCGCCGTAGGAGCCGCCGATGACGACGGTGATCTTGGGGACACGGGCACACGCCACCGCGGTGACCATCTTCGCTCCGTGTTTGGCGATGCCGCCTGCCTCGTAGTCGCGGCCGACCATGAAGCCGGAGATGTTCTGCAGGAAGACGAGCGGGATACTGCGCTTGTCGCACAATTCGATGAAATGTGCGCCCTTCATGGCAGATTCGGCGAACAGCACACCGTTGTTGGCGATGATTCCGACGGGATGACCGTGAAGGTGGGCGAATCCGGTGACGAGAGTCTTGCCGTATTCGGCTTTGAACTCGTCGAATTCGCCGCCGTCGACCACCCGGGTGATCACCTCACGCACGTCGTACGGGGTGCGGGGGTCGGTGGGGACGACGTCGTAGAGCTCGGTCTGGTCGACGACCGGATCACGCGTCGTGACGACGTCCCACGGGCGTGGAGTGCGGGGCCCTAGCGTCGACACGATTCGGCGGACCCGGTGTAGTGCGTCTCGATCGTCCTCGGCGAGATGGTCGGTGACGCCGGAGATCTTGGAATGCAGATCACCACCGCCGAGTTCTTCTGCGGTGACGACCTCGCCGGTCGCGGCCTTCACCAGTGGCGGGCCGCCGAGGAAGATGGTGCCCTGGTTCTTGACGATGATGGCCTCGTCGCTCATCGCCGGCACGTAGGCGCCGCCTGCAGTGCACGAACCCATGACCGCGGCGATCTGCGCAATTCCTTTGGCGCTCATGGTCGCCTGATTGAAGAAGATACGGCCGAAGTGGTCGCGGTCGGGGAACACCTCGTCCTGACGCGGGAGGAATGCGCCGCCCGAGTCGACGAGGTAGATGCACGGCAGGGTGTTCTGCAGGGCGATCTCCTGCGCGCGCAGATGCTTCTTGACCGTCATCGGGTAGTACGTGCCGCCCTTGACGGTGGCGTCGTTGGCGATGATGACGCATTCGCGACCGGAGACGCGGCCGATGCCGGCGATCACTCCCGCGCCGGGGCACTCGTCGTCGTAGAGACCGTTGGCAGCCAGTGGCGCGATCTCCAGGAACGGGCTGCCGGGATCGAGTAGCTCGTCGACGCGGTCGCGGGGGAGGAGTTTGCCTCGCGCGATGTGGCGTTCCCGGGATTTTTCGCTACCGCCGAGCGCCGCCGCGGCGAGCCGCTCGGCCAGCTCACTGGTGAGAAGCTCGTGATCTGCCCGGTTGGCAGCAATATCGATTGCCATGAGGTGCACGCCTTAGGGGTTGGACGCCGGTGTCACAGGAGTTCAGTTAATGGTTGATAACTGACATCATAGTAAACTACGATTAACTGAGAGTCCAGGGTCGAGGGGGAGCCAGTGCAGGAGTTGGAGGCAAAGCCGACGACGGTGCGTGAGCAGCGCAAGGCCGAGCGTCGACAGCAGTTGCTCGATGCCGCAGCATCGCTGTTCGCCGAACGCGGATTCACCTCGGTGCGACTCGAGGATCTGGGCGCGGCAGTCGGTGTCAGCGGACCGGCCGTCTACCGTCACTTCCCGAACAAGGAAGCCGTGCTCGTCGAGCTGATGGTCGGGATCTCGGAGTATCTGCTCGACGGTGGCCGGGCGGTGGTCGATCGTGGTAGGGCTGCCGTGGATACGTTGTCTGCGTTGGTCGAGTTCCACCTCGACTTTGCCTTCGACACACCGGCATTCATCAGAATCCAGGATCGCGACCTACAGAGTCTTCCGGAGGGCGCTCGACGCAAGGTGCGCCGAATGCAGCGTGAGTACGTGGAACTCTGGGTCGGGGTGCTCTGCGCCGTCGGCCCGGAACTGAACGAGGCCGACGCTCGAACTGCGGCACACGCGGTCTTCGGCCTCATCAACTCCACGCCCAACAGTGCGGGGCGTACTCCGTCGAAGAATGCTCGTCCCGTGTTGCGCGCAATGGCGCTCAGGGCATTGGGGGTTGCTGCGCCGTAGCTTCGGATCCGCTCAGTTCGGTTGCGGAGCAGCGGAGTTGGAGTCGGGGCATCAGCGTCGGAGTAGAGGGCTACGGGCAGCTCACCTGTAAGTGAGTTGCACACTCACCTCAAAGTGCGTTCTTGTGCGTTCGTCTCCATGTCGGTTCCAATTGGTCTGCGCATCAGTGCAGACTCCTCGACGAAAGTGGGTTCCGATGACGAAGGTCCTGGAAATAGTTGCGTCACCCCGTGGTGCCGACTCCTTCTCCGCGCAGATAACTGCGACGTACGTGGCCGAGTTGGCTGCCTCCGGTGCCGAGGTCGTCACCTGGAATCTGTTCGAGATGAACCTGCCCGAGTTCGGCACGGTCGCCGCCAACGCGAAGATGGCGGTGTTCAGCGGCGCAGAGCAGACCGCCGAGCAGCAGAAACTGTGGGGTGAGTGCAAGGAGTTGTTCGAGACCTTTGCCGAGTTCGATGTGTATGCGATCGCGTTGCCGCTGTGGAACGCAGGTGTGCCGTACAAGTTCAAGCAATTCGTCGACATCGTGACGCAGCCGGGATGGTCGTTCGGCTTCGACCCCGAGGCCGGCTACAGCGGATTGCTGGCCGACAAGCGAGCCTTCGTGTCTCTGACCAGTGGGGTGTTCCACCCCGGGGTGAGCGCAGCATTCGGCTCCGACTTCGCCCAGCCGTTCGTCGATGACTGGCTCCGGTTCATCGGAATCCAGGACATCACCTACGAACGCTTCTCGCCGACGGTGATGACCGCCGATGCCCAGGCGGATCTTGTGGGGCACATCGAGGGGGCCCGCGGAGCAGCCACCTCGATCACAGGCGTACTCGCATGAACCTGGGGATTTCCGGAACTTACTCCAGTGGTAAGACCATCACCTCCATGGTCCTGTCGCACTACACCGGAATTCCCCGGACGCGGGCCAAGACGATGCGGGAGATCCTCCCGGATGCGGCACCGGGTAAGACCCTCGAAGAATGCACCTCGTCCCAGTTGATCCAGATGATCGTCGTCCGGCACTCGGACCGGTGTGCGCACGAACGTCTTCTCGACGGCAACTTCGTCTCCGACGGTTCGTCACTTCAGGAATGGATCTACGGTGCCGTTCGTGTGAAAGTGGGAATCAATCCCAACGAGTCGGCGTCGCTCGAATCGGACGCCTCGGTCGACAAGACCCCGGAATTGGCATACTTCGAGGATGTCATGAGCGAGTTGGGCAAAGCTTTCAAGCGGCACGTCCGCGAGACATTCACCGCGTTCGTTCATCTGCCGAATGAGCTGCCGTTGTCCGAGGACGGGCACCGCCCGGTCAACGCCACGTTTCGTGACTCGTCCGACAGGCTTCTCATGCAGGTCATGGGGGAGATCGACATGCCCTACACCGTGATCGGCGGCAGTTTGGGCGAGCGGGCAGAGCGGATCGCGCAGCACTTCCGACTTCCCGTGGTGATGTCGGTCGAGGAAGCCATCGCGGCCGCGGAGCGGGAGTACGGGGCGATGGACGTGCGTAGCGAGACACAGCGGTCGGCGTGAGAATCCGACTGACCGAGAAGCGGAGTGACGATGCCAGCTCTGATGCAGGTTGCAGCGTACCGAGAGCTCGGAGATGCTCGGGACGTATTGACAGTGCGGCAGATCGAAGCACCCGACCCAGGCCCCGGCGAGGTTCGTATCAGGGTCCGAATGTCTGGAATCAATCCGTCCGATTGGCGTGCGCGCCGGACGGGCCGGCCCTGGGCGGGCGCGGAGTGGTCGATACCGCACTCGGACGGTTCGGGAACGATCGACGCTGTGGGAGAGGGCGTTTCCGAGTCCAGGCTCGGTGAGCGAGTGTGGATATGGAACGGTGCATGGAACCGTTCGCACGGCACAGCGTCGCAGTTCTTGTGTCTACCCCAGCGTCAGGCAGTCCTGATTCCCGACCATGTTTCCGACGAGTTCGCCGCCGGAATCGGAATTCCCTACATGACTGCGTGGCACTGTCTGCACGTCGACGGTCCGCTGTCGGGAAGGACCGTCCTCGTGACCGGTGGAGCAGGGGCAGTCGGCAACGCTGCCATTCAGCTCGCCAAGTACGAGGGGGCTTTCGTCGTCACCACGGTGTCGTCCCCGGAAAAGGCGCGGATCGCGCAGAACGCCGGAGCGGACGTAGTGATCGACTACCGCAATGCTGCCGATCTTGCGGCGGAAATCACCGCAGCAAGCCCATATGGTGGCGTCGACTTGGTCGTCGAGGTTGCGTTGGGTGCAAATATCGATTGCACGGCTAGGGTACTCAATCCCCGAGGGACGGTCGTTGCGTATGCACCGGAACCGGAACCTCCATGTCTGCCGACGCAGCGTCTGCTGTTCCTGCAAGCCTCGGTCCGATTCATGCTCGTGTACACGATCTCGGAACCCGAGCAGGACGCCGCGGTCACCGGAATAGTCGACGCGTTGTCCGACTGTTCGCTCGAACAGCTCCCGACCACGGTGTTCGGTATGACCGACATCGTCGCGGCACACGAGGCTGTCGAGGCCGGGACGATAGGCAAGGTCCTTGTCGACCCGTGGAAGTAGCTACGACGTGGTCATGGATCCCGAAGCCGAGGGAGCGAATTATCGGAGGTCCGAACTCGCCCGGTTCTTGCGGGCGTGCCGTGAACGGACTTCACCGGTCGACGCAGGGCTGCTCGACTGCATGCCACCGAGACGTCGGATTCGGGGATTACGCCGCCAAGAGGTAGCCGAACTCGCAGGAGTCGGCATGTCCTGGTACACGTGGCTGGAGCAGGGCCGAGACATCACTCTCACCATCGAAGTCGCCCGTTCGCTGGTGCAGGCCTTCGGGCTTTCCTCGGACGAGGCGACGTATCTGTACTCGCTGGGGGGGTTGACCGAATCGCCCGTCGATGGCTTGCAACGCGACCACGCAGTCGATCTCCCGTCGGACAAGGCACGTGCATCGGACCGGTGCGGGTCCTCCCCGAGTGAGTTGTTCGATGTGCGATTGGTCGTTGATGGACTCGACAGGCTGTATCCCGCATACGCGATCAACCGCTATTGGGAGGTGGTTGCAGCGAACGCCCACGCTCAGCGGGAATTGGGCGTGCGTGTCGGTACCAACTGCATGGTTCGGTTCTTCACCGAGGCCGGACGCCAATCCTGGTATGGACGAACAGATCTGGCGGGACGAGTCCTGGTGGGCCGCTACCGGCAACAGGTTGCGAGGTATCCGTACGATTCACGTCTCCAGGACACCGTGACGGCGCTGATGAATGTTCCCGAGTTCCGCACTCTGTGGGAACGACATGAAGTCATCGCGTCACTACCGGGCACGATCAGCTATCGCGCTG
The DNA here is from genome assembly GCF_003688915.1 of Rhodococcus sp. SBT000017. Taxonomy (NCBI): domain Bacteria; kingdom Bacillati; phylum Actinomycetota; class Actinomycetes; order Mycobacteriales; family Nocardiaceae; genus Rhodococcus; species Rhodococcus sp. SBT000017. The sequence goes on from NZ_REFU01000001.1 coordinate 3,927,952, forward strand.
GTGGAAGTGCTGCGCCCCGCGAGTATCGAACGATAGGCCTGACTCCCACGACCGAATCGGCACTGAGCGTGGTCCTCAATGTGCCTGTCGACGACCCGTCGTGAAACGCGAAAAACCAAGATGGAACGCGTCAGTTTCGGGAGTCGGCTTCTTCGGCCTCGGCTCGAATTCTGTTGTCGAGCACCCGATCGATGTTCTCCTCCGTCCACTCCTTGAAACGGGTGACGATAGTGAGTACCTCGCGCCCCATCGGCTCGAGTGAATACTCGACGCGAGGGGGAATCCCTGGCATCGCGTGACGCGACATGAATCCGTCGCGTCGCAGCGTGCGGAGGGTCTGCGCCATCATTTTGTGACTGATTCCCGGGAGCTGTCTACGAATATCCGAGTAGCGCACCGCGGGCTCCGTATCGAGGATCAGTAGAGTGCGGATCACCCACTTGCTGGACAGAACTTCGAACAATTCACGGGCCGCGCAATAGCCCGGTGCCTCGGGTGCGATCGACTGACGCGAAGTAGCCGTTGCGGGATTCGGGTCGTGCATCGTGCCTCCTTCGTATGGTGTCGGTGACTAGCGTGCTGCTCGTAGAGCATGTGCGACGTCGGAAATTCGGCCGGGTACGTGACCTGCTGTCACCATGTTGACGATCAGACCGCCTACTCCCTTGTCGACTATTCGCCCCAGTAGCTGATCAGCCACGGTAGCCGCAGTTCCGACGAAATGTCGGCCCACGGCTGCTGCGGCGACACCGCCGCGGCGAGCCATGAATGCCTCGTGAACCACCTGTGCCTCCCGGTCCGAATCTGCGGTGAACAAGTAGGCGGTGTACGACGTGAGCAGAGTGGCGGGGTCGCGGTCGACCTCCGCGCAGCGGGCTTCCGCGGCAGACACCTTCCGAGTGATCACTGCAGCGTCACAGAGAATGTTGAGATGATCGGCGTACCGCGCTGCCAGTCCGAACGTGCGCAGCTCCCCGCCGCCACCCACCAATACCGGGATGTCCGATCGCAACGGAGGGTTCATGATGGGTCGATCGCATCGGAACCAGCGACCGGAGAAAACGCCGGGATCACCGGAAATCAATGCACGCAGAATCTGTAGTGTCTCGGAGAGCTTTTCGTATCTGTCCGACAACCGCCCGAGGTCGAAGCCAAAGTCTCGATGTTCTCTCTCGAACCAGCCGGTGCCCAAGCCGAATCCGCCGCGTCCACCGCTGATGGCATCGATAGTCGCGGTGGACTTGGCCAGCAGCGTCGGATTTCGGTAGGTGACACTGGACACCAGCGGTGACAGCCCGATGTTCGACGTCGTCGCTGCCAGTGCCGATAGTAGGGTCTGAGACTCGAACATCGTCCCGTCGATGGGACCGATGAGCGGCAAGGGGTAGAAGTGGTCCATCACGTAGAGGCAGTCGAAGCCCGCAGATTCTGCTTCGTGGGCTTGGGCAACGACGAGCCCGAACGTGTCCTGGGGTGATGTGCCGTACTCGAAATCCGGAATCTGATAGCCGAGAAACACGGGACTAGGTAGAGGGAGAGACGGCGGAGATGAGTGCGGCGAGATCGCCGAATGTATTGCAGTCGTAAAGGTCCGGCTCGGAAAGCGGGATGCCGAACTCCTTCTCGAGTGCTGAACCGAGTTCGAGCACAGCAAGGGAATCGAATCCGATGTCCTCGAATCGTTGGTCCATGGCAATGATGAAGTCATCGTCGGGAAATGTACGGTCTACGAGTGCTTGTAGGGCGTTCACATCCAGTGCAGTCATGTCATAGCTCCGTTCGACAGATTGGTGGGGCACAGGTCCGATGTGTAGACGGGGGTGACGTCAGGCCAGTCCAGAGTGGCAGCGGCCCAGGTGGTTCCGGCACCGTAGGCGGTGAGCAGGGTCTTGCTCGAAGTGGCGATGCTCTTGCCTCTGGCCGCCATGGCGAGGGGAATCGACGCCGCAGAGGTATTGCCCACTTCGTCGAGATGAACAACGGCCTTGTGTGCAGGAATGCCAAGTTCGTTGGCGACGCCGCGGAGGATTCTTGCATTGGCCTGGTGGCCGATCAGTGTGTCCACCTGACCTACCGTCCATCCGGGCACCTCGAGAGCTCGAAGTGAGATGTCGGCCATTGCGCGAATTGCACGTGTGAACACCCGACGCCCGTCCATTCGAAAGTACGGGGAAAGCGCCTCGTCAGGGTGCGCTGCTGAGTATGCACCTCCGCCTGGAACCGAAATGAGTTGACTATCGGTGCCTTCCGAGGCAAGTTCGACACCGTGAACCTGTCCGGAAAGGGCATCCGGGTCGTATCGGAGCAGAACCGCCCCGGCTCCGTCTCCGAAGATCACTGCGGTGGATCTGTCTCGCTTGTCCAACAGCGTGCTGAACGACTCTGCGGCAACGACGAGTGCCGAGTCGTATTTGCCCTCGCCGAGCATCGATCCGGCGACGGAGAGCGCATACAGGAATCCCGAACACACCGCCGATACATCGAAGGCGGGGCGCGATGTGAGTCCGAGGTTGGATGCTACCACTGGAGCTGTTGCAGGACAACGGAAGTCCGGTGTCGTGGTGGCACAGACTACGATGTCCGGCTCGAATTCCCTTCGGGCCGAATCGAGTGCATTCGCAGCAGCGGCAGTTGCCATGTCGCTGGTGGTCACACCAGGGCCGACGAAGTGTCGACTTCTGATTCCCGTTCTCTGGGTGATCCATTCGTCCGAGGTATCGAGATCGGTGCAGAGTTGGTGATTGTGAACGGGGGCTCCGGGTACGAAACCGCCGATCCCTACGATCCGAACCCCACGGAATTCAACCACGGTCCTGGCTCCGACCGATCCGGTGTGCAACGGAGCAGACCAGCGATGTTCCTGGGCGGCTGTAGCGCACATCGGCAGTACGCCAAACGCTTCCACCCTTCTCGACCACGGCTGCCTTGTCCAGTGCTGTAGACGATCGGGGGCCGAGAGTCCGAGCGGCGGGACCGTCCGCTTGAATGCGCAACCGGCGCATCCACAGAGTATTGCTCGTCGACCGCTCGAGATCGTCCAGGTCGTACAGAAGTATCTGTCCGACCTGGAGTGCCTCGCAGAATGCGTCGATCAAATTGACGCTGGCGGAGTCGCCGGCGTCGATTCCGGCCACCGATCCGCTGTTCGTCCCGGTATCGAAAACAGTGACCAACCGTGAGAAGGCCTGCTGGGCAGGGAAATCGACGTCCACATCCCGAACGGATGTGTTGTGGTGGCGAAACGCTTCTCGGTACAGATGGGGACGAACGGGAGTGATCGAGGGCAGGTCGACGGCGGCTTCTGTGTCGGAGATCGAGGTGGGAGCGACTTCGTGCGACACCACTATCTCCGCCTTGAACTCGCCGATGTCGATCCGGGCTTTGGTGCTGCCCTCCGTGTACTCCAGAACGGTGCCGGAAACGGAGAGGCTCATGGAGTTTCCCTCGGCCGGCTTGACCGGTGCACGAACCGTCAGTTGCTCGACCCAGCAGCGGGTTTCGCGTCCGGTTCTGAGCTGGACGAGGTACTCGCCGATCAGAGCGGCAGTGACGATGACATCGATCGTGCTGGCGTGCGGCAGCTGTTCGGTAGTTCCTTTCGTGGACCAGTCTGCCGGCATCGTCAAGTTCAGTCGGCCGGTGAAGGACCCCGACCGCACCTTGTCGATGGTGATGTCCTGTCGCACTCTCTTGTATCCACTGCCGAAGAACCGGCCTTCGGCGGGCCCGAGAGCGTCCTCGACCGTCGCTAGGCGGGTGATCGTATTTCCCAGTGCTGCCTGATGTTTCATTACTCCCCCTGGGTCGGACAGCGAGAACTCGAATGCAGAGATGCTTGCGGAAGTCGATGCTTCCGCAGTCTCCCGTCGGTGTCCACGCAAATCGGACAAACCCACTACCGGAGCAGCGCCGATAACAGGCTAGTGACGTCCGGCACGCCGGTCATGTCGCGCTGGGTTAAAGGCGCTCAGGTAGCGGTGTCCTTGGTCCCCGCGGTCTTGGCTCGTTCACGAACAGAGTAGAAACCCGAAGCCGAACCCATTACCAGGATCAACAAACACGCCATCGCAACCGCCTGCGATCCTCCGCTGCCGAGAGCAGCCGCAAGCGGAGCGCCGAGAGAGGCACCCCCGAATACTGCGACGGTGTAGAGGGTGGTCGCGGCACCGACGTTGCCCTCCGACCATCGGACGATTTCGCCCACCACCGTCGGCGCGGCGATGCACAGTCCGCCGGTGAACACGACCATCGCACATGCCACTGCCACGATCGAGGTGCTGGCGGCGCAGACGGCCACTGCTGCGCACATCGAACAGAGCGGCCACAACAGTCGTGGCCGTATCGGCACGGTCGTGATTCTCGTGATCAGGAAACCGGCGACGACCACCGCAGGCAGAGTGATTGCTCGCAGGATCAGCAATCCCTGCTCGTCCCAATCTCCGCTGAGTTGAAAGCCTGCATAGAGCGCCACCAGGCTCGACAAGAATGTACTGGCGGTGACCAAGAGTGCGGCTATCGGTGCGCGACGCACGAGGGCCCCGAGGGCCCCGTAAGTCTGCCGCAACGGAATTCCGGTGTGCTTGCCGGCTCGACTGTCTGGAGACAAGCCGAACTTGATGCCGGCTGCGGCAACTGCGATTGCTCCACCCCCGGCGAGAAATACCGTACGGATACCTCCGGCCTGCACCAGCACTTGCGCTGCCACCTGTGCGACGACCGCCGCCCCCATTCCGGCTCCGATTGCCGCGGCGTTCAATGCCGGAACGTTCTTGGGAGAAGACGTGCGTGAGATGTAGGCCAGTGTCGCCGGAGTGAACGCAGCTGCCGCCAGTCCTTGCAGCGCCCTTGCTGCAAGAAATATCGACATCGACGACGCAAACGCCGTCGCCAACGTCACTGCGGCGGTGACACCCGCGCTCATCACCATGGTGCGATGAGCGCCGAGTCGGTCGGTGAGCGGACCGATCAGCACAATTCCCAGGGCATAGGCCAGCGAGAACACTGTGGTCGCCAACGCCGCCGTCCCCTGCCCCGCTCCGGTCAGCGAGTCGAGCTGAATGTTCAGCGGCAGGGCGATGTACAGCTGCCCCACGATCGGCAACGTTCCGGCGGCGCACAGCGCGCCGACGGCGAATGGAGGTGGTGCAGGTGTGGAAGGCTGCGGGGCGCTCACCGGCCGCACGCTAGCAATTAGCTGAACACCCGGCAATTCGGGGCCGTTGGTGTCTTTGGAGTTCTCGACGAAACCGTCTATGGCACAGCGGTAGTGGTGCGGTGACCCCAGGTCGCTCCACTCACATTGCGTCGCCGGATCAGCGGATTGTGCTGATGGTTGCTCGCATGAGCACCTGTAGCGCGGACCCGAGGCCCTGACACCACCCAGCGGCGCCCCTGTCGACCGGTTGCTCCAGTGTCATACCGACGCGCGCTCGGCTTCGTCTGCATGTCGTTGGGTGGGCTCGGGTGAACGCGCGCGGCGGGATCCGATCACTCCGGCGGCAACGGCGCCGACGAGGCAGGCCCCACCGATCGCGTATCCCAGGAGTGGTCCGCGAGAAGTCAACCAGGCCAACTTGTTCGCCGCGTCGCGTGCCGAGGCCACCTGCTCCAACCGACCCGTCTCGTCCAGGGCGAGTGACGCCTTGAAGATCGTGATCTCGGGGATCTTCGGATCTCGCGCGAAGTACTGGTACGGCGTTTCCTGTCCCCACACCAGGCTTCCGCTCGTGGGCTCGACGTAGATGTCGCGAACGTTCGAGTACCACCGCTTCATCGTGATCGGCTCGTCTCCATCGCCCAGTCCCCATTTCGATGCCGGGAGGGTCACCGAGTTGATCGGTGACTGGGTCGTGGTCGAGAGGTCGGCTTCGGTCACGATCGATCGGAAGTGATAGATCGGCAGCCCCTCCATGGTGATCTCCTCGACGAAGTTCGCCTCGAAGCTCGTCCACGCCGTCGCGTCGTAGACCGTGTACGTGATCGGCTGGGTATCGAATGGGAAGCGATGCTGTAACCCTGTGCGGGGCAGAGGAACAGCAGGTGAGTCGACTGTGGTCTGCAGGGATCCGGCGGGCTCGACGGGTAGGCCGGTGCGCCGGTCGCTCGTCACTCGATCCACCGAGGCGGTCAGCAGGCTCGCATCCCCGTCGCGGTCGGCGCGTCGCACCGTGGCTCCGACCTGGAAGGTGACGCGGTCTGCGTCGGAGGGATCCTCCACGGTGATGTACCGCTGGAGAACGAGGGGGACATCTGTCGCGATCGACAGGGGGCCGGGGCCGGTGATCGTCCTCGAGTCGAGGACCTCGCCGCCCGCACCGTCTGCCGTGGTGGCCACCGTGGTTGCGGCGATGTCGAGGGGAGTCACGGCCAGACGGTCGTAGACGAGGGTGGGCAGCAGTAGCGCAACGACGATCGCGAAGGATCCCAGACCTGCGAGCACGCACATCGCGATTCTCACCCGTGACATAAACACCGTCCCAATTCATTTCGTTTTCGGCCATCTCATCCTGCCGTGACGGGAGCACCGAATGTCCGCTTCCGCGTTGTGACCTGTCAGCATGTTCGACGGAAATCACAGAGACATCAACCGATGTTGAGATTTCCTCGAACGGTGCACACTGGGATCGATCGCGCTGAACAGGGGGACGACGCATGGCGACCGGTATCGATCGAGGCACCGTGGTCGATCGTGGCAGTCGTTGGCGAACCATCGGGACCTTGCGCACCGGGCCCGGTTCTGCCGTCCTTCCGTTCGGCTGGGGACCGGCGATCGTGTTGGTCCTCGTGGCCTTCGTGGACCGTATCGAATTCAGCCTCGTGGCTGCGGTTCTTCCTCAGCTGCAGGCCGAATGGGGTTTCGGCGACGCGGTGGCGGGATCGCTGCCCAGTGCATCCGCGATCGCCGCGGGTGTCCTGGCGATACCTGCTGCATACCTCGCCGACCGTCACGATCGCGGCAGAATCGTGACGTGGGTCGTCGTGCTGTGGTCTTTGGCGACGCTGGGTTCTGCGCTTGCGCCCACCTTCTTGATCTTCTATCTCGTGCGGGTCGGTCTGGCCGCCGCGGAGGCAGTGGACAACCCGGCGAGCGCGAGTCTTCTTGCCGACTTCTATCCGCCTGCAACGCGATCCACCGCGTTCGGTTGGTGGCGAACCTCGGCGTACCTGGGCGGCGCAGGCATCGTGCTGGGTGGTGTGCTGGCGGACTGGCTGGGCTGGCGCGGGGCCTTCATGGTCATGACGATCCCGGGACTGCTTGTCGCAGTGCTCGTCTCACGTCTGAAAGAACCCGAACGCGGATACGCAGACAGGTTGGCGGCTCGCGCAGACCTGAGCCTGCAGGCTCGCACACCGTCCGGACCGCTTGCCACCCAGCTCCGGCGACTGTTGCCCGTCCGAACGCTGTGGTTCACCGGTGCGGCTCTGACGGTCATGAGCTTGTCGATCGGTGGCCTGACCTTCTGGCTACCGAGTCTGCTGCAACGCCGGTACGGCCTGTCCGAATCGGCTGCCGCGACGTCTGGCGGAGGAATGACGCTGCTCGGAATCGTCCTCGGCACGCTCGTCGCGGCGATGGCAACCCGTCGCGCCGTGGTCGGCACCAGCCTCGCGCAATGGCGAGTACTGCTGGGCGGTAGCGGAATCCTGGTGGGAAGTGTGTTCATGTCGATTGCGCTCGGCATGGACTCCACGGTGGTGTTCGTCGTCCTGCTCACCGTGTTCGCCTTCTTCTCGGCCTTCGCTCTCCCCACGCTCACCGCCTGCGTCGCCGACGTCGTTCCGGCACGCGATCGGGGTCTTGGATTCGGCATGCTGCAGATCGCCGCGACCGCGGGCGGCGCCGTCGGGCCGCTTCTGGTCGGTGTGGTGTCCGACGCGGCGGATTCACTCACCGTCGGCCTGATTCCGCTCCTTCCGCTGCTGGCCATCGGCGGAGTTTTCGCCCTTCTGGCCTACTGGTCCGTGGAACGCGATTCGCAGCGAGTCCTGGCCGCGGCTGCGCGGGAAGAGTAATTCGTTGTCGTCGGCCACAATGTCCCCATGACGATTGAGCTATCGCGCGCCGAGGTCGGCCGACGGCAGAGTCGATTCACTCTCGACGAGATCCCCCGCCTATTGGCGATGGCCGGCTTCGTGGCCGCTCTGCACGTGATCGGTTGGGGGTTGTTCACGCACTACGACTCCATCCCGAGCATTCACGGACTCACCGGGGCCGACGGCACCCTCGTGTACGCCGGAGCGGGCGTGTTGGCATACACCCTCGGGCTCAGGCACGCCTTCGACGCCGATCACATCGCCGCCATCGACGACACCACCCGCTTTCTGCTGCAGAAGGGCAAGCGGCCGTTGGCTGTCGGACTCTTCTTCTCCCTGGGTCATTCGACGGTCGTGTTCGTCTTCGTCGCTGCCATCGCTTTCGTCGCGTCGCAGGCGACGGCGTTCCAGGACGCGTTCGCCGGAGTCGGCGGCGTCATCGGCACATTGGTTTCCGGAACATTCCTGTATCTCATCGCCGCATTGAACATCGCAGTCCTCGCCGGCATCGTCGGGGTCTGGCGTCGGGCGAAGCGAGGTGAGTACACCGAGGAAGGGCTGGACGAGTTGCTGGCCAAGCGTGGCTTGATGAATCGACTGTTCCGTGGTCGATACGACAAGCTGATCAACCACTCGTGGCAGATGTATCCATTGGGTCTGCTGTTCGGGTTGGGCTTCGACACCGCCACCCAAGTCGGTCTGCTCGCGGTCGCCGGCACGACGGCCATTGCCGGAGGATTGCCGCCCATGGCGATCATCGCGCTGCCGGTCCTGTTCGCGGCGGGCATGACCACGATGGACACGATCGATGGAATCTTCATGTCGAAGGCATACGGCTGGGCATTCGTGACACCGGTGCGAAAGATCTACTACAACATGACGATGACGGGGCTGTCCGTCTTCGTGGCCCTGGTGATCGGCACGGTGCAATTGCTGACTCTGCTCGCCGAACATTTGGAGCTGACCGGTGGGCTGTGGGACGCGTTGGCCGTCATCGATCTCAACCTCGCCGGTCAGCTCGTCGTCGGTACGTTCTTCGTTGTCTGGATCGGTGCGATCGTGTATTACAAGGTGGCGCGCATCGACGATCGCGGTGTCCCGAAGGCACACTCACCCGGAATGGAGATCACGTGACGACACGTCACCGGCTCGGCGCTGTGGCACTCACGGCAGCTCTCGTGTTCAGCGCGGCAACCTCGGCGGTGTTCGCTGCGCCGTCGTCTGCTGCACCCTCGATCACGCAGGGCATCGGAGATGTCGTCTCCACGCGAGATCTTCCCCGAGAGCTCTGGATTCCCGGTGCGGCCTCGGCCGAAGTGCTCACCTATGTCACCACCGACACGTTCGGCGACAAGGCTCTGAGTACCGGCACCGTCTTCCTGCCGCCGGGCACTGCGCCGGAGGGCGGCTGGCCGGTGATCTCGTGGGCACACGGCACGTCCGGGCTCGGTGACGCGTGCGCACCGTCCGTCACGGGACCTGCATCGGCCGAACGAGATCTGCCGTACCTCGCGAACTGGCTCGCACAGGGTTACGCCATTGTCGCCAGTGACTACGCCGGCCTCGGAACGCCTGGATTGCCGGCCTATCTCGACGGGCGAACCACCGCCCACAACGTGGTGGACATGGTCAAGGCGGGCCGCAACTACAGCGAGGACCTGTCACGATCCTGGGTGACCGTCGGTCAATCCCAGGGAGCCGGCGCAGCTATCTACACCGCGCGTTATGCGACCGAATTCGGCGGTCCCGATCTCGACTACCGCGGGGCGGTCGGTACCGGAACTCCCGCATACATCGAGAAGTTGGTCTCGATCGGTGGACCGGGCGTTCCGCCGGTGGAACTACCGGCGGGCCTGACCGCCTACGTCGCGTACATCGGGGCCTCGCTGCGCTACGCGCATCCCGAACTCGGCTTGGACAACATCCTTACTCCACTCGGAAAGAAGTACGCAGACCTGGCCGAGACGACGTGCGTCTGGGATTTCGAGGCGCAACTCGACGGCGTCACGATCGGCGACTTCTTCACCGCGCCACTGACCGGCATGCCCAACTTCACCGCCGTGCTCGACGACTACATGGCGATGCCCGAAACGGGTTTCGACAAGCCGTTCTTCATGGGCAACGGCGTGCAGGACATCGACGTTCCGTTCCCGACCACCGCCGCTTACGTCGCCCGCCTGACGGCCAACGGTGAGCCGGTGACCTTCAGGGTGTACAACACCGACCACAGTGGAGCCTTCGTCCAGTCGCAGGCCGATACGATTCCGTTCGTGGCACAGTTGTTTCACTGAAGCCCACGTGTTCGGCTAGTTCAACGGGCGCTTGCTGGGCAGTCCGTAGGCGCGGGCCGTGAACTTTTCCAGCACGGTGCGCGGCAGCAATCGCTGGGCGAGGAACACTGCCGGAGCATTGCTGCCCACGGCGTAGATGGGCAAAGTTTTCTCGTCCTCCACCGCTCGCAGCACTGTGGTGGCAACCGTTTCGGCCGTAATGCCCTCGGACTCTTTGGCATCGAGCTTGGCGATCACTGTGGTGAAGTCGCGCAGATACGGCGAATGCGGGCCGCAGTATTTGGTTCGACGAGCCGAGAGGCCGGTGTCGATAGAGCCGGGTTCGACTGTGGTGATGTCGATTCCGAACGGCTCGAGCTCGAAGCGTGCTGCAGTCGAGAACCCCTTGATCGCTGCCTTGGTGGCGGCGTACGAGGAACGGTAGGCCAGCGGGAAGCTTGCCAGCATCGACCCGATGTTGACGATCTTTCCGCGGCGTCTCTCGCGCATACCCGGCAGCACTGCCTGAGTCAGCTCGACAGCACCGAACACATTGAGCTGGAAGAGTCGGGTGATCGCCTCGATGGGCAGCTCTTCGATCGGTCCGCACTGGCTTTCACCCGCGTTGTTGATCAGCACATCCACCGGGGTGTCGGCGATGCCGTCGACGAACCCGCGGAGCGATGCCGGGTCCGTCAGGTCCAGGTCGCGGTAGTCGACTCCGGGAATCGGATCGACCACGGCCCCGCTGTTGCGACTCGTTCCGATGACCCGGTAGCCACGAGCGATCAGAAGTTCGGCGACGGCCTGGCCGATGCCGGACGTCGCTCCGGTGACAAGTGCAGTGTTCATCTCCGCCTCTTCGTTGCAGTGCGAGTCGCGGTGCGAACTGCACCGCGTTCGGGTGCCTGTGCTGCTGCGGTCGGCGTCGGGTTGTGCAGCGGGTTTTGCGCCGTGTGCAGGGTCGTGCGAAGGGTGGTGCTCGGCACCACGGTGTGCAGTGACGGTACCGACTTGCCGGCAGCCATCACGGTTCGATCCGGACGCACGATCGCCGCGACAGCGTGACCGTGTGAGAGCCACCGTCCGAGATCGGACGAAGCCGCTACCTCGACCACCGCGGCACCGCGCCGCTCGACCTCGCGTCGCTGCTCGATGGTCAGGGGTGTGGCGGAGACGAGCAGGAACTGTCCCGGAGCAACGTCGTCCAGGCGAGTGCCGTTGTTCATGATGCTGTTGGGGCAGAGTTTTCCAGCGAGACCGCGAACCGGTCCACGCGATCGCAGCACGAACGGCGATCGGGTGAGCGACGGTGTGGTGCTGGCGGTCACCTTTGCCCCGATGAACGGCAGGCGACCGAGAGCAGGCGCGATATTGGTCCGCATGATGCCGGTGAGCTTGCTCCCGCCGGTCATGGCCCATCCCATCGCGACAGCCAGCTCGATCATGGCCTTGGCGTGCGTTTTTCGCTCGATTTCGTAGCTGTCCAGTGCACAGTCGTGCACGTGTCCGTCGAGTGCGCCCACCAGCTTCCACACCAGGTTACGAGCATCGCGCACACCCGCACCCATGCCTTGGCCGATGAACGGCGGGGTCAGGTGTGCGGCGTCTCCGAGAACGAAGACCCGGCGATCACGCCATCGATCGGCCACCTGTGCCCGAAAGGTGTACTCGGCGCTGCGAATCAGCTTCATCTCTGGGATCTCGGCGGAGGTGAACCACGGTGCGATCAGAGGGTGGATGGCCGAGAGGTCGGTGAACTCGTCGAGGGTCTCGCTGTCGAGTAACTGGAACTCCCAGCGATACCGGGTGGTTCCGATGCGCATGTACGTCGCCGATCGCTCGGAATCGCACACCTGATGCACGCCGTCCCACTGATCGAGGTCGACGTCGGTCTCGATATCGATCACCAACCACCGCTGCTCGAAACCGAGGTCCTGCATCTTCGAGCCGATGGACCTGCGCACCACACTGTTGGCGCCGTCGCAACCGAGAACGTAGTCGGCGCTCACCCAATGCGGGGTGTCATCGTCGGTGGAGTTGTACGAGACTCGGACGCCGTCCTTCAGATTCTGCACATCGGTGATCTCGCATCCACCGCGCATCTCCACGAGGTCGTAGCGGGAGACATGAGAACGCATCAGCCGTTCGAGATCGGGTTGGTCGAACATGTTGGCCTGCGGATACCCGTGCGGTCGGTCGTCCGGGTCGCGCTCGAACTCGGCAAGGGTGCGAATGTCTTTGGTGCACAAACGTAGTCCGCGTCCGGGACGGGAGATAGCCGCGAAGTCCTCGCCCAGTCCCAGGTCGTCGAGGATGCGGTACACCTCGTCGTCGAGGTGAACCGCGCGGGGCTGCGGAAAAACGTCCTCCCATCGGTCGAGTACGAGGGTGGGAACGCCGTAGCGGGCCAGCAACAGTGCAGCGGTCATTCCCGTCGGCCCTGCGCCGATGATCACCACCCGGCGGTGCGCGCCGTCGGACTCGTGTCCGGTCATCGGTAGGAGACCCGGGTGCGCTGAACCCCCAGATCCAGGGCTCCGTCGGGAGTCGAGCTGGTCAGTTCGAGGACGTCGCCGTCCTGCAGGAAGTCGGGGTTCTTGGCCTGCTTCTTGAAGAAGACCTTCCACTTGACCGACGGCGGAACCAGCGATCCGATCATTTCGATCGGCTTGGCAGGGGCCTTCAAAGCGGTACCGCCGGGAGTGCCGGTGAGCAACAGATCGCCCGCGTCGAGGCGCTGGAACTTGCTCAGAGCCTTGAGCGACTCGACCGGACGGTAGATCATATCGGCGACCGTACTGTCCTGTCGCACAGAGCCGTTGACTCGCAGAGTCAGTGCGAGTTCGCCGAACCGGTCGAACTCGCCGGCCTCGAGAAGTACCAGCCGCGGCCCGACCGGAGTGAACGTGGGATACGACTTGCCCTCGTAGAACTGAGTTTTCGGCAGCTGAACGTCACGTGCCGAGACGTCGTTGGTGATCACGAGTCCGGCGACGTACTCGGCCACGTTGGAGGCGTCGACCTTGGTCCCGACAGTGAGCGTCTTGCCGAACACCAGCCCGATCTCGATCTCGTAGTCGAGCAGCTTCACATGCGGCGGCTTGACGATGTCATCGGTCGGGCCGCTGATCGATCCCGAAGTCTTGCGGAAGAACGTCAGCGGAACGGTGTCGGGGTTCATGCCCGAATCCTTGACGTGCGAAACGAAATTGGTCATGTTCGCCATCACCCGACAGGGTGCGGTGACCGGGGAGATCAATGACAACGTTTCCACGGCAACGACATCGGTGCCGGACCGAGCTGCCTCGATGGCTGTGCGGTCGGCGAGGAGCTCGGCGGTGGTGGTAGCGGAGGTATCGATGCGCGACGCGCCGACCGGGGTCTCGACCCACCAGGCGTCGGCGGTGCGGAGTACAGCGATGCTCATGAGGATGCCACTTTCATCAGGCCACGAAGGCGTTCGGTGTCGAACTCGTTGTCGTTACGCAGGGAGGAGAGGATCGATTTCAATTCGTGTATCGACGCTTTGCTGGGGGCGATTCCGAGGAAGTCCTTGGTCGCGGGCGGCCCCCACTGGGCCAGCCCGGACGCCGTCATCGGGGCCCAACCGGGTTCGAGGGAGTTGTCGAACATATCGCCGTCGCTGAAATGTTCCACCAGGAAACCGTCGGGATCACGCCAGTAGTCGAAGATCTGGCTGCCCTGGATGTGTCTGCCGATACCCCAGGAATGCTTGTATCCACGCGCGGTGAGGAATTCGCCGCCGGCGGCGATGGCGTCGATGTCGGTCACCTGATAAGCCGAGTGCACGTACCGATCCGAGGGACCGAGAGTCATGGCGAGCGTGTGATGATCGGACGGGATGCTGCCGCGATCGCAGCGGATGAAACTCATCACCGGACCTCGGTCGCGTTGGCCGTCGTAGTAGAGGAAATCGCTGACGATCAGTCCCAGGTGATGCAGATACCAGTTCAGGTTTTCCAGATAGTCCACTCGCTGCAGCACCACATGCCCGAGTCGTTGTACTCGTGCAGGCTGATGCGGTGGCCGCTGAGTGGCGTTCACCCGATTGCGGGGATCGCCGAAGTTGTAGGTGTGTGTGTCCTGGCCCGGAAGCTCCGGGTGTTCGGTGTATCCCGAGACGACCTGAACGGGCTGACCACCCGGATCGGTCAGAGTGACCGCGATACCACCGAGTGTGTCGGGTAGGCGCTGGACCCGCTGCCCGGTGGCCTCGGCGAGTCGGACGACGTCGGCATCCTCGGCGGCGGCGAACGCTGCACCGACGAAACGAGTTCGCTTACCGCGTCGGATGATCACGCACGGTGAGCCGATGTGGGTGCCACGGAGGTGAATTTCCTCGGACGTGCGCAGTGAGACGGTGAATCCGAACGCCACGGCGAATGCCTCGGCCTTCGCCAGATCTGGTTTGCGGAACTCGAGCCATGCGATGTCGCGCACCTTGATGATCGGGTCGGTGGCTTTACCCGGGTGCTCGCCGGGCAGCGCGCCCTGATCCACATGCATGTTCTTGTGGCCGTCGACGTCGTGTCCCATCAGCCCTCCCTCGTTGTTGACACTATCGTCACCTATGACTGCTGAGTCAGTCAAGGATATTGACAAAATCGTCAGCGGTGAGGAAGAGTCAGGGCGTCGACCAGCGCAGACAGAAGTAGGGAACATGACAGAGACCCCGAATCGGCTCGAGCGGCGCAAAGCACGCACTCGCGGTGCGCTGATCGCGGCGGCGCAAGGATTCATCGCCCGCGGCGAACTGAACGCGCCGATCGCAGAGATCACGCAGGCTGCCGACGTCGGGATGGGGTCGTTCTACAACCACTTCGAGAGCAGAGAACAGCTGTTCCAGGCCGCGGTCGACGGCGCGCTCGAGCTGTTGGGTATCTACCTCGACTCGCTGACCGATGTTGCCGCCGATCCTGCCGAGGCCTTCACTCGATCCTTCCGAATCGCCGGCCGCCTGTTTCGGTTGCGGCCCGAGTTGAGCCGCGTACTCATCCACTCCGGCCCCGAATTGATCACCTCACCGCACGGTCTCGGTCCTCGCGCCGCGCGAGACATCGAGGCCGGAGTCGTTGCCGGATACTTTCGCGTCTCGGACATCCAGCTGTCGCTGGCATTGGTCGCGGGTGCACTGCTGGGCATGGGGCAGCTACTGCTGGAGCAACCCGAGCGGAGCGACGTCGAGGCCGTCGACCAGATGGCCTACAGCGTTCTGCTCGCCCTCGGCGTATCCGACGCCGATGCACGAGACCTGTGCGCGCGATCGCTACCGCCCATGAGTGACGTACCCAGCGTGGACGGGGACAGCGAGTAGCCACCCGCCCACGCCGGCGAGCTCAGCGGGCGTGCGTCTTCTCCAGATCCCGGATGATCTCGGCGATCGCGCGGTCCTTGACGAGTCTGCGTTCCAGAATCGGGTTGAGAACTCCGCGGAACCAGAAGTACGGCGTCCAGGTGGACGGCGCGATGAGGCGGGCCCGACGCGTGCGGACCGAGTGCACCAGCAACTCTGCGGCGCGCTGCGAGGGCAGACGGCGGTTCAGCGGCCAGGGTAGAAACCCGCCGATTCGCTGGCCCATCGGATCGCTGTCGAGGGTGTTGCGAGCCAGATCGGTATCCACCACACCGAAATACGCGAGACCCGCTGTTGCGCCCGCGGCGGCGAGTTCGATTCTCAGGGCGCGGCCGAGCTGTTCGACGGCCGCTTTGCTCACCATGTAGGCAGAACCGCCCATGCCGGGAGTGAAGGCGGCGCACGACGACACCAACAGGATGTGGCCGCCGCTCGCGACGATCTCGTCGGCCGCAGCACGCACGATGTTGAGCACGCCGCCGAAGTTCACGGCCATCACCGAGTCGAAGACCGCGCGGTCGATGGTCCTGATGGTGGCGGGCGGGGGCGTGATGCCGGCGTTGGCGATCACGATGTCGAGACCGCCGAACGTGCTCATAGTCGCGGCAACGCAGTCGGCCATTGCATCGGGATCGGTGACGTCGCCGGTGAGCAGCAGGATTCGTCCGGAACTCGTGGCGTCCGCGGGGAAGTCTCGATCGACCACGGCCACGGAGGCTCCCGCGGATACCAATTTCGCGACCGTCGCAGCTCCGATTCCACGTGCGCCACCCGTCACCAACGCCACTTTTCCCGGTAGCTCGATGCTGTTCTTCATGTGGGCTCCCTCGTGGTCACGAGCTCGGTATCGGGTCGGAAATCTGCACTGCGCCAGTGATAATGGCCGAGTTCGATGCTGGACATGCGTCGGGTGAAATTACGCACCGAACCGGGCCAGTACGTCACGTTTCGGCCCGAAGGGCTCAGGTAGTAGCTGCTGCACCCGCCGGAGTTCCACACCGATCCCGCGAGCTTGCGGTCGGTGTGTTCGGCGAACGTCGACTGCGCACGCATGCTCACCTCGAGCGCCGTGATCGCGTTGGAGTCCATGGCGCGTAGCGCCGCCAGGATGTAGTTCACCTGAGCCTCGATGGTGACCACCTGCGAGGTGTACACCACCGAGTTGGGACCGAGCAGCATGAAGAAGTTCGGGAAGCCGTGCACCGTGGTACCTCGGTACGACGACATCTCGCCGTCGGGCCACTTGTCCGCCAACGATTTTCCGTCGCGGCCGACGATGCGCCGGAAGCCGGTGTGGCCGGACACGGTGAATCCGGTCCCGAGGACAATCGCGTCCACCTCGTGCACGGTCCCGTCGGTGGTGACGATGCCCTCGGGCACGATTCGAGCGATGCCGGTGGTCTCGACGGTGACGTTCTCTCTACACAGTGCGGGGTAGAACTTGTTCGAGAAGGTGGGTCGCTTGCAGCCGAATTCGTAACCGGGCGTGAGCTTCTCGCGAAGAACGGGATCCTTCACCTGACGGCGCAGGTGAGCGCGGCCCACCGCCGTGAGCGGTGCCAACAACGAGCGATGGCTGATGAGTCCGGGGACCAACGCTTCCTGGAACAGATCGAACACGCGGCGCATGGCCCGCTGGGCCCGGGGGTACTTCCGCAGCACGGATCGGCCGGATTCGGAGATCGGCCGGTCGGGGTGCGGAAGAATCCAGGTGGGCGTCCGCTGGAACAGAGTCAGGTGTGCGGCCTCGGGGGCCAGCCGCGGGACGAACTGCACCGCAGATGCGCCGGTGCCGATGACGGCGATGCGTCGACCCTCGGCGGAGTGCTCGTGGTCCCACTTCGCCGAGTGGAACACACTGCCCGAGAACGATTCCAGGCCTTCGATCTTGGGCGTGGCCGGCTCGCTGAACGGTCCGAGGGCTCCGATCAGGATGCGCGCCGACCACGTTCCTGCGCTCGTCCGCACCACCCATCGGGCCTGCGCGTCGTTCCAGGTTGCGTCCAGTACCTCGTGACCGAAGCGGATCCGATCCCGGATCCCGAACTTGTCGGTGCAGTCGTTGAGGTACGCCTCGATCTCGGGCTGCAGCGGGTACAGCCGCGTCCAGTCCGGGTTGGGTGCGAAGGAGAACGAGTACAGGGCGGACGGGATGTCGCACTGCGCACCGGGATAGGTGTTCACGTGCCACGTTCCACCGACGGCGGTGTCGCGCTCGAAGATCAGAAAGTCGCCGCGTTCTTCCTGCTCGAGTCGGATCGCGGCACCGAGGCCGCCGAAACCCGCGCCGATGATCGCGACGTCGATGGAGGGCAGTGCGGTGCCGGCTTGTGTTGCAGTCATGAGAGTTCGAGCTCCTTCTACAGATCGAGGACGACGACTTCGCCGTCGACGGCACCACGCGAAACGCACAGGGTGAGCGAGTTCTCGCGTTCGGAGGCATCGAGAACGCGGTCGCGGTGATCGACGCGCCCGCCGACGAGACCGACCACGCACGCTCCGCAGAAGCCTTGGCGGCAGGAATAGGGCTGGTCCGGCCGCGATCGACGGAGGGCGTCGAGAGCGGTCTCCTGGGCACCGACCTCGACGGTTTCGCCGGAACGGTCGAGCTGCAACACGAACGGCCTGCCGTCGACCACCGGTGCGGGCGCGAACAGTTCGGTGTGGAATTCACGGACGGCCGTACTCGAGAGGGCCTCGGCGCGAAGCCGGCTCGACAGTGCCGCGGGCCCACAGACGTACATGGCGGAGTTGCCCATCCCGAGATCGACGATGTCCGTCGGAACCGGAAATCCGTCGACATCGTCGGTCTTGACGATCACATGACCGCGCGAGGTCAGTGCCAACTGCTGCAGTAGGGCAACGAACGGCAGACTCGCCCGAGAGCGACCGTGGTAGTATAGCGTCCACCGCGCCCCGTCCGCAGCGGCGCGTTCGATCATCGCCCGGATGGGTGTGATGCCGATTCCTGCGGCCACGAAGAGGTAGTGCTCGGCCTCGGCCATCGGGAAAGCATTGCGGGGTCCGCGAACTCGTAGGACATCACCGCGAGAGAGGGTGTGAATCTCGGTGGACGCCGTGCCGCCGGGGATCCTGCGGACGCTGATGCGGTAGCGATCACCTGCGCCGGGGCGACCGGCGAGCGAGTACTGCCGCACCGAGCCGGCTGGGGTGGTGACGTCGATGTGCGCGCCGGGCAACCACTTCGGAAGCGGTGCACCGTCTGTGCGAGAGAGCAGCAGTGAGCGAACATCCTCGGCCTCGTCGATCGTGTCGTCGACGACGGTCTCGAATTCGTATCCGACGCTTCGCCGGGGCCGCGCCGGAGACAGGGCCGTCACGATCGACGAATCGGTGACGAGTTTGGCGTAGACGCGGGACACGGCACCGACGGTCCGCAGTCCGAGGCCGGGCGCGTTCACGGTGACCTCGCCCAGATGGCTGTGGGTGGGAGTGTTCACCACGTGAGTGCCTGTCATTGCTGGGCCGCCAGGGCTGCGGGGGAGACGGCGAGATACTGCACTGCTTTGTCGATGTCGCCCATCTTCGAGGGGTGGAAGCCCGGACGGATGTAGAGGGCGAGCTGTACGAACAGGAACGACAGACCGGGAATGAGGTTCTTACGGGACGCGCGTGCGAAAGCGAGGGGCCAGGGAGTGTGCATTCGGCGCTTTCCGGTGCGCGGCGTGGCAACCGAGTTCTTGTACAGGTACGCGGCGGTGGTGAACCACAGCACGGCCAACCCGGCACTGGCCACGACTGCTGTTCGGGCCCTACGGAATCCGCCACCGTCGACGTATTGGAACGCGTCGAATGCGACGTTGCGGTGCTCGAGCTCTTCCGCGCCGTGCCAACGGAGCAGGTCGAGCATCGTGGGGTCGACGCCGATGCGGTCGAATTCGGTGTTGTCGAGCAGCCATTCGCCCACCACGGCAGTGAAGTGCTCTGCTGCTGCGTAGATTCCGAGGCGTTCGTTCAGCCATGCTTTGCCTGCGCGGCCGGTGAGGCCGTGATCGCCGAACACCACACCCACGGCGAAGCGAATGCGCTGCAGAATCGGTTCGATGTCCACTCCGTGCGCAACGAGGTAGTTGCGGAAGCTCTCGTGGGAGGACGCGTGCGTTGCTTCCTGGCCGACGAATCCCACGACTTCCTCGTGCAGCCTGCGGTCGTCGATGAACGGCAGGGCGCGGGCGAACACGTCCGCCATCGCGCGTTCGCCCTCGGGCAGGACCAGATGCATCACGTTCCAGAAGTGGGTGGCGTACCACTCGTGGGGGATGTACTGGAGCGGAACGCCGGACCAGTCGAATGTCACCGCGCGCGCCACTATCGCGTAGGACTCGTCCGTGTACTGCTCGTTCGAGTCGGCCGCCTTGTTCCGAGACATTTCGAAACTCCGTTTCTTCGAGATGGTGATGCTGCTGACACCGATGCTACATAGCAACATATTATGTTGCAATGTTGCACAACAGTGGCCGGACGACCGTTAGGATCGAGCGATGCATCCAGATGGGGACGACGGGCCGATTCTCGATGCCGCCTTGGAACTGTTCGGTGAGGTCGGAATCCCTCGAACCACCATCGGCGACGTCGCCAAGCGCGCCAGGATCAACCGAGTGACCGTCTACCGCCGGATCGGGTCCAAGGACGACCTGGTGCGGGCCGTCATGGCGCGGGAGTCGTCGCGGCTGTTCGTGGCGGTGGCGGCAGCGGCCTCGAAACAGACGTCACGAGCCGATCGGGCGGCGCACGGATTCGCCACGACCATCGACTCGGTTCGGACCAATCCGGTACTGCTCAAGATGTTCGATTCCGAGAGTTCGTTGGTGCTCGAGCAATTGACCACCAATGCGTCGGCATTGCTCGTGCCCGCGATCAACGCTGCCGCGCACATCGCAAGGGGTGAACTGGAATCCGACACCTTCGCGGTGCCGGATGCGCCGGAAATTGTTGTGCGCGTTGTTCATTCGATCTTGCTGACTCCGTCGGCCGCCGCCCCGCTCGATACCTACGACGATCTGCTCGCGTTCGCGCACCGCAACATCGTGCCGCTTCTCGTCGGCGCTGGCTAGCGGGCTCCGACGTCAGGCTCGCGGCACGTACGAGTCGAGTACGCGCAGCAGGGCATCCTTCAGTTCGGCCCGATTGCCACCCGGTGTCGGCCTGGCGATTTCGTGCAGGGTGTAGCCGTCGATCAGCGCCAGGAAATGCCGAGCCGGTAGTTGTGGTTCCGCGATACCGAATGCCCCCAACGCCGCCTCGGCCGCCTCCTCGATCATCCGCATGATTCGGTGCACCGAATCCGCCAGCTCGGGCCGCCTCCGCACGGCGAGGTACGCCTCGAACTGGACGAGGGAGTCGTCGTCCGCGGGGGAGGACAGCAGCGAGACCAGGTCCATGATCGCGTCTGCGAGATCGTCGCGAGTGGGCCCGCCGGTGTGCGCGACGTCGAGTAGAGCAGTGACCTTGGCCGTCACGTTCTCGGCTATTCGGGTGATCGCGGCATCGATGAGTTCGCCGACCGAGCCGAAGAAATAGCTGGTGGTCGACGGCGGGAAGCCGGCAGCGTCCGCCACGGACCGAAACGAGACGCGTTCGAGTCCGCGTGTTCCGATCACGCCGATGGCAGCGTCGACCAGGGCGTCTCGGCGTTCTTGGCCACGCGCGTATCGAGTCTTCCGGCGCTCTTCGGTCATTGCTACAACGTAGCCGGGGTGTTGTCATCCACCCCCGTCGCAGTGCTCTTCAGCAGGCACTTTCCATCAATCCTGGCCTAGTGGCCAATGTTGGGTTACTGTCGCCGCTACATCGAACAGCCCGGAAAGGAGCACCCATGACCGAGATTTCGGAAGCCTCGCGGGTGGACGTCGTGGTCGTCGGCGCAGGACTCGCGGGTCTGACCGCTGCAAGGGAACTGACGGCCGCAGGGTTGACCGTGCAGGTCCTCGAGGCCAGAGACCGGGTGGGCGGGCGGACGGTCAACCACGCACTCGGGGAGAACTCGGTGGTCGAGACCGGCGGGCAGTTCGTCGGTCCGACGCAGGACCACATCCTCCGCCTGGCCGCGTCGGTGGGCGTCGGGACCTTCCCCGCGTACGACATCGGATGGAGTATCTACGTCAAGAACGGACGCGCCCGACGCTTCGACGGCGGGGTGCCGCCGGACCTGGCGGCATTGCCCGAGGTCGGGATGCTCGTGGCGCGGATCGATCGGGCCGCCGGCCAGATCCCCGTGGGCAAACCCTGGACGGCACCGCGTGCACGCGAGTGGGACACCCAGACTCTCGCCACCTGGGCCCGGAGGCACTCGGCCACCGACGGCGGCGTGGAATTGCTCGACATCCTGCTCGGGTCGGTGTTCGGTGGCACATCCGCCGGCGTGTCGGCGCTCTTCGGCCTGGCGTACATGGCCGGGGCGGGCAACGAATACACTCCCGGCACCGTCGATCGGTTGATGAGTGTCGCTGGGGGAGCGCAACAGTGGCGTTTCATCGGTGGCTCACAGGCGATCTGCATCGAGATTGCGAAGCAGCTCGGTGACGCCGTCCTGCTCGATACTCCCGTGCGACGCGTGGAGCAGCATCCGGATCGCGTGGTGGTGCACAGCGATACCGAATCGTGGGTCGCCCGATCGGTCGTCGTCGCGATTCCGCCCGTTCTGGCCACCCGAATCGACTGGAGCCCTGCGCTTCCCGCGCCCCAGGAAGCACTGTTCCAGCGGATGAACTTCGGCGGATTGGCCAAGTGCGAGGCCGTGTATCCCGAACCGTTCTGGCGTGCGAGCGGGCTGTCGGGCCAGGCGCTCTTTCGTGACAGCGCCGTACCGGTGTCCTCGATGTTCGACAACTCACCACCCGGCGACAGTCAGGGAGTACTGATGGGATTCGTCGGCACCTGGGGCGCTCGCCATCGAGGTGGCCGAAACTGGTCCGCCGGCAACGAATCCGAGCGCCGAGGCGAGGTGCTCCGTGCCTTCGCCTCGGCGGTGGGGCCGCGCGCGCTCGAACCGACGGAGTGGATCGAACTGGACTGGACCGACGAACGGTGGACCCGCGGCGGGCCGACCGCGGTGTTGACCCCCGGGGTGTTGACCGGGCTCGGACGGTGGCGCGATGTTCCGTTCGGACGAGTGCGGTGGGCCGGTGCCGAACACTCCGACTATTGGAACGGATACATGGACGGCGCCGTGCGATCGGGTGAAAAGGCCGCAGCAGAAATACTTTCGACCGAAGGAGAACTCTCGTGGAACAACGCTTCGTAGTCTCGGCCCATCGCACACTCTCGGTGACCCCGGAGGAGGTCTGGGCACTGACCGGTGACACCAGCCGCTACGCGGAATGGGTGTCCGACGTCCGAGCCGTCACCGCTCATCACGGCACCGCCCGCACAGGTGGTGTCTATACCGAGGAAGTGGCGGCGCTCGGACGCTTCACCAGTCACGCCACGTGGACCGTCCGGCATCTGGAACCGAACCGACTGCGAATCGATTCGGGTCAGGGATTCGCACCGCTCACCAACGTGGCGAACGTCTTTCGCTTCGCGCCGCTGGGCGGCGGAACCTCCACCGCGATGACCTTCGAGTTCTGGTTCGATGTCGCTCCGAGCTGGCTGGGACGTATTGTGCGACCCATCGCGACCGCCGGGATGTCCGCACGATTCGATGTCTCGATGTGCAACTTGGAGGCGCTGATCCTCTCCGAGCGAACCACGACGATCCGATGAGAGAACCGGCGGAAGTCCTCACGCGTGGGCAGCGGTGACATGGCAGGTCGAATCGGTGCGCTGATCGCTCAGCGTCGGTGACGCAGCCCCAGTACTCGGTCGATCAGCGGCATGACCCACCGTCGGCGTCGAAGCGTCACCAGCTCGAATCCGGGGATGTCGAACAGCTTCGTGACGCGGCTGTGCGTGCGGCAGAACTCGGCGAACCCTTCGTCGCCGTGTACTCGGCCGAAGCCGCTGGCACCGACGCCGCCCATCGGAACCGATCCCATCCCGGCGAACGCGATCACGGAGTTGACGGTGACCTGGCCGCACACCAGTTGCGCCGCAATCTCTTTGCCGTGCGTGCGGGAGAACACCGATGCGCCGAGAGCGTACCGATGGTCGTTGCTCAGCTCGATCGCCTCGTCGATGCTCTCGACCTCACGGACGGTGACCGTGGGGCCGAACGTTTCCTCGCGAACGGCCGAGCAGCTCTCGGGGGTGTCCACCAACACGGTGGGTCCGACGAATCGCTCGCCGATCGAGGACAGTCCGCCGATCAGTGCTCGGCCACCGCCCGCTTCGGCGTCGGCGAGGTGGCGTCGCACGATGTCGATCTGGCTGGGCATCGTCATCGGTCCGTAGGTGGACGACGCATCGCCACCGGGCGCGATGGCACGGGCGTGCTGCACGAGAGCACCGGTGAATTGTGCTGCGACACTGCGCTCGACGTACACCCGCTCGACTCCGACGCACGTCTGACCGCTGTTGCTGAATGCTCCCCAGGCCACCGCCTCGGCTGCTGCCGTGATGTCTGCATCCGCAGCGATGATCACCGGATCCTTGCCGCCGCATTCCACGACCACCGGGGTGAGAGTCTCGGCGCACGTGGCCATGATCTTCGAGCCGGTTCTCGTCGAGCCCGTGAACGCGATCTTGTCCACGCCCGAGCGGCACAGCGCGGCACCGGTCTCGCCGTATCCGGTCACCAGCGACAGAATGCCCAGTGGCAGAGTCGGATTGGCTTCGTGGAAGGCGCGCACGTATCGAGCCGCCACCGCGGGGGTGTACTCGCTCGGCTTGAACACCACGCAGTTGCCTGCTGCCAGAGCCGAACCGATCGCACTGTTGGGTGCGTAGAGCGGGTAGTTCCACGGGCCGATGACGCCCACGACGCCGAGCGCGACCGTCTCCACGTGAGCGGAGTAGTTCGCGAGCAGCAACCCGGGGTTGACTCGGCGCGACCGCATGAGTCGTGGTGCCTGCTTTTCCGCCCACGCGATGTGTTCGAGGGTCAGTACGATCTCGAGCAGTGCATCGTCGGCGGGTTTGCCGTTCTCACGGTGAATCAGATCGATGAATTCGGTTCGATGACTCCAGATTTCGTGTCGCCATGCCCTCAGGTGTCGGGCGCGAGTACGCGGCGGTAGTGCCGCCCAAGTGCGCTGCGCCCTCCGTGCCAGGCCGACCGTTCGCGCGACGGACTCGGTCGAATCGACGGCGAACGAGGCGACCGGACCATCGTCGATGGGGGAGATCGAATCGAAGGTGGCTCGCGCCTGGACCTGGCTGGTCACAGGGACGCTCCGAGCGCGTCCTTCGCCACGTGTGCGTCCCGCAGTTCGCGCTTGAGGATCTTGCCTGCGCCGCTCATGGGCAGTGCGGTGACGAACTCGATGGTGCGCGGGGTCTTGTATCCGGCGACGTAGCTGCGGGTGTGATCGCGAAGTTCTTCGACCGTCGGCGAGGTGCCCTCGGCCAGCACGACACAGGCGTGGACGCGCTCGCCCCATTCGCCGTCGGGAACACCGATCACGGCGCAGGCCAACACCGAGGGGTGCAGGCTCAGTGCGCTCTCGACCTCGGCGCTGTAGACGTTCTCGCCACCGGTGATGATCATGTCCTTGAGGCGATCGACGACGAACAGGAACCCGTCGGCGTCGAGGTAGCCGACATCGCCGGTGTGCATCCAACCGTCGCGAATGGCCGCGGCGGTCTCGTCCGGCTTGTTCCAGTAGCCCAGCATCACGTGTCCACCGCGAACACAGATCTCGCCGACGGATCCGGTGGCCAACTGCTCGTCGTCGGGGCCGAGGATCTGGATCTCCGAGTGCGGAGCCGCGCGACCGGCCGAGCCGATGCGCTCTCCCACATGGTGTTCCGGCCAGAGCAGTGATGCGACCGGTGCGAGCTCGGTCATGCCGTAGGCCTGGGTGAGGCGGGCCCGCGGGAGCCGGGCGAGGGTGCGCTCGAGGACGCCCGCGGAGATCGGGGATCCTCCGTACAGCACGCGGCTCAGCGAGGAGGTGTCGAACTCACTCAACGTGGGGTGGTCGACGAGAAGCTGAATCATCGTCGGTACCAGCAGCACATCGGTGATCGAATGCTTCGCGATCGCGCCGAGGACGGCGGTCGGCTCGAAGAACGGAACCATCACATGGGTGCCGCCGAGCATGACCTGACCCACCCATGCGGCCAGATCGGCGAGGTGGAACATCGGAGCGGCATGGAGCAGGATCGACGCGTCGTCGAGCAGCTGTCCGGTCGCCACCGTTCCCAGGCCCGAGGTGACGAGGTTCGCGTGCGAGAGCATGACGCCCTTGGGGAAGCCGGTGGTGCCACCGGTGTAGAACAGTCCGGCGAGTGCGTCGCCGCTGCGGCGCGCATCGGGGATGGGATCGTGGGACGAGACCAGGTCCTCGTAGGAGACCATGCCCTCGGGGGTGGCACCGTCTCCGCAGTAGACGATGGTCTGCAGGCCGGCACATGCCGGGCGCAATGCCGGGACCATGGCACTGAAGGTGTCGTCGACCAGCAGGACCTTGGTGTCGGAGTCGTTGAGTGCGTACGCGACCTCCACGGGCGACCACCGGATGTTCACGGGGTTGAGCACGGCGTCGGCCCACGGCACCGCGAGCAGGTACTCCGAGTATCGGTCGCTGTTGAACGCCAGCATCGCAACTCGATCGCCGGGCTCGACGCCGATGGAGTGCAGGCCCGCAGCCAGTCTTGCCACTCTGTCGATCTGTTCGGCGAAGGTACGAACCCGATCGCCGGACACCGTTGCTGCCCGGTTCGGAGTGGTTGCCGCGGAGCGGTGAAGGCCTTGAGTGAGATACATGGCGAGTCCCTTGTGCGAGAGGGGGCGAGGGTGCCCGAGGTGAATACCGTCACAGTTCCACCTTATTGGCACAGTGTCAATAGGCGATTTGCACGTTTACCACTCGAATGGACCGCCGAAATGGGTTGTCTGGCTAACGGTCTCGGGCGTCGTCCAGAGCCCGAGCCGTGTCGAGGACGGTGACGAGCACATCGGTCAGCAGAATCTCGACCTGTTCGCGCGTCAGTGTGCCGCGCACCAACCACTCGCGGCCTGCCGCCTTGACCATGCCGCCGAACGCACGCACCGCAGAGGTCGCAACTCGTCGGTCACCGCCTCTGCCCTCGAATGCCGTTGCGTCGAGCACGCGTTCGGCAGCGAGATCGTCGGCCTCGTCGAGAATGCGGGCCACCTGCTCGTCGACGCCCGATCCGCTCGCCACCGACACCCACGCCGCGCCGTGCGTCTCGATCACCCCCACCAGCCAATGCACACTGCCACGGGCTCGCTCCTCGAGCGAGCCCGTGGGCAGATGTACGTCTTCGATCGGCGGCACGGTGACCATGAAGCGAACGCTCTCGAGGTACAGATCGCGCTTGCTGCCGATGTAGTGGTGAATGAGCCCTCGTGCGACGCCGGCCGAGGCAGCGACGTCCGACATCGACACCTCCGCGTACGGCTTGTCGCCGAACAAGCGAACAGCGCTCGCCAGGATCTGCGTTCGTCGCTCGTCCGGTTCCAGTCGATTCCACTTGGGTGTACTTGCAGCCGGCATGGTTGCCATGATTGCACCGAACCGACGCCGCGAGGCGTCAGAGGTACCGCTCGGTGCGTGAGCGCAGTGACCTCGGCACGACGAACCGATCGCCGTACCCTGCCCGCAGTCGGTCGGCTCGCTCCACGAATCCCGGCAGGCCGCCGTCGAACTGATTGACGAACTGCAGCACGCCACCGGTCCACGCGGGGTAGCCGATGCCGAGGATGGAGCCGATGTTCGCATCGGCGACCGTCCGCAGGACACCTTCGTCGAGGCACGCGATCGAGTCGAGCGACTGCGCGATCAGCATGCGATCCATCATGTCCTCGAACGGAATTCCGTGATCGGGGCGGTGATAGTGCTCCACCAGGCCCGGCCACAATCCGGCCTTGGTTCCGTCCTCGGAGTACTCGTAGAAGCCACGTCCGGCCTTGCGGCCGGGGCGGTCGAACTCGTCGACGAGGCGATCGACCAGGGCATACGAGTTCGAGACGATCCACGGTCGACCGTCGGCGCGGGCGGCCTCCGCCATGCCCTCGCGGATGTGCCGAGACAGGGTCAACGAAATCTCGTCCATGAGAGCCAGCGCACCGGACGGGTAGCCCGCCTGAAGAGCGGCCTGCTCGACGGTGGCCGGGTGCACGCCCTCCGCGACCAGCGAGATCGCCTCGTCCATGAACCGGCCGATGACGCGGGTGGTGAAGAAGCCGTGACTGTCTCCGACGACGATCGGCGTCTTGCCGATCAGGCGAACGAAGTCGAATGCGCGGGCCAGCGCCGATTCGCTGGTGTGTTCTCCCACAACGATTTCGACCAACGGCATCTTGTCGACCGGGGAGAAGAAGTGCGTGCCGATGAAGTCCGCGGTGCGCGAGACTCCCGTCGACAGCTCGGTGATGGGCAGGGTCGAGGTGTTCGAGCACAGCAGTGCGTCGGCCGTCAGGTACTTGTCGACGGCCTCGAAAGCACCCTGCTTGACGGCGGGATCCTCGAACACCGCCTCGACGACCAGATCGCAACCCTCGGCATCTGCCGCGTCGGAACTGGGCGTGATGAGCGCGAGCACCGCATCGGCGTCGGCCTGGGTCTTTCGTCCCTTCGCGACGGCTTTGCCGAGAATCGAACGTGCATAATCTTTTCCACGCTCGGCGGACTCGATCGAGACATCACGCAGCACGACGGGAACCTGTGCCGAGGCGACGACGTAGGCGATGGCGGCGCCCATCATTCCGGCACCGATCACCAGGACCTTCTCGGGCACCCGGTGCGGTTCGGCGCTCGGCCGAGAGCCACCCTTGTTGATGGATCCGAGATCGAAGAACATCGATTGGATCAGATTGCCCGAGACCGCTCCGCAGGCGAGCGAGGTGCAATGCCGGGTTTCCACGAGCGATGCCGACTCGAAGTCGAGTACCGACCCTTCCACGGCCGCAGCAACCACCGCGATCGGAGCGGGCATGGGTGCACCCTTGACCTGCTTGCGGACCGTTGCCGCGAAGGCAGGCAATTGCGCAGCCAGCGCGGGTGAGGCCGCGGTGCCGCCGGGAATCTTGAATCCCTTCGTGTCCCAGGGCTGCAGCGCTTCGGGATTGGCGACGATCCAGGCGCGTGCGTTCGCCATCATCTGCTCGTGGGTGTCGACGACCTCGTCGACAAGTCCGAGTTCGAGTGCCTGCGCCGGCCGATACCGCTGGCCCTGGCCCACCACCTGTGTCAGAGCCTTGACGATGCCGAACATGCGGACCGTCCTGGTGACTCCACCGGCCCCGGGAAGGAGCCCGAGGGTGACCTCGGGAAGCCCGAAGCGAGCTTTGCTGTTGTTCAGAGCAATTCGATGATGACAGGCCAGCGCGATCTCGAAGCCGCCACCGAGTGCGGTGCCGCCGAGCGCAGCCACCACGGGCTTGCCCAGCTTCTCGATCCGGCGAAACTTGTCCTTGGTGAAGTCGAGGGCGTCGGCGATGGCCTCGTGGTCGTGGGGGCCTGCGTCGCGTAGCAGTTCGAGGTCGCCACCGGAGAAGAAGGAATCCTTCGCCGAGGTGACGATCACTCCGTCGTAGGCATCGACGTTCGCCTCGAGCCAGTCGACCGTCTGCCCGAGTGACTCGCCGAACGCGGCGTTCATCGTGTTGGTGGACTGCGTCGGGTCGTCCATCGTCAGCACGAGTACGCGGTCGGTGCCGATCTCGCCGGTGATGGTGGAAGTGTGCAGTGCAGCAGAGCTGTTCATCGTTTCCTCGGGTCGTCGTTCGAGCGCGGGGTGGTCACAGGCGCTCGATGATGGTGGCTACGCCCATTCCGGCACCGATGCAGAGCGTGATCAGTGCGTAGCGCTCGCCCCGCCGCTCGAGCTCGTCGAGAGCCATTCCGGTGAGCATCGCGCCCGTTGCGCCCAGTGGGTGGCCCATCGCGATCGCGCCACCGTTGACGTTGATGCGTTCGTGGTCGATGTCCAGCTTCTTCGCGTAGTTGAGCACCACCGATGCGAATGCCTCGTTGACCTCGAACACCGCGATGTCGTCGAGGGTGAGTCCCGCTGCGGCCAACACCTTGTGGGTGGCCGGAACCGGGCCGGTGAGCATCAACGTCGGGTCCGATCCGGCGACGACTCCGGCCACGACGCGTCCGCGTGGGGTCAATCCGCCTGCGCGCCCGGCCTGTTCGGAGCCGATCAGCACCATCGCGGTGCCGTCGACGATGCCGGAGGAGTTGCCGGCGTGGTGGACGTGATCGATGCGCTCGACCTCGGTGTACTTCTGCATCGCGACGGCGTCGAACCCGGCGAGCGCGCCCATCTGGGCAAACGATGGCTTCAGGGCAGCGAGATCGGCCGCGGTGGTCTCGGGGCGCATGATTTCGTCGTGATCGAGCATCAGTCGGCCGTTTGCGTCGAAGACCGGGATGACCGACTTCTCGAAGTGGCCCATCGACCAGGCGTGTGCGGCGCGTTGCTGGCTGCGCACTGCGAAGGCGTCGACCTCGTCGCGATCGAATCCTTCGATCGTCGCGATGAGGTCTGCACTGACTCCCTGCGGAACGAAGTAGCTGCTGTAGTTGGTGAGCGGGTCGCACGGCCATGCGCCGCCGTCCGCCCCGAGCGGGACACGGGACATCGATTCGACGCCGCCGGCGACGATGAGCTGATCCCATCCGGACCGAACACGTTGCGCCGCAGTGTTGACTGCCTCAAGTCCCGATCCGCAGAAGCGGTTGAGCTGAACGCCGGCGACACTGTCCGGTAGTCCGGCAACCATCGCGACGGTGCGGGCGATATCGCAACCCTGGTCGCCGACCGGGGTGACGACACCGAGCACGACGTCGTCGATCAGGGCCGGATCCAGCTGCGAGTGTCGAGAGAGCAACGTGGACAACGTGTTCGCGGCCAGATCGACCGGCTTGATGGTGTGCAGTGAGCCGGAGCTCTTACCGCGGCCACGTGGGCTGCGCACTGCGTCGTAGAGGAACGCCTCCATGGTGGTGGCCTTTCTGGGGCAACAATATTGCCGAGTTACAAGGAGCGGGAGATGAGGTCTTTCATAACTTCGTTGGCACCGGCGTAGATGCGTGCGATGCGGCCGTCGACGAACATGCGGGCGATGGGGTATTCCTCCATGTAGCCGTACCCACCGAAGAGCTGTAGGCAACGGTCGACCACCTCGAACTGTCGGTCGGTGGTCCAGTACTTGACCATTGCTGCCGTGGTGACGTCGAGGCTGCCCGAGATGTGCTGTGCCATGGCGTCGTCGACGAAGGTGCGGACGACGCGGCCGATGGTGGCGCATTCGGCGAGCTCGAACTTGGTGTTCTGCAGATCGAACAGTGTCTTGCCGAAAGCGCTGCGCGACTTGGTGTATTCGACGGTCTGCTCGACGGCGGCGTCGATCATCGCGACGGCCGCTATCCCGCAGATCAAACGCTCCTGGGGGAGTTGCTGCATCAACTGTGCGAAGCCGCGTCCTTCTGCGTCGCCGAGGATGTTCGTGGCAGGGATACGGAGACCGTCGAAGGTGAGTTCTGCTGTGTCCTGGCCCTTCTGGCCGATCTTGTGCAGCACGCGTCCGCGGTGGAAGCCTTCGGTGTCGTCGGAGACCTCGGCGACGAGCAGTGACAGTCCCCGGGCTCCGGCGGACGGATCGGTCTTGGCGGCGATGATGATCAGATCGCAGTGAGCTCCGTTGGAGATGAACGTCTTTCCGCCGGTCACGACGTAGTCGTCGCCGTCACGCACTGCGCGGGTGGTAATGCCCTGCAGATCCGAGCCGGTGCCCGGTTCGGTCATGGCGATGGCACCGATCCACTCTCCCGAGCACAGCTTCGGCAGCCACTGCTGCTTCTTCTCCTCGGACGCGTAGGCCAGGATGTAGTGCGGGACGATGCCGCTGTGCACGCCGAGCTGCATGGCCGAGTCACCGCAGCGGACCTGTTCCTCGAACAGCACCGCCTCGTGGCGGAAGTCGCCGCCGCCTCCGCCGTACTGCTCGGGTACCGACATGCCAAGCAGTCCGAGGCTGCCTGCGGTGCGGTAGACCTCGCGGCTGGGGCGTCCGGCTGCCGCGAATTCCTCGCGGTGCGGCGCGACCTCCTTCTCGAAGAATCCTCGGGCGAGCTGTCGCACGTCGGCGAGCTCGGTAGCGAGGTCGTCGGAGGTGCGGTCTGCGAGTGCAGTCATGGTGGGTCCTTGGCTCGAAGCGCATCTGTGGTTTATTGGCGCTGTGCCAATAATGATTGCGCGTCGGTGCCGTGGATGTCAACAGTGGGTGCTCCCCGAGCTGCCGAACTCGAAGTTGTGGATGATTTTCGGCTGGAATTCGTCCATAACTTCGAGCTCGGCGATGACCGGGGAGGCTATCGTCGTGCACGTGGCAGGCAATGCGCGGGATCCGGGGGTCTCGGTGGCCTCGCGACTGCTGGCGCTCCTGGCCGTGTTCGGCGAGAAGACCCCCGTGCTGACGCTGACCGAACTGGCCGACGGTGCCGACCTGCCCGTCGCCACCGCGCATCGCCTGGTGCGTGAACTGGTCGACTGGGGAGCGCTCGTTCGCGGTGACGACGGCCGCTACGTGGTGGGGCGTCGGCTGTGGAAGTTGGGCTTGCTGGCACCGGATCAAGCCGATCTGCGAGAGATCGCCTCGCCATTTCTGCACGACCTCTACGGCGCGACGCTCGCCACGGTGCATTTGGCCATTCGCGGCGGCGACGAGGTGCTCTACCTCGACAGGTTGGCCGGGCATGCGTCGGTGCCCGCGGTCAGCCGGGTCGGAGCCCGCCTGCCGCTGTATGCGACCGGAGTCGGCAAGGTGTTGTTGGCCTACGCCCCGCGCGAGGTGCACGATCGCGTGCTCAGGAACTTGGCCCGCATCACCCCGTACACGGTGACTCACCCGGGGAAGTTGGACAGCGAACTACGCCGAGTGCATCGCGAGGGGTATGCGCAGACGGTCGAGGAGATGACGCTTGGGGCGTGTTCGGTGGCCGTGCCGGTCCGGGGCGAGGGTGAGAGTGTGGTGGCTGCGCTGGGAATCGTGGTTCCGAGTATCGGCCGGGATCGCGCCAGACTGGTTGCAGCTCTGCAGGTTGCGGCCCGAGGAATCGAGCGAAGTCTGCGGGGGCGATAGCAGTGTTTTCACTGAGTGGAAACGCGGTCTTGTTCGCGGCCCGAACGCGCGGTGTACTCGATGCATGCGTACACAGGTAGCCATCATCGGCGCAGGGCCCGCGGGTCTGCTGCTGTCCCACCTGCTCGGGGAGCAGGGAATCGATTCCGTTCTGATCGAGTCGCGCACGCAGCAGTACGTGCTCTCGCGAATCCGCGCGGGCATCCTCGAACATTCGACGGTTCAGCTGCTCGACGACCACGGCCTGGGTGAGCGGTTGCATCGCGAAGGGCACGAGCATCGCGGGATCTATCTGCAGTGGCCGGAAGAGCGGCACCACATCGACTTTCGTGACCTGGTGGACCGAAGCGTGTGGGTGTACGGGCAGACCGAGGTGACCAAGGATCTCGTGGCTGCCCGCGAGAAGGCCGGCCAGCAGATCTACTACGACGTCTCGGACACCGCGTTGCACGACGTCGAGTCCGACGCCCCGTACGTCACGTTCACCGATTCCTCGGGCACGCCGATGCGGATCGATGCGAATGTCGTTGCCGGATGCGACGGTTCGTTCGGCCCCAGCCGTGCCGCGATGCCGGATTCGGTACGCAACACCTGGGAGCGGACGTATCCCTACTCCTGGCTCGGGGTGCTGGCCGATGTGGCACCCTCGACCGACGAGCTCATCTATGCCTGGCATCAGGACGGATTCGCGATGCACTCGATGCGATCGTCGACGGTCAGCCGCCTGTATCTGCAGGTTCCCAACGGCACCGACATCGCCACCTGGTCCGACGAGCGGATCTGGGATGCCTTGGCGCGCAGGCTCGGTCACGGTCAGGACGGCTGGGAACTCATGCCAGGGCCGATCACCGAGAAGAGCGTGCTGCCGATGCGCAACTACGTGCAGACGCCGATGCGACACGGCAATCTCTTTCTGGCCGGCGACGCCGCGCACATCGTGCCGCCGACCGGAGCGAAGGGCCTCAACCTGGCAGTGGCCGACGTGGCTCTGTTGGCACCGGCGCTGACATCGTTGCTGGGCAAGAGCGACTCTCGCGCCGCCGATGCCTACAGTGACGACGCCCTTCGACGCGTCTGGCGCTGCACCCACTTCTCCTGGTGGATGACCACGATGCTGCACACCGGCGACGACCCGTTCGACACGCAGTTGCAAATCTCGCAACTGAAATGGGTGGCCTCCAGCGAGGCAGGGGCCACGGGACTGGCGGAGAACTACGCGGGACTTCCCATCGGGTTCTGAGCCGGGCTCACTGGCGTGCGAAAGGACCCCCGTCGGCGAAAGCGGTGTCGACGAAGCGTCGTGCGATCAGTTCGTGTGTCGGCTGGTCGGGGTGGAGACGATCCGGCAACGGATGTTCATCGGAATCGTTGTGCCCGTACAGGTTCAGGCCGTCGAGGTAATGCAGGTGGGTGTCGCCGCCGGCGCGGTCGGCGACGATGCGGGCGAGTTCTTCGCGGATGACCTCTAGCGTGAGCTTTCCGGTCCGCACCTCCGTAGGATCGCCCGTCGCCATGAACTCGATCGTGCCCGACGCCAGTGCTGCGGGGTCGAAAGCTCCTGGGCCCGGTGTGCTCTCGTGAATGGGGCACAGCATTGCCGAGATCACGAGAATCGGGGTGTCGGGGTGACCGTCCCGGATCGTATCGAGAAATCCGTGCACCGCGGAGGTGAAAGCACGCAGCCGCATCACGTCGGAGTTGACCAGATTGATGCCGATCTCCAGGCTGATCAGATCGGCGGGCGCATCGCGAATGGTCCTGGCGACGAACTGGTCGAGCAGCGCACTTCCACCGAAGCCCAGATTTCGCGGTTGCACGTCGGCGGCTGCTGCGGCCAGCGCCGTCCAGGTGGTGCTCGGCCCAGTGGCGTTGGATCCCTGGCTGATGGAGCTGCCGTAGTTGATCCACTTCGGCCGTTCGTCCTCAACGGGCGTAACGGGACCATCGGTGCGCAGGGCGACCAACTCGATCGCTTCGTTGTGCGGTAACCAGATCTCCACGAGCTTGTCGGCATGGGCCAGCCCCGAGAATCGAATGAGCCCACTGCTCTCGACCTGATTGTGCACCGACTCGGTAGCCATGTCGATGATCGTGGTGATCCCACCCGTCGTCGGGGCCCGGTCGGTGAGAACACCATCGACTCGCAGGTCGAACAGCCCGGCGGGCCGTGGTGGCAGACCGAGGAACGTGCGTCTCGTTGCCACGGCATCGATCTCGATGGTGGTGGCAGCGGTGGTGAAGACCAACCGAGCTCCTGACGGCTGAGATTCGGCCATCGTGAGCTGTGGATCGGAGAAGCGCTGGCGAGCATCGAGTGGAAGGCGATGGGTGAGAATGCCGTTGGCGGTTCGTTCCAATTCGGCCGCGCCGCGGAGGATGGCGTCGGAGATGTCGATGGCGATCATGGAAGTGCCGTTCTTTCGGTGCTGGGACGGGCTCGGTCGACAACCTGATCGTATTGAACCTCATCCGGCCGGAGTGCAGGCAGGCGCTATGTCGCATCCGGTCACCGGGTTCGCAACGCTTCGGCTGTGACGGGCGTCGCACTAGGGTGGCACCATGCGCATCGACGAGTATCGGAAGTACGACGGTCTTGGCCTGGCGGGATTGGTTGCCGACGGTGAGGTGACACCGCGCGAATTGCTCGACTGTGCACTGGGGCAGGTCAAGTCGATCGATCCGCGGCTCAATGCGGTGGTGCGGGTGATGTCGGAGCAGGCCGACGACCAGTTGACGCGACCGCTGCAGGGGCCGTTCGCCGGAGTGCCGTTCCTGATCAAGGATCTCTCGCAGGACTACGCAGGCCTGCCCACATCGAGTGGATCGCGTTCGTTGACGGATCTGCCGATGCCGGAACATTCCACTGTGGTGCAGCGCTGGCTCGATGCCGGCCTGGTGATTTTCGGCAAGACCAACACCCCGGAATTCGGGGCGAAGGGAATCACCGAACCTGCTGTGCACGGTGCGACTCGAAACCCGTGGGATCGCAGCAGGACTCCCGGTGGCTCGTCGGGTGGGTCGGCCGCAGCGGTCGCGTCCGGCATCGTTCCCGTGGCCGGGGCGAACGACGGCGGTGGATCCATTCGGATTCC
This sequence comes from Rhodococcus sp. SBT000017, assembly GCF_003688915.1. Lineage (NCBI taxonomy): Bacteria > Bacillati > Actinomycetota > Actinomycetes > Mycobacteriales > Nocardiaceae > Rhodococcus > Rhodococcus sp. SBT000017. The sequence goes on from NZ_REFU01000001.1 coordinate 3,963,904, forward strand.
GGCGGCGTGCTGCGGACTGGTCGGGCTCAAGCCGGGACGCGGACTGGTGCCGTCGGGACCGACCTTCGGTGAGCCGATGCACGGGGCAGCGGTGCAGGGCGTCGTGTCGCGATCGGTACGCGATACCGCAGCGATGCTCGACGTGCTGGCGGGCGGCGAGGCGTCGTCCGGCTACTTGCCCGCGCGTCCGGACGGAACGTTCCTGTTTCGAGTGGACAAGGATCCGAAGCCGTTGCGCATCGGCATGTATGCCGTGACATCGGTCAATCCGTCGCCCCACCCGCAGGCCGTCGCAGCGATGGAATCGGCGGCGAAGACGCTGACCGACCTCGGCCACACCGTCGAACTTCTCGATGCCCCGCCGTACGACGACAAGAGCCTCAATCGCGAATTCCTGTTGGCCTGGTTCACCTACCTGGCGTGGGAGATGGACGAGGTCAAACGCAGAACCGGTTGCAGCGACGACGCGTTCGAGCGTGACACCCGAATCATGGCGGCTCTGGGCAGAGCTGCCAGTGGCATCGACTATCTCGACGCGGTGGAAGGCCGCCACGTACACGTTCGGGCGCTGGCGACGTACTTCGAGACGTACGATCTGCTGCTGACGCCCACCCTGGCCGAGCTACCGCCGAAGATCGGCGCGTTCGACCTCGCGAAGCCGCTGCAAATGGCGTCTGACTTATTGTTGCGCAGTAGAACTGCCGGCTTGCTTCGGCACACCGGCATCGTCGATCAGATGATCGACGACAACATCTCGTGGATTCCGTACACCCAGTTGGCCAACGTCACCGGCCGTCCCGCGCTCTCTCTGCCCGTCCACTGGACCCCCGAAGGCCTACCGATGGGCGCGCACTTCACCGCGCCGCTCGGCGGCGAGGCGCTGCTCGTCCAACTGGCCGGCCAGATCGAACGTGCAGCGCCCTGGGTGGATCGCTACGACACTCTCGACTAGCGGGTCGCTCCCAGTTGAACCTTGCCCAGAATTCCCGACGGCCGTTGCCGCACATGGCCGTCGACGATGTCGACGACTCCGCCGGCCCATTCGGGATCGGTGTCGGCGGCAGCCTGGGGATCGGCGTGGGCGTCGGTGCCCTCCTCGGCCACCACGGTGATGGAACGCTGCAGGGCCTCTCGGACGCTCATCAGCGTCGTATCGGGCTCGGTGAACACCTCCGTCGCGGCGTTGCCTCGACGCACCACCATGTCGTGAGTGAGGCTGTCCACCAACGAGATCACCGTGCCCGGAGGCATGCCGGTGATGGTTGCGACGGCGCGGCCCACCAATCCGGTCGGCAACAGCGGAACCGGAATCTGGGCGCGGCGCAGGCCAGCAACGCTGCCGTATGCCTGCAACAGTTCCGGATAGCTCATCGTCTCGGTGCCGCCGATGTCGAACGAACCCGGACGCGCGGTGTCGCCGAGAGCACGAGCGATGATGGCGACCACATCGACGACGGCGATGGGCTGCACCTGCCTGCGCATCCACGTCGGGATGGGCGTGAGCGGCAGACGCTCGGTCATCCGTCGCACCAGCTCGAACGAGGTCGATCCCGAGCCGAGGATGATCGCCGCCCGCAGCACGGTGGCGTCGACGGAGCTGTCGAGGAACGTCTCCTCGACCTGCAGGCGAGAGCGCAGATGATCGGACAGCGGGGTTCCGTCGTCGGGGATGAGGCCGGAGAGGTAGACGATCCGGCGCAGGCCGTTGCGCTCCGCGGCGGCGGCCATCGACTGCGCGGCGTGTCGATCCTTCTCGACGAAGTCGCCTTCGTCCATCGAATGCACCAGGTAGACGACGGCGTCCACATTCTCGGTCGCAGTGTCGAAGGTCTCGTGATCGTCGAGGTCGAAGTGCACCGCGGTGACGTGAGCGCCCCAGGCGAAGCGTGACTTCTTGCTCGGATCGCGCATGGCGGCGTGCACGTCGTGACCCTGTTCGAGGAGGACCGGGATCAGCCGAGACCCTATGTATCCGGTTGCGCCGGTGACCAGCACTCGCATGTAATTCTCGTTTCTGTAGACATGAGGCCATACCCCGTCGGAGCAGTCTCACTCCCCGGCGTCGGAGGCAGATGACACACTGTCCGGGTGAGTGCGCGTATCAGGAACAACGTGAGGGTCGTCGGGGCAGTCGACGGGCCCGTGGTGATGCTGGCTCACGGGTTCGGGTGCGACCAGACGCTGTGGCGTTCGGTGACCGATATCCTGGCTCCGGTTTTCAGGGTCGTGCTCTTCGATCACGTCGGGTCCGGCGCGTCGGACCCCTCTGCGTGGGATGCCGACAAGTACGCGCCGCTGGAGGCCTACGTCGACGACATCGTCGATATTGTCCGGGAACTCGATCTTCACGATGTGACGTTCGTGGGTCACTCGGTGGCGTCGATGATGGGTGTTCTCGCGGTCCAGGCGGCCCCCGAGCGGTTCGACAAGCTCTTTCTCCTGACACCGTCCCCTCGGTACATCGACGACGGTGACTACCGCGGTGGGTTCAGCCGTGAGGACATCGACGAGCTGCTCGAGTCGTTGGACAGCAATTACCTGGGCTGGTCCGCATCGATGGCACCGATCGTGGTGAATGCGCCGGATCGCCCCGATCTCGAGAACATGTGGACAGCGAGCTTCTGCCGAACCGATCCCGAGTGCGCACGGGTGTTCGCCCGCACCACCTTCCTGTCCGACAATCGCGCTGATCTGGCCGGGGTTGCCCTGCCCACGATGATCGTCGACTGTGCGCGGGATTCGCTGGCACCGCCTCAGGTCGGCAGATACGTTCACGAACACATCGCCGGCAGCACCCTGAAGACCCTCGACGCCAGCGGGCACTGCCCGCACGTCACCGAACCCGAGCAGACCGCCGAGGCGATTGCGACCTTCGTGAGATCGTCGTGATCAACGACCTCGACATCGAGGACCTGTACGAGAACGCGCCATGCGGTTATCTCTCGGTTCTTCCGGACATGCGAATCGTGAGACTGAACTCGACGCTGGCGAACTGGCTCGGCTTCGACGTCGACGCCCTGATCGGTACCGACTTCACCCAACTTCTCACCGCCGGTGGCCGGATCCACTACGAGACCCATTTCGGCCCGATTCTGCGGATGTACGGCCAGCTCGACGGCATTGCCATCGACTTCGTGACGTCCGATCGCCGACGGCTGCCCGTGTTCATGACCGCGAACGTCAAGACCGACGAGACGGGCACGCCGGTACTGATTCGCATCACCGCGCTCGACGCCAGGGACCGTCGCACCTACGAACGCGAGTTGCTCGAGTCCCGAACGCGAGCGGAGCTGCTGGCGAAGACACTGCAGCGGTCGCTGCTGCCGCCTGCCCTGCTGCCGCCGTCGGGAATGACCGCTGCCGCGCACTATCACGCGGCATCGAGCGACGAGGTGGGTGGAGATTTCTACGATCTGTTCCCGCTGTCGGACGACCGCTGGGGATTCTTCCTCGGCGACGTGTGCGGCAAGGGTGCGTCGGCCGCAGCCGTGACGTCGTTGACGCGGTACACCCTGCGCGCAGCCGCGGTGTACGACCACGACCCGGTCGCTGTTCTGCACAATCTGGATTCGGTTCTGCGGCAGGAGTTCCGCGAGAACAACGCGCAGTTCTGCACTGCGGTGTTCGGGGTGCTCAGCCGCTCGGCCGGAGGATTCGAGGTGTCGATGGCCAGCGGCGGTCATCCGCCTCCGCTGGTGATGCGGGCCGACGGCAGCGCGCACTACGTCCACATGACGGGTGGGCAACTCGTCGGAATTCTGCGTCACGCGCGGTTCGTGCCTGCCACCGTCACATTGAGCGCAGGCGACACACTGATGCTCTACACCGACGGCCTCACCGAGGCCCGGGTGGGCACAGGTCGATACGACGACGAGGGCGCGCTGCTCGAGTTCGCGACCGCCAACGCCCCGGCGGCACCGGCGGCAATCGTCGAGAATCTGCGGGTCCTGCTGAACAGCTTCGGCGACGGGTTGGCCGACGACGCAGCAGTGATGGCGCTGGGAGTGTCGTCAGTCGAGAGCGGCGAGGGCTGACGCCAGATCTGCGTGCAGCGCGAATTCCTGATCGAGACCCATCAGTTTGATCGGGCGGCTGGTGGTCGGCCCATCGGCGACGACCGAGAAGGCAACGGTGTCCCCGTGGTCCTTCTGGGTCGTTGCCAGCACGGTCATGGCAGCCGAGGCCAAGAACGAGACCTTGCTCAGATCGACGATCAATGCAGCAGGCGTGGTGGAAATCTGTGCGTCGATCGCGCTCGACAGTGAGGGGGCCGTGGTGACGTCGAGTTCACCGGCGACCGCGATGACGGCCGCGCGCCCGTCGTTGCTGGACTGGATGGAAAATCCGGCGGTGTTCGTATCGGCTGGCATCTGCACTCCTGAATCGTTACCCGCCGCGCTCGTCGACGGGGCATGCGGACCATTCAATCAGTAGGTCCTATTGGAACGTGACCTGCGTTCCTCTGAGTGCGGGAGCGCCGACCGTCGTGGTCCAGGACGGCACTGCGTCGGGCTCGATTCCCGTGGCCCCGCCGTAGACGACGGCCAAGGTCTGCTGCTCGGTGACCGAGTTCGCGTACGAGGCGGGCACGGGGGAGAGCTGCGGAACCGGAAGCGACGGAATGTCCTGTTCACCGGGGTTTCTCGACGGCACCTGGTACGAGCCGTCGTTGGGGGAACTGCCCGGGTACTGCGGGAAGTACTCTCCGGCCGAGCGGTCGAGCGAGGAGTAACAGGTCGGTCCGCGATTCTGCTCGAACAATCGCGGCTCGTCCTGGTTCGGTAGGTACCGACCCTTCGGATTGACGAACGGCATCGAGACGTTGATGCCGGGGTACTCGTCGCCGACACCGGTGACGATCCTGCCGCGCCTGGCCCCCTCCGCGAATTGGGCGACGGTGCAGTCGAGAGCCGGGGAGAACTCGGCGAGCACCTCGAGTGCTTCGCGGGAATTCGCGGCCAGCCCGATGATGTCCGCGGAGTTGGCATCGAGGAAGTCGGCGGTGGTGTTGGAGGCGGATGTCAAAGACGCGTAGAGCGTCTCGAGGGCCGGGCGCTTCTCGACGACGGTATTTCCGGTGGTCCGCAGGTTGTCCAGTGCGTTGATCAACTCGGGGGCCGCATCGGCGTAGGTCTGCGAGAAGTCGGCGAGCCCGCGCAGGTCCTCCTGGATTGCGGGCAATTCGGTGTTGAGCCCGGCAAAGATGTTCTCGAGTCTGTCGATCGTGAGGCCGAGCTCTTCGCCGCGACCGCTCAGGCCCTGTGCGAGCGCGCCGAGGGTGTTCGACAGGTCCTCCGGCGGCACGGCCTGGAGCAGCGGCAACAGGCCGTCGAGCACCTGCCCTACCTCGATGGCGTTGCCGCTGCGGTCCTGCTTCAACACCGTGCCCTCGGTGATGGGCGACCCCGGCCTGCCGTCCGGCAACTCCAACGCGACGTAGCGCTCGCCGAACAGTGTCTTCGGCAGCAGTCGCGCGGTGGCGTTCGACGGAATCATCTCGGCCATGTCCGGTTCGATGGCCAATTCCGAGGTGACGACGCCACCTGCCGTCGTCGCAGATCGCACTTCGCCGACGATCAGGCCGCGTACTTTGACATCTGCGTTGCGGGGAAGTGCGTTGCCGACGCTGTCGGTTTCGAGGGAGACCGTCACCACGTCCTTGAACGTCTTGTTGTACGAGGTGACGCTCCACCCGACGAACACGACGATGAGCACGACGAGAGCGATTCCGAGGAGTCGGTTCTGGACCGGCGAGGGGGAGCCGGTCATGGGTAAGTCGCAACGACAACAACAGCCATGTCGCGAACCTTAGTGGTACACAACGTCACACTTACTACCGAAGATTGGTTTGTGAGATGGACCTAGCACTTCGGTAGAAATGTGACAGGGACCACGATTGTCAGTCGGCGATCAGCCGGGGTGCGTGGAACCAACCACCCTGCCCGCCTTCGCGCTGCCGGCCGATGACGTAAGTCCCCGGCGCGATTCCGGTGGCTCCGTGTTCGGGATGAATGAGGTATGCCGTCTGCGAGTTGGTCAGGATGCCCAGGGCCAGACCTCGGACGTCGTGCACGGGACTGGCCCACGAGCAGAAGCCACCGTCGGCCACCAGGCTGTGCGGGTTGCCGCCTGCTGCGCTGCGCAGTAGTTCGATTCCCGTCAGCGGCACGGTCTCGCGACGCGTCTGTTCGGTGGGGACGACTATGCCGTCGAGCAGTACGTACGGTACGACGATCAGATCGCCCTGGGCTTGCAGACCGTCGATGACGGGCACGGAGATCTCCTTGTCGAGATAGTCGAATACGTCCAAGCCGGTCAGGTCGGTCAGTGCGGACAGTGTGATGTTCGAGTTCATGTGCTTCACCTTGGGTGTGTTGTCGGGGTGTGTTGTCGGGGTGTGGTGTTGCGGTGTGGGGTCAGGTTCTGCGGAGCAGTCGGCCGTAATCGGCACCCGCCAGACCGTAGGTCCAGCCCGCGGCGTCGACCGCGGACGAGAACGCGCCGGGAACGCGAAGCCCGTAGCGTCGGCGCTCGCCGTCTCGCTCGCGAGAGCCGTTGACGGCAAGCAGTATTCGGCCCTCACCTCCCCAGCCCGCGGGTGTGGCGAACAGTTGCAGGGTGCAACCGGGATTGCCCGGATCGTCGTCGGTGTCGACCAGTCGCAAACCGGCTCGGTCCAGGTAGGCATCCCAGCCGATTCGTTCTATGGCGCTTCGTCGGATCTCGACGTTGCGTTCGACGGTGATGCGCTCGACCGTCGGATCGTGGATCACCCACTTGGGAACCACGGTCCCGTTCAGGACGTGGACACCGCTGCCGTCGCCGAACTCGACCGCGGGCGAGGACGAATTGTGCAGTCGCACTTCACCGTGCACCGGATCGGGAATCGGTTCGGTGTGCAGAACCGTCGGCCGTTCGGACATCACCGCGATGTCGTCGAACGCCCACCACCATCCCGTCGATTCGACGAGGGCCGATTGAATGTCGAGAAGTTCGTTGTCCTCGTGCCCGAACGTCATGAGGCCGAAGGAGCGATAGATGTCGTAGTAGGCGACGCGATGGGCTTCCTGCTGCCCGTACCAGCTGACGGTGCCGAAGGGGTGCGGCGCGAGGGATCGGACGGCAGTGGCAACACCGTCGAAGAGGCTGGTGTGCAATGATTTTCGCACGGTTCGGCGAATGATCGGATCGGGACTGATGCCGGCGCGGGCAGCGTCCGTCGGCGAGCGGCGTGAGACGTCGATGCGCGCTACCAGATCGCGCTGTGCATTGCGGTCGGAATAGAAGTACTGCTGCGGCCATTCGATCTGTCGTCGATCGATTCGCTGGTCCATCCGGTGCCGGGAATCGGACAGAATGGATGCGATTCGGGCTCCCACGTCTGCGTTGTTCGCCAATGTCCTGGCGGTGATCAACTCTGCTGCGGCTGCCGGAGAGGGGACCCACACGAACTGTGGATCGGGGTGCCCAGATTTTCGATACAGCTGTGCCACTGCGGATTCCGCGGTGGTTCTATCGGAGGGGCCGGATTTCAGGCCGTAGCCGAGCCATCGATCGCGCTGCGCGCAGACCGCACGAATGCTCTCGGCGTATTCATCGGGATTGTCACTGAATGTGCCGCGACGGGGAAATGTCGACGGCATCGGCACGGCGCTCACGTGAGGGAGGCGGTGTCCGCCTTTCCGGTTGTCATGAAGAAAAGAGTGACACGAGAATCGGATGAGCGCAAGGCGCACGTGCACGAAACTTCGTAGCAGGGGTCGAGGTTCCGCTCACGTGGGTCAGCCGCGCGAGCGCAGGATCAACTGGGCCGCGCTGATGTCGTCGATGACGAGGTCGGTGATCAATCCGCCGCGCAGCGCGGCGGTGAGGGCATCGAGTTTGGACGCTCCGGCGACGATGCAGACTCGGCGCGGAACCACCTTGAGGCGATCCAGACTCGGTCCACTCGATCTGTCGTTCAACGCAATTCGGTCGTGACTGCCGTCGGAGCGCAGGAACACGGTGGCAATGTCTCCGACGACGCCGTCGCGCTGGAGCTCGGCTCGATCCTCGCGCTCGAGGTAGCCGGCGCTGTAGACGTGACTCGGAACGGCACCGCTCATGACGCCGATGCTGAACACGGCGAGGTTCATCCGATCCTGCAGTTCGAGTACTCGCTTGATGCTGCGTTCGCGCCACAGGTGTTGCCGGGTTTCGGGGTAGTCGAAGAATGCAGGCACCGGAAATCCCTGCGCCACAGCGCCGTATGCGTCGGCGAAGGTTCGGACGATGTCGGTGGCGTAGGAGACTCCGGTGGTGCGGGTGTTCGCTGCGCCGTTGAGCTGCACGACGGTGGAGTTGTGGGTTCGTTTGGGTGCGAGCTTGCGGCTGACGGCGCTGACGGTGGTTCCCCAGGCGACGCCCATCACCATGTCGGACTCGAAGAACGATGTCAGCAGTCGGCCTGCGAAGGTGGCGACCCGATCGAGGCGTTGCAATTCGTCGACGGTTTCCGACACGGGGACGACATGTGCACGAATGTCGTACAGATCGGCGAATGCCCGCTCGATTCGTGGTGCCTGACCGAGTGGGGTGGAGATCTTGATTTCCACCAGTCCTGATGCCCGCGCGAACGTGATGAGTCGTGAGACTGTCGAACGAGATACGCCCAGCTCACGGCCGATCGCCGCCATCGTCATGTCCTGGAAGTAGTAAAGCCGCGCGGCCTGGGTGGCGTGGCCGGTCCGCAGGTCGGATTCGGGAGTGATGTCGGGTTCGGTCACCGGCACCAGTGTACGACCGAATTGCACGTATGTGCATCAGCTGTGCAACGCAGTGCAGGACGTCTACCGTGGCAAACAGCACGCAATGTGGCGTGCATCACCAACTTCGCGGAGGCTACACAATGGCTCGTAAGGAACCGGAATGGGGACTGCCGGCGCACATGGCTGCCGAGTTCGCCGGAACCATGATTCTCATTCTGTTCGGCGTCGGCGTCGTCGCGCAGGTCGTCTCGGGGGGTGAATCGGGAAGTCTCGGTGACCACGACTCGATTGCCTGGGCATGGGGCCTGGGTGTGATGTTCGGTATCTACGTTGCCGGCCGTATCACCGGCGCGCACCTCAACCCCGCGGTCACGATCACGTTCGCACTCTTCCGCGGATTCAGCTGGAAGATGGTTGCGCCGTACATTCTCGCGCAGACCGCAGGTGCCTTCGTGGCCGCACTGCTGGTGCGCTGGAACTACAACGACATGCTCAACGCCGTCGACCCGGGGCACACCACTCTCACCCAGGGGATCTTCTCGACGCTGCCCGGTAACGGAACCCTGCCGGTCAGCGTGTCCTCGGCCCTGATCGACCAGATCATCGGTACCGCGATTCTGCTGTTCCTCATTGTTGCCGTCACCGATTCTCTCGGTACCGCACCGATGGCCAACATGGCTCCGCTGATCGTCGGCCTCATCGTCGTTGCCATCGGCTTCGCCTGGGCCACCAACGCCGGATATGCGATCAATCCGGCCCGAGATTTCGGACCTCGCCTGGCGTCGTACATCACCGGATACGGTGGAGCATGGCGTGATCAATACGGCGGCCTGTACTTCTGGGTCCCGATCGTCGGACCTCTCGTAGGCGGACCGATTGGAGTGTTCCTGTACGACCTGCTGATCGGAAAGAACCTACGCAAGCAAGAAGGTTCGGCACCCGAACCGCCATCACGACTCCCAGCCGACACCCAGACCACAGGAGAAAAGTCATGAGCGAGTTCGAAGGAAAGTACGTCGCCGCGATCGATCAGGGAACCACGTCGTCACGGTGCATGATCTTCGACCACGCGGGCACCGTCGTCGCCGTCGATCAGAAGGAACACAAGCAGATATTTCCTCAGGCCGGCTGGGTCGAGCACGACGCGTCGGAGATCTGGGACAACGTTCGCGCCGTCGCGGCCGGTGCCATGGCCGCAGCCGACCTGACGCGCGAGGACATCGCCGCAGTCGGTATCACCAATCAGCGTGAGACGGCGCTCGTGTGGGAGCGCGAGACGGGCAAGCCGATCTACAACGCCATCGTCTGGCAGGACACCCGCACCGATCGCATCGCCACCGCGCTGGGCGGCGGCGACGCCAACAAGTACACCGCCAAGACCGGTCTGCCCCTGGCCACCTACTTCTCCGGCCCGAAGATCAAGTGGATCCTCGACAACGTCGACGGGGCACGCGCGAAAGCCGAAGCGGGAGAACTGTGTTTCGGCAACATGGACACCTGGGTCCTGTGGAACATGACCGGCGGTACCGACGGCGGATTGCACTACACCGATCCGACCAACGCCTCACGCACCCTGCTGATGGACCTCGACACCCTGCAGTGGGACGAGGGGATCTGCGCCGACATGGGCATTCCGATGTCGATGCTGCCCGAAATTCGATCCAGCTCCGAGGTGTACGGCACCGGCCGCGAGCGGGGACCGTTCCACGGAGTGCCGATCTCCGGCATCCTCGGCGATCAGCAGGCGGCCACCTTCGGGCAGGCCTGCCTGTCCCCCGGTGAAGCCAAGAATACATACGGCACAGGCAATTTCGTGCTGCTCAACACCGGCACCGAAAAGGTCATGAGCAAGAACGGATTGCTGACCACGGTCTGCTACAAGATCGGCGACCAGCCGACGATCTATGCGCTCGAAGGCTCCATCGCCGTGACGGGCTCGCTCGTGCAGTGGCTCCGCGACAACCTCGGGATGATCTCTTCGGCCGCGGACATCGAAACCGACGCACGTTCGGTGGACGACAACGGCGGCGCGTACTTCGTGCCCGCATTCTCCGGGCTCTTCGCCCCGCACTGGCGCGCGGATGCCCGCGGTGCCATCGTGGGATTGACGCGGTTCGTCAACAAGGGTCATCTGGCCCGTGCCGTGCTCGAAGCCACCGCGTACCAGACGCGTGAAGTGATCGAGGCCATGAATGCGGACTCCGGTGTCGATCTCGAGGTGCTCAAGGTCGACGGCGGAATGGTCGTGAACGAACTGCTGATGCAGTTCCAGTCCGACATCCTCAACGTCGACGTGGTGCGCCCCGTGGTGGCCGAAACCACTGCTCTCGGAGCGGCATACGCCGCCGGTCTCGCCGTAGGCTATTGGGAGAGCGAGGACGACATCCGCCAGAACTGGGCCGAGGACAAGACGTGGACCCCGTCCATGGACGAAGACCAACGGGCCAAGCTGTACGCCGGTTGGAAGAAAGCAGTAACACGTACTCTCGATTGGGTTGATGAAGAATGAGTTCCACCACAACGGCTTTGAGTCCCACCGCGCGCGCCGATGCGATCGCACGAATGGAAGCCGAAGAGCTGGACATCCTGGTGATCGGCGGCGGCGTCGTCGGCGCGGGAACGGCGTTGGACGCAGTGACCCGCGGACTGAAGGTAGGCCTGCTCGAAGCGCGGGACTATGCGGCCGGCACGTCCAGCCGCTCCAGCAAGCTCTTCCACGGCGGTCTGCGCTATCTCGAACAGTTCAACTTCGCGTTGGTGTTCGAGGCATTGAAGGAACGGTCGCTGGTACTGAACACGCTGTGCCCGCACCTCGCTCGTCCGGTGCCGTTCATCTATCCGCTGGAGAAGGTGATCGATCGTCCGTACGTCGGGCTCGGAATCGGCGTGTACGACGTCATGGGTGCCGGACGCGGTGTCCCGAGTCACCACAAGCACCTCGGCAAGAAGAAGACGCTCGAGTCGTTCCCCTCGGGTAAGAGGTCGGCGATTCGTGGTGCGGTGAAGTTCTACGAGGGCCAGGTCGACGACGCCCGGCACACGATGATGATCGCTCGTACCGCGGCTGCCTACGGGGCATTGTGCGCCAACAGCACTCGCGTCACCGGCTTCCTTCGGGAGGACGACAAGGTTGTCGGAGTCGTGGCCAGCGATCTCGAAACGGGCCGCTCCTTCGAGGTCCGGGCCAAGCAGGTCATCAATGCTGCCGGTGTCTGGACCGACGAGGTGCAGCAGATGGTCGGTGGCCGTGGGCAGTTCCAGGTTCGCGCCTCCAAGGGTGTGCACCTGGTGGTGCCGCGCAATCGCATCAACAGTGCCACCGGCATCATCACGCGTACCGAGAAGAGTCTGCTGTTCGTCATCCCGTGGGGCAGTCACTGGATCATCGGCACCACCGATACCGACTGGAAGCTCGATCTGGCTCACCCGGCGGCAAGCCAGAGCGACATCGACTACATCCTCGGACATGTGAACAAGTTGCTGGCCGATCCGCTGGATCGGACCGATGTGGTCGGCGTGTACGCCGGGCTTCGACCGTTGCTCTACGGCGAATCCGATTCCACCAGCACCCTTTCCCGGGAGCATGCGGTGTCCAGTCCGGTCCGCGGATTGACGGTCATCGCGGGTGGCAAGTACACCACCTACCGCGTGATGGCCAAGGATGCAGTCGATTCCGCGGTACACGGACTCGAGCGCACGGTGCCGAAGTGCGTCACCGAGAACATCCCGCTGGTTGGTGCCGACGGCTACCTCGGCGCGTTCAATGCCCGGGCGCTCACGGCCGAACGCACCGGTATGCGCGTCTCTCGCGTCGAGCATCTGCTCGGTCGGTACGGCACTCTGATGGGTGAGTTGTTGGATCTCATCGATGCCGATCCGGAACTCGGTAAGCCTCTCGAAAGCGCACCGGAGTACCTGAAGGCCGAGGTCGTCTATGCCGCGAGTCATGAAGGCGCGCAGCATCTCGAGGACATCCTCACCCGGCGCACCCGCATCTCCATCGAGGTTCCCGATCGTGGTGAAGCGGCCGCCGACGAGGTGGCCCGGCTGGTGGCGCCCATCCTGGGATGGGACGAGCAGCACGTTGCCGAGGAGATCGAGCATTATCGGCTTCGTGTTCTGGCAGAACGGGATTCGCAGGAGCAGCCTGATGACGATACTGCGGACGCAGCACGGCTCGGGGCACCGGATGTGCGTGCCGGGGTGAGCTGAACCGAGCAATGGCGGCGGTCCCTCGTGATGAGGACCGCCGCCATTGCATTGTCGGTGCTGTATCAGCCCTGCAGCAACGTGAACGAATGCTCACGAATCAGGATCGACGGACCGCCCGCCTCGTAGGCCTGATCCGGATCACTGGACGTGGACTGAGTCCAATGCCCCTCCGGCAGAGTGAATTCCACGGTCCCGGGTGAGGCGTTGACCATCCAGGCGAACGACGCATCTCCCTCGCCTGCGCGCATGAGGACCAGGATGCTGTGTGCGTTGCCGTCGGACCAGTCCTCGTCGGACAACTTCTCGCCGTCGGCTCGGTAGAAATCGACGGTATCGGGTCCGACGCCCTCTTCCGCGGAATCGCTGTCGTGGCGGAACCACGTTGGACGTAGGGCCGGGTGCTCGGTGCGCAGCGCAATCAGGTGCGTGGTGAAGTCGATGAGATCCTGGTCGGCTGTGCTCCAGTCGAACCAGGAAACCTCGTTGTCCTGGCAGTACGCGTTGTTGTTGCCGCCCTGCGTGCGGCCCAGTTCATCGCCGCCGAGAATCATCGGCACGCCGGCCGAAAGCAGAAGCGTCGCAAGGTGATTACGTTGCTGTCGGGCGCGCAGTGCATTGACGCCCTCGTCGTCGGTCGGGCCCTCGGCACCGCAACCCCACGAGCGATTGTCGGACTCGCCGTCCTGACTGTCCTCGCCGTTCTCCTCGTTGTGCTTCTCGTCGTAGGAGTTCAAGTCCGCCAACGTGAATCCGTCGTGTGCGGTGATGAAGTTGACGCTCGCCAACGTGGGTCGACGGGTGCTCTCGTAGACGTCGGGGCTACCGGTGACGCGCTGCGCCAGGGCCGGCAGCGCGCCGCTCTCGCCGCGCCAGAAGTCACGAACGTCGTCGCGGAACTTGCCGTTCCACTCCGACCAGCGAGCCGGGAAGCCGCCCACCTGGTAACCCTGGGTGTCCCAGGGCTCGGCGATGAGTTTGACCGGGGCAAGAGTCGGATCCTGGTGCACCAGATCCAAGAACGCACTGTGCTTGTCCAAGCCGGAATCCTGGCGCGTCAAGGTACTTGCCAGATCGAACCGGAAGCCGTCGACGTGCATTTCCGTCACCCAGTACCGCAGGGAGTCCAGAATCAGTGCCAGTGCGGCGGGGTGACCGACGTTCAGGCTGTTGCCGGTACCGGTGGTGTCGTAGTACGCACTTCGGTCGTCGTCGACCAGTCGGTAGTGCGAGCCGTTGTCGATTCCCTTGAGCGAGAGGGTCGGTCCGAGATGGTTGCCCTCGGCGGTGTGGTTGTAGACGACGTCGAGAATGACCTCGATACCGTTCTCGTGCATGGCCTTGACCAGGGCCTTGAACTCGTCCACCTGGCCGCCGGTGTCGCCAGTGCTGCTGTACTCGTTGTGCGGGGCGAAGAAGCCGATGGAGTTGTATCCCCAGTAATTGCGTCGACCTTCTTCCAGCAGGTGTGAATCCTGGACGAATTGGTGGATCGGCAGTAGCTCGACTGCCGTGACTCCGATTCGCTTCAGATGCGCAATTGCGGCCGGGTGGGCCAGACCTGCATAAGTTCCTCGAATATCCTCGGGTACATCAGGATTGGTTGCAGTGAAACCCTTGACGTGTACCTCGTAGACCACCGTGCGATCCAACGGTGTGCGCGGCGACTCGTCCCCGGACCAATCGAAATTCGACTGCACCGCAACCGAATACGGCATGTGCGGAGCAGAGTCCTCGTCGTTGCGGGTCTCGGGCTCGGCGTGGAGGTGGCTGAACACCGATTCGTTCCAGTCGACCTGGCCGGTGATGGCGGTGGCGTACGGGTCGAGGAGCAGCTTGGCAGAATTGTGCCGCAGGCCCGAAGCAGGATCCCATGGGCCGTCGACCCGGAGTCCGTAGCGGGCACCCGGAGTGACATCGGGAACCAGGTCGTGGAACACGTGACCGGTGCGCAGCGTCAACGGTGTTGTACTGCGCTCTGTTCCGTCGTCGTTCAATACGACCACGGACACCGAGTCCGCCGTTTCGGAGTAGACGGCAAGGTTGGCACCGTCGTGGGACAGACGCGAGACGCCCAGGGGGTACGGGAGACTTGATGAGGAGGGCATGCTCGCCCCAGTACCCCCACGGAGGATGAGCGAAACGCCTGCGCACCGGGCGCTCGGCTACAATCGACGCCGAGATTGCGCCCGCCGACTACCAGCGGAACGCTGGTAGCGAAGGACGAGGCGATGGATTCCCCACAACTCGACGGCAGTTCGGCCCGGCTGGACGAGCTGTTTCCGGGTGAGAACTCCACCGACACTCGGTTTCGCGAGATCGAGTGGACCGCGACCCCACTCGGCCCGGTGGAGCAGTGGCCACAGGAGTTGGTGACGGCCATCCGCACGGTCATGCCGTCGACGATCCCGATGTTGATCTGGTGGGGACCCGACCTCGTACAGATCTTCAACCATACCTACACGGATTTTCTCGGCGACAAGTTTCCCGATGCTGCAGGTCAGCCGGCGCGCGAATGTTGGTCCGAAATGTGGGACTACGTCGGCGGCCTGTGCGCCCAGGTGATGGACGGCCGCGAGGCAGTGCACGGTGTTCGGCAGCTGTTTGTCATGGAGCGCTACGGATACCCGGAGGAGACGTACTGGACCTTCTCGTACAGCCCGATCTTCGGGCCTGGTCGCACGGTGCTGGGTGTATTCGTTGCCACGACCGAGGTGACGATGCAGGTGCTCGGTGAGCGCCGTATGCGTGCGCTCCTTGCCCTGGGCTCGCTGACCGGCGACGACACCGGTGGTCCGGTCGGTATCTGCCGCGCGGCGGTCGAGGCGCTCGGCTTGGAGCCGAGCGAGTTCCCGCTGGTGGCGGCCTATCTGCGACGCGATCTCGCCGACGACGGAGAAGTCGATCACATCGCGACAGCGGGTGCAGTCGGCTTCGAGGCGGCTACCTGGGATTCTGCAGCCGTCGTCGAGGTCTCGGACGGACGCGTGCCCCGCGCCTGCGTCGAGGTGGACGGAATTGTCGCGAATGCGGTGATCGTTCCACTGACGCTGGCCGGACGCGTTCGACCCATCGGAGCCTTGTTGGTCGGAGTCGACGCACTTCGGGCCGGCGACGACTCCGCCACCTCGTTCTTCGTTGCGGTGGCCGAGCGAATGTCCACGGCGCTGACTGCCTCGCACGCTTTCGAGATGGAACGACGTCGGGTCGCGGCGCTGGCCGAGGCAGACGAGGCCAAGACTCGACTGCTGGAGAACGTAGGGCACGAGTTTCGAACTCCCCTCACCCTGCTGGCCGGCCCGTTGGAGTGCGTGCGCGAGAGCACCACGTCGAACCTGACCGACTCGGACAGGGACTCCCTCGACGTCGTGCATCGCGCGTCGGCTCGGCTTCGGCGTCTCGTGGACGATCTGCTCGACGTCGTCAGTGCCGATGCCGGTCAGCTGCGGGCTCGGCTCGAGCCCACCGACCTGGCCGCGGTGACACGGGACTGCGCGTCGATGTTCGCGGCCGTCGCATCGGATCAGGGGTTGGAGCTCGTCATCGACGCGGCCGAGAACGGCGTGGTTCTCACCGACGGCGAGATGTGGGCGAAGGTCGTCTTCAATCTGGTCGCGAACGCCGTCAAGTACACCCCGGCAGGTCGCGTCTCCGTGCGGCTCGTCACAGACGCGGACGCGATTCGGTTGGTCGTCGCGGACACCGGTCTGGGCATCCCCGAAGACGATCTGGCTCGGATATTCGATCGGTTCCACCGAGTCGAGCGGTCCGGTGCGCACAGCATCGAGGGGTCCGGAATCGGCCTTGCGCTCGTATCCGATCTGATAACGGCCCTGGGGGGACGGATCGACGTCGAGAGTGAGGTCGGTGTCGGCAGTACCTTCACCGTGGTCGTGCCCCGACAGCCCGTCGAGTCGGCCGCGGCCGTGGACCTACCGGTCGCCGCTGCCGACTCGGTGTCGGCGATCTTCGCCCCGCACGACACGGCATCGGTCACCGTCGATCGCGCGGACATCCTGCTCGTCGAAGACAACATCGACATGCGCAACTACCTCGTCCGGCTCATGACTGACGAGGGCTGGACCATCACGACGGCGGGTGACGTGGAGTCTGCACTCGAGCACGCGCGCTCGACGGCACCGGGGCTGGTGCTGACCGACGTCTTGCTTCCCGGCCGCAGCGGCCTGGAACTGGTGGACGACATTCGACGCGACGCCGCACTGCAGCGAGTTCCGGTGATCCTGCTGACCGCGCGAGCGGGTACCGACTTCGTGCTCGACGGCTTGAGCCGCGGTGCCGACGACTACATCGTCAAACCGTTCCACGATCGTGAGTTGGTGGCCCGCGTTCGAGTACACCTCGAGCTCTCCCGCATGCGCGAACAACTGATCGAGGAAAGCGACAACCAAACGGCGACGCTGCGCAACGCTCTCGATACCCGCGCCGCCATCGGCCGAGCCGTCGGAATCCTGATGTCGGTCTATCGCATCGACGCCGACGCGGCCTTCGCGCAGCTGACCGAGCTGTCGCAGAACACCAACCGCAAAGCTCGAGACCTGGCGGTGATGATCGCCGACGACTTCACCGCCGGACTCAGCAGCGACGGTCAGTGATTGCGACGGTAGTTCTCGCGCTCGCGTTCCATCTCGGCCGTCTTCTTGGCGCTCTTCAGATCGGCCGGTAATCCGTGGATCTCGAGGCGACGAGCGCGATTCTGGTCCATGTAGGCGGCGGTGTAGAACAGCGCAAGCAGCAGACTCAGCAGCACCATCGAGGCGCGTAGCCAGATCGCCCCGGGAAACAGGACGAAGAAACCGATGAAGATCGGCAGGAAGGGAATCATCGACCGCAGGATGTGACGCGGCGTCGCTCCCGGCCCGACGAGATCGCGTCGAACCCAGTCCTGTTGTGAATCCGGCAGTTTGCGGCCGAGGACGGCGTAGGCCAGCCATTGGCCGAAGGACGGACGGTTGCGGTCCTTTTTCATGACAGTGCTCCTGCTGCGATGGCTGCGTCGTTGACACGGGTGAGGACGCGGCGCAGCTCGTCCAGCTCGGACAGAGACGCGCCGAGCTTGTCCACGACGGCGGGCGGGATTTTTTCGGCCTTGCTTCTCAGTGCCGCCCCGGCCGGGGTGAGCGCGACGAGTAAGACGCGTTCGTCCTCGGCGCTGCGAGTGCGAGTGAGCAATCCCATCGATTCCAGACGCTTGAGCAGCGGTGAGAGCGTAGGGGAGTCGAGTTGCAACGTCGATCCGATGGCTTTGACCGACATCGG
Source organism: Rhodococcus sp. SBT000017 (assembly GCF_003688915.1). Lineage (NCBI taxonomy): Bacteria > Bacillati > Actinomycetota > Actinomycetes > Mycobacteriales > Nocardiaceae > Rhodococcus > Rhodococcus sp. SBT000017. Next base: position 3,982,137 of record NZ_REFU01000001.1, read on the forward strand.
CGACTCGCCCCACAGTGCCAGCATCACCAGATACTGCGGATGCGTCAGCCCCATCGGCTCGAGTAGCGGCCGATACACCGACAGCACAGCACGGTTGGCGACGGCGAGTGCGAAGCAGACCTGCCGATCGAGTGCGAGCGGGTCCTCGGTGGTGGTCACCTGGACCAGGCTAGCAGATTTGGTTAGTGCCCTAATGATTCGTGCACTAACAATCTCGCCCGGTTCCAGGGTTGCGTCCGAAAGGTGTTGCGAAACAGGGGATTGGCTTCGAAGGTGGCGTGCAGGCAGAGTTCCGGTCGGTCCGATTCGGTGAACATCGCATTCGACGTTTCATCCCGTCCGAACGTGTGCGATGCTCCGTGTCGATTCGCTGTTTCCCACGGACACATCCCGAGAGGATCGCCATGCGTCGTCGACGCATCTTCACCCCGTTCGTCGTCGCCGCGGCGCTGTCGTTGACCTCCCTCGGTGTGGCTGCCGCCGATCCAGTCGAGTCTGCGGCTCGCATCGTCGACACCGCGATCGCGTCCGACACCCTGCGCACGCTGAGCGTGGACTCGCCTGCCATGGGCGGCGTCGTCAACGTACAGGTGTTGACCCCGGCCGTGAAGGCGGGATCTCGTCCGACGCTGTACATGCTCAGCGGTATCGGTGAAGAGGATCCGAACAACAGCATGTGGCTGCGCAAAGGTGGTGCAGCCGAGTTCTTCGCCGACAAGAACGTCAACGTCGTACTGCCGCTGGCCGGCCCCGGCAGCTTCTACACCGACTGGCAACGCGACGATCCGAAACTCGGCCGGTATCGGTGGGAGACGTTCCTGACCGAGGAACTGCCACCGCTGATCGACGCAGCCGTGGACGGCAATGGACGCAACGCGATCGCGGGCCTGTCGATGGGTGCTCAATCGGCCATGATGCTGGCCGCACGTAACCCGGATGTCTACTCCGGGGTGGCGTCGTACAGTGGGTGCTTCGCATCCTCGGAACCGTTGGGCCAGGCGAGTATTCGAGCCATCGTCGGAGCCTTCGGTGGGAATGCCGACAACATGTGGGGCGGACCTCTCGATCCTGCCTGGGCGGAGCACGATTCGGTCGTCAACGCCGAGAGTCTGCGCGGCACCGACGTCTATGTGTCGGTCGGAACCGGCGCTCCTGGACGGCACGAAAGCTTCGACAGCGCATCAGCATTGGATGTGGTGGTGGTCGGCGGTGCCATCGAGGTCGGCGCGAACTACTGCACCCACCGACTTGCGGACCGACTCGATCAGTTGAACATCCCGGCGACCTTCGACTTCACCGAGACCGGAACCCACTCGTGGCCGTACTGGGTGGACCAGCTGCCCAAGAGTTGGCCGACGCTGGCGGGTTCGCTGGGGATCTGACGTTCTCGGTTTCGGTCCGAGTTCCATTCGGCGCTGAATTTCACTGAGAAGGTGCGAGTCCGAGACGTACGAGTTCGTCCAGGGGTTCGCGGATGGAGCAGGTGCCGAACGATGCGAACGCACGCTGCCCCTCGATCCCGGCCACAAGCCCGGCGAGGACGTCCGCGTCGCGGATTGCCAGGATCTTCTCGAGCTCGCCGACGCGTGCGCCACTGTGCGCGGCCTGCGCCGCGAGTAGGACGTTGAGGAAGCCGTGCTGCTCTAACCCGTTGTCCAGGTTGGTGCTACGAGCTGCGCGGTGGACGCCGGCAGTGGTTTTGAAGTGAACCTCACGCTGCGCTGCCTCATAGATGGACGCGGCGAGTTCCTGCTCATTGGGGTGCAGGTCGGCGGTGGTGCCGCCTGTCCTGAATGTAGCGCGATACCCGAATTCGTCGACGGCGTCGAAGATGGCGTCCCGCCGGGAGTCTCGGGGTAATTCGACGTAGATCTCGATGTCTTGGGTGATGCTGCGCAGTGCATCGATGTTCGTGCCGTCCGGTACTGAGACTTCGATTGCCACCACGGTGACCCCTGCCGTGCGGTCGGCCGCACGCAGACCTGCCTCCACACTGGCGGGGCCGGCGGGTGCGGTCAGCATCACCTCCATCCGTGCACCCAGGTCGAGTTCTGTCACTCGATTCATGGGAACGACCAGCGGTCCAACCAGATCTGCGAACGTACTGGCTCGGTATTCGAGATGCTGCTGCACAGCCACATCGAGAGGCGCGTTACCAGGTGGGAAGACTGCGGCGTCGTCGCAGAGGCGACGGAACAGAGGAGGGATCATCGGTTCGGCGTTCTCCCGTTGGCTGCTGGTCGACTCGTCGGACACGGGCGAGCATCGGGATCAACTCTAGTCAAGAACCTGGTGGTCGAATACCTGCGTCGAAGTCCACCACGCGGCTCGATCAATTTCGGTGTGGGCCATGATGGACCCATGAGCTCGAAGAACCTGTTCGGTGGCCCGCGCACCCTGTTGATCGTGGCAGCAGTGGTCATCGTGATCGCACTCGTCGCTGCCGCCGCGACGCTGATCGTTCGCGCCGTGCTCGGACCGCCCGAGGGTGAGAACAAGTTCGAGATTCAGGGCTACGCCGTGGTGCAGGTCGATCCCCAGGTCAACGACCTCGCGCTCGCCACACGTTAGCCGACTCCACGGCGACTCGAGGGTCGTGTGTCTGTTGAAAGTTTCGCCCGCCGCGGGCGAACGTCTGCAGTGTGGCGGCGGGTACCTCGTGGTCGGGAACGGGTTCGCCGGTCCACTCGCAGTCTCGGAAGAAGATCATGTTCGACGCCACCGCGTCGGCGCTGCGATCTTCGCGCATTGGGCCGGAAATTCGGCCGAGGAAGTACTCGCCACGTGCGGTGCGCGTCCAGACGAAGGACCCATCCGGAACCTGCTCGAAGCGCTCGACCCGTCGTAACGATCGTTCGTCGTCGGCCGCCATGCCGCAGAGTCCGTAGGTGAGGGCGCGCTCGACGCCGTCCGGCATCGGTGCGCGATAGACAGCATCGGGCATGCAGTCGAGCCTAGGGCCCGAGGGGTGTACATGCCGATTGGTCTGGTGCGCGATGTTCCCGAATAGCGCTTTCAGCACGGCGTCAGCTTCGGGTCGGCGGGTGGGATATCGACCGAGCCGATCACCCTCGCTACCGGTGTGTGACGGGTCGATTTCACGATCACGACGGACACTCCCGACCTGCCCGGTGGTGGCCGCGTCGACGCCGTACGGCACTGACGTGAGCGTCCACAATTCGCTCCCACAAACGGGAAAAGGTGTTTCAGCACCAATAGTGGACGCTGAGGTCACCCCAGTGGGGTTCGGTCCCGACCGGCTGGTCCGACGTTGTCGTCAATCGACTCGAGTGGTAAGTTGAAGGTTCAACCTAGGCACTCGAAGGACTCGCGATGACATCCGTGATCAACCCGCCGATCGCGGGAGCAGCGTTCGACGCGTTTCTTGCCGATACCCCGCCCGCGAGCCGGTCGCAGCAGATGTGGACCCCGAGCGACGGGCCGATGCCCGCCCTCTACATCAGCCACGGCGCACCCCCGGTTTTCGACGACGCACTCTGGATAGACCAGCTGTTCACGTGGTCGCAGTCGATGCCCAAGCCCAAGGCGATCCTCATCGTCAGCGCGCACTGGGAAGAGGCTCCGCTGAGCCTGTCCGCGTCGGCGGCCGCAACCCCGCTGGTCTACGACTTCGGCGGCTTCGCCCAGCGCTACTACTCGATGGAATACCGGACGCCCGACGCCGAGGCCTTGGCCGCTCGGATTGCCGCTGCCATCCCGGCGTCGGAAAATTTGCACCGCCACACCTCTCGCGGACTCGATCACGGTGCCTGGGTTCCGCTGAAGGTGATGTACCCGTACGCGGATGTTCCCGTTCTGCAATTGAGCCTGCCGACGCATGCTCCCGACCGGCTGATGGCGATAGGTGCTGCGCTGAAAGAGCTTCGCGCCGAGGGGGTCTTGGTCATCGGATCGGGATTCATGACGCACGGGTTGCCGTTCCTGTCCCGCGAGAACTTCACCACCAACACGGTCCCGACGTGGTCCGAGGATTTCGACCTCTGGGCGGCCGACGCGTTGGCGCGCGGTGACGTCGGAACGCTGGCGGACTTCCGCAGCGCGGCACCGGGAATGCCCTATGCCCACCCGACCGTCGAACACTTCACGCCACTGTTCGTCACGCTCGGTGCCGCCGAGAACCCGGAAGCCTCGGTGACCACGGCCATCACCGGCTTCCAATTCGGCTTGGCGAAGCGGTCTTTCTCAGTGGTGTAACCGGCAGGCGATGCTGGTTGTAGTTGGAATCGGCTCACTTCTGATTCTTTTTCGATTCGGGGATTGTTATCCACGCCACTTCGCTCTACAGTTCTGAGCACCATCTCGGACATCGGTGTCCAAGATGGACGGATGCGCTGTACGAACCGTCGCCGGGCGCGCGTCCTGTGGATCCCGTCCTCCGGCGCGAAGGAGTACACCCGTGTCTTCTGCCCGCTCTTGGACGCTGCGTACAGCGATCAGCGTGATGACCGCCGCTGCGGCTTTTGCTGCCATGACGACGCCCGCTGCTGCTGCACCCGATGCGAGCGAGGTGGACATTCAGCCGCCTCTGGCGCCGTTCACGTGGCCGAAGATTCCGGAGTTCGACACCGACTTCTACGTTCCGCCCGCCGACGTTGTGGCCGCAGCCGCGCCGGGCCAGATCATCGCTGCCCGGCCGGTCGAACTGGCCACTCTCAACGTCATTCCCACGCAGGTCGACGCGTGGCAGTTGTCGTTCCGGTCCAACAATGGTCGCGACGAGCCTGTCGCTGCGGTGACCACGGTCATCAAGCCACGTGGCGTCGCCGCGGCATCGCGGCCCTTGATATCCATTCAGTTGGCCGAGGATTCTCTCGCCGCCTACTGCGCGCCGTCATATGCGATGCGGGCGGGTGCGATTCCCTGGCCGGTCACAGGTGCGGTGACGTCGGGTGCGCAATTCCTCGAGGTGCAAGCAGCATTGGCGCAGGGCTGGGCGGTATCGGTACCTGATCATCAAGGTCCGAACAACTCGTTCGCCGCAGGGCCGGTCGCCGGTCGGATCACACTCGACGGCATCAGAGCGGCCGAGAACTTCGCGCCGATGCAGTTGGCCGGTGAGGCCACGAAGGTGGGAATGAGCGGCTACTCGGGAGGCGCGATAGCGACCGGACACGCAGCCGAACTGGCCGGAAGTTACGCTCCGGAACTCGACATCGTCGGAGTCACCGAGGGCGGAACCCCCGCGGAGCTCGGGGCGCTGGTGGACAACGCGAACAACACACTCGGCGCGGGCATCGTCGCTGCCGGGGTCATCGGTGCCAGTCGAGAAGATCCCGAGTTGGCCGACTTCATCGACGAACACATCGATCCACTCGGCCGGGCATTGTTCGCGGCGAAGGACAATCTCTGTGTCGGCTACAGCTCGGCGCTGCTGCCGTTCGTCAATCTGAAGGGCTTCCTCCACACCGAGGGCGACCCGATTCAACAACCAGTGGTGAAGAAGGCGCTGTCCGCGATGCAGCTCGGCGGCACCACACCGGACATGCCGCTCTACGTCTACCATTCCAACCCGGATTGGTTGGTGCCGATCGGGCCGGTCAATGCGATGGTCGATTCGTATTGCAGCCGTCCTGGTGCCGATGTCACGTACACCCGCGACCATTTCAGTGAGCACATCACCCTGGAGCTGATCGCCTTTCCGAGTGCAGTGTTGTGGATGCGCGATCGATTTGCCGGCGTTCCCGTGGAGCCGGGTTGCCGAACGAACGATGTCGGCTCGATGGCGCTCGACACGAGTGCGCACCCGCTCTTCGTCGATGCAGTAGGCGAGATAATCGCCGGACTGTTCGGTAAGCCGATCGGGTCGTGAGGGAACCGATCAGTGGACGGGAGCCGACGGTGTCGCCGGCGGTAGACTCCGGCGGTGACTGTCGCCGACGACCAGGGCCGCATCTACGCGGGACAATCGTCCGCCGCGAGGAAGGCCGATCGTCGCGCACGGTTCTTGCACGCCGGGATCGAGGTCATCGGGGTACGCGGGTACGCCGCCACTTCGGTGGCGGACATCTGCGCTGCAGCCGGTCTGGCCCGCAGTCAGTTCTACGGCGAGTTCGCCAACCGTGAGGCGCTGCTCGTGGACGTCTATGACCTGATCCAAGACGATGCGCTTTCTGCAGTCGTCGCCGCACTCGACGAACAGGTCGACCGTGACCGACGCTCGCTGGTCGTAGCTGCGATGACGGCTTTGGTCGGATCGATCGGCGGTGACCCACGACGAGCGCGGATTTCCTATCTCGAGATGCTGGGTGTCAGCGATGCCGTCGAACAGCACCGGACGCGCCGTCGTGCTCAGTGGGTGCAGTTCTTCGAGAACACCCTGCGCTCGGAGGTCGGTTCCGATTTCGTGCCGCCCGGTGGATACCGTTTGGCCGCAACGGCATTCCTCGGTGCTCTCACCGAGATCGTCTCCGACTGGTCCCGTACTGCTCCTCCTCGTCCACCCATCGAGCACATCGTGGACACGATGGTTGCCGTTCTGGGAGCCTTCGTTCCGGACCTGAACTGACCCGCAGCTCGTCGCGCAATACAGTGGACCGATGACACCTGCCACCGGTCCCCTCGCAGGCCTCGTGGTCGCGGACTTCTCCCGCGTGCTCGCCGGCCCGTACGCGACGATGATGCTCGGCGACATGGGTGCCGACGTGATCAAGATCGAACGACCCGGAACCGGTGACGACACCCGATCGTGGGGTCCCCCGTACGACTCCGCCGGTACGGCAACGTATTTCAACTCGGTCAATCGCAACAAGACGTCGAGGTTCATAGATCTGCAGTCCGAGAGCGGTGTAGCCGAGGCGCGCGAAATTGTTTCGGGTGCGGACATCGTGATCGAGAACTTCCGCGCCGGTACGATGGACCGTCTGGGTCTGGGCTATTCGGCTGTGTCGCAATCCAACCGGGGGCTGATCTACTGCTCGATCTCTGGTTTCGGCACCGGGGGAGGAGCTGCGCTCCCCGGGTACGACCTGGTAGTCCAAGCCGTCGGTGGGCTCATGAGCGTCACCGGCCCCGACGGCTCGACGCCGACGAAAGTGGGTGTGGCGATGGTCGACATCGTCACCGGGCTGCATTGAGGTTCCCCCCGAAAAGTGGACAGTGGTCACGCGGCCATGATTGGCGCGTTCAGTGACTGTTCATAATTGTGGGGGCTGAGCATCCCGATTGTGGAGTGCCGACGTCGAGTGTTGTAGAAGTTCATCCAGTTGTCAACTGCAGCAACCAATTCGGTCCTGTACGCGAACGTGTGTCGGTAGTAGTACTCGTGCTTGAACGTCGACCACAAGCTTTCTGCGCCGGCGTTGTCCCAGCAAATCCCGGTCTCGCCCATCGAACGCCTCAACCCGTACCGTTCGCACGCCTGCTTCATGATTGCAGCGGTGTATTGAGTTCCCCTGTCCGAGTGCATGATCGTGCCTGCAACATCACCTCCGCGTTCGGCGACAGCCATGTCCAGAGCTTCGAGGACGAGCTCGGTGCGCATGTGATCGGCCACCGCCCACCCGAGGACTTTCTTCGAGTGCTCGTCCTTGATCGCGCACAGGTACATATCGCCCTCGCCGCAGGTCAGGTACGTGATATCCGAGGTCCACACCGCGTCGAGGCGACCCTGATCGAACCGGCGCTGCACCAGATCCTCGGGGAACGAGGCGAACGGATCGACTACGGTGGTGCGGACCTTGAACGTGCGTGGGCTGATCCCGACGACACCGAGGGAGCGCATGATCGTCGCGACGGTCTTCTCGGTGATCACCTCGCCTCGATCGCGGAGTTCGGCGGTGATGCGAGGCGACCCGTACACCCCTTTCGACTCCCGGTGTATGTCGAGGATCTTCACCTCCAGATCTGCACGTCGCTGCTGCCGCTGCGCCAATCTGGTTGTCACACTGCGTCCTTGGTGCTTGTAGAATCCGGATGTCGACACCTCGAGCAGGCGTGCCATCCGGGCAACGGCGGAATTCGCGTACTCCGCGGCCATCAACGCGTAGAGCTCTACTTTTGTTGATTGGCTGCGAAGTACGCGGACGCTTTTTTCAGGAACGCAATATCTTTCTCCTGCTCGGAGACCTGCCGGCGCAACCGCGCCAGCTCGGTGCGTTCGGCAGCCGTGAGCGGCTGATCACCCGATGCTGCGGCGGCCTCGATCCGCCGGCGTTCGTCGGCGACCCAACGCCCGAGCAATCCTTCGTTGATACCCAGTTCACGGGCGACCTCGGCAATGGTGCGGCCGGAATCGATCACCCTCCGGGCGGCCTCGACCTTGTACTCGGTCGTGAACGACCTGCGTTTGCGGGACATGAGGACATCCTTCCAGCGGAACCCATGGTCCCGCTATCGCGGTGTCCACCATCCGGGGGGAACCTCACATGCGCTCAGCGGAATCCTTGCCGCACTGCATCATCGATCGAAGACCGGTGAGGGTCAGCAGGTGCACACCTCGCTCATGGCGTCGGTGCTGTCCGCACTGAGCAACCAGTCGGCGGCCTATCTCGGGGCCGGCGTCGTGCCCGTCCCGATGGGGAACAAGCATCCCTCGCTCGTGCCGTACGAGGTGTTCGAGACTGCCGACCGACCGTTGGCATTGGCCGTGGGCAACGACCGACAATTCTCGGAGCTGACGGACGTGCTGAAAATCCCGGAATTGGCTACGGACGAACGCTTCTCGTCCAACTCGGCGCGCGTCGAACACCGAGATCAGTTGGTCGACATCCTGAACTCGACGCTACAAACGCGGTCCGCCGACGAATGGTACCGAGAACTGATGGCCCGCAACGTTCCCGCGGGGCCGGTCAATTCCATGGACGAGGCGTTTGCCTTCGCGGAATCGCTCGGTCTCGAACCGCGAGTCCAGGTGCCGGGAGCGGTGGCCGAGGGCGTCCGAAATCCGGTGGATTTTTCGGCCACCCCGGTGAACTATCGGCTGCCGCCCCCTGTGCTCGGGTAGTGGGCCTGCAACTCCCGCTCCACTCCGGGCCGTAACTCGGCGATTCCCCGGTCTGCAGCACCGGAGTGGAGCAACCGTTGCAGCAGCAACTCACTCTGTCCTAGTTCAACGCCCACTTCACCGACACGGACACGCTGACGGTCTGCTGTCCCGGTTCGATAGGTACTGCTGTGTCGAACGAAGCGGACTCGCGTGAGGCCATCGGTTGCTCCTGGCCGGTGATCGACTCCGTGATCGACAGAACATCGCCGAGTTCTCCGCCTGCGAGCGACGCATACTGCTCGGCGCGCGCGCGGGCGTCGGCGAACGCCCTAGACCGGGCATCGGAGATCAGCTCGGAATCATCGTCGATCTTGAAGGAGACCCCGGAGATCCGAGTCGCGTTGCCGCCGGCCGATGTGGCATCACCCAGAACTGCGGACGCCTTCGACAGGTCGCGAACCGTAACCTGCAAGGTGTTGGTGGCCTGATATCCGGAGATGGCCGAGGTGCCGCCCGGCAGTGCACCCGAGTACTGCGGATCGATCGACACCTGTTGAGTCTGGATGTCCTCGCGAGCGACACCGGCTGCGATGACCGCGTCCGTCACCTCGGTGACCGCAGCATTCGCCTCTTCGATGGCGGCGGTGACGTCCTCGGCCGTGGCCTGAACGCCGATCTGGGTCGTCAACGTGTCCGGTGCACCCTGGACTTCTCCGACGCCGTTGACGTTCACTCCGGGAGGTCCCTCGGCGGACGTGGTCGCGGGACTGCTGCAGCCCGCAGTCAGGGCTACGGCCAGCACCAGTGCCGATGCGCAGGATCCGACCATCCATCTGTTTCGACTCACCGCCGTAGTGTCCACCATTGCAGGTGAATTGGAAAGGCTCAGGGTTTGCGATACTCGGCGTCGAACGTCACGGTGACTTCGTCCACCACCTTCATGGCTCCGAACATCTGCGAATACGGGGTGATCTTGTAATCCGACTGACGCACAGTGGTTTCGGACCCGATCTTCCATCGATCGCCGAGGTCGGTGACGTCGACATCGACGGTGATCTCCCTCGTCACGCCGTGTATCTCGGCCGTGCCTGCCAGCCGAAATCCGGCGTCGACGGCGGTGATCTCCGTCGAACGGAATCGAATCGATGGATATGTGCCGGCGTCGAAGCTCTTGAGCGCGTTGGCTTTCGCCACGATCTTCTCCGGTCCGATCAACGGCGTCAGTCCACCCTCGCCGTGGACGACATCGAGGGAACTCACCTCGGCGGTCAAGGTGACCGCGGTAGGTGCGTCCCCAGCCCACTCGACCGTCGCAGTCCAGGAGGTCACCGCAATCGTGAGGCGATGCCCCATCTTGGATGCCTTTCCTGCGACATCCGTCCGAACAGCCAACTGCCCGCCGTCCGATGCGTCGAGCGTCCAGGTCGCGGTAGTCATGCCCCGACTGTATCCGTCCCGCAGAACCGACGAAGGGACGCACCGCAGGTGGTTAGGGTGGAGGCATGTTCTCCAATTCCCCTCGAACATTCGTCGCCGACGCCCTCCGCGGCTTCGTCGCCGCCACCGACGACATCGCCTGGCATGCCGACCCCGGCTACCTGACGCGTCGCTATCGCATCTCCGACGGCCAGGTCGCCTTGCTCTCCGGTGGGGGATCCGGTCACGAGCCGCTGCACGCCGGCTTCATCGGCCGCGGCATGCTCACCGGCGCGTGCCCGGGCCTGGTGTTCACCTCACCCAACGCCCTCCAGGTGCACGAGGCATCCAAGGCGGTGGACTCCGGCGGCGGCGTGGTGCACATCGTGAAGAACTACACCGGTGACGTGATGAACTTCAAGATCGCCCGAGAGTTGTTGCAGGAGGACGGCATTGTCGCCGACGTCGTTCTCGTCGACGACGACGTGGCCAGCGAGAGCGAGGACGGCCCGGGTCGCCGCGGCACCGCAGCGACCATCGTCGTCGAAAAGGTTTGCGGCGCAGCGGCAGAACGTGGCGACAGCCTGCAGGCGGTGGTTGCGCTGGGGCGTCGAACCGCGGAGAACGCACGCAGCATGGCCGTCGCGATGAATCCGCCGACGCTTCCGGGCGCCGATGCTCCCTCGTTCGACCTCCCCTCGGAGGAAATCGAACTCGGCATCGGCATCCACGGAGAACGTGGCACCGACCGAGTGCCAGGGCTTCCCGCACAGGAGATCGTCGCGAAACTGACCGATCCCATCGTGGACTCGCTCGGCTTGAGCTCGGGCGAATCGGTGATCGCGGTGGTCAACGGGCTCGGGGCAACGCACCCGCTCGAGCTGCATCTGTTGTTCGGTGAACTCTCGGAATACCTGCACGGCAAAGGGATCGAGATCTCCCGCTCGCTCGTCGGCAGCTTCGTCACCGCGCTCAACATGGGCGGAGCCTCCATCACCCTCGTTCGCGCAGACGACGAATTGCTCGAACTCTGGGACGCACCCACCGACGCTCCCGGCTGGCCCAACGCCCACAGCCGTGGCGTGAAGCCGGTGGCCGAACGCGGCGGCTTCGGGCCCTCGTTCGAGCCCTCCGACACCGGAGAGGTGTCGGCGTTCGCATCGAAGTGGATCGGGACATGGGCGCAGCGGGTACTCGACGAAGAACCGGCCCTGACCGACCTGGACCGCAAGGCAGGCGACGGCGACTTCGGAACCAACATGGTGGCCGCACTCGAACAGCTCGATCTGGATGCCGTCAAGGAAACCTATTCGGCAGCAACGGTATTCGAGGCAGTGTCCGAGGCCTACCTCGGCCACGCGGGCGGTACCTCCGGCGCGCTGTTCGGCATCTGGTTCCGCCAGTTCTACCGGACGATGCTGGAATCCGAGCCGGATCTCGCGGCTATCGGACGGGCCGCGCGGGCAGGCCTCGACAGCATCACCGAACTCGGTGGCGCACGGGTGGGCGACAAGACGATGGTCGACGCCATCGCCCCTGCCGTCGATGCACTCGAGAAAGGCGGCGGCACCCTGCAGCAGGCCGCCGACGCCGCGAAAACCGGAGCCGAATCGACGAAGGACATCACCGCCAACCGCGGCCGCGCCAGCTACGTCGGTGAGGCCGCGCGAGGCGTCGTCGATCCTGGCGCACTGGTCATGGCCTGGTTCTTCGAGGCGGCAGCTTCTAGCTGATCGAACCGAGAAAGACCTGCGCGATCGCTTCGAGGCCGGCCTGATCGTCGGCGTCGAAGCGGTCCGGTACCGGGCTGTCCAGATCGAACACACCGATCAGGGTCTCGCCCTGGTACAGCGGTACGACGACCTCGGAGCGAGTGTTGGCATCGCACGCGATGTGGCCCGGGAAGGCATGGACGTCGGCGACGCGTTGCGTCTCTCGGGTGGTCGCTGCGGCGCCGCAGACACCCTTGCTCAGAGCGATGCGCACGCAGGCGGGCTGACCCTGAAACGGCCCGACCACCAGTTCGGTGCCGTCGTACAGGTAGAATCCGACCCAATTGACCTCGGGCAGAGCGTGATACACCAGCGCAGACAGGTTGGCGGCGTTGGCGACGAGGTTCGATTCCTCGAACACCAGGCCACGTGCCTGCTCGGTGAGCTGCTGGTACTGCTCTACCTTGGAACCGTCGAGTTCGGTTGCGGTGAAGGACATACGCCGAGTCTAAGCGCACACCCCAGCACCACCAGATACGCCGACATGCCGCCCACCTGAACGCGTTGGGCAACACCGAGGCCGTGGTCGCCGGGAAGATTGTCGGCGATCAGCAGCCACGCGGTGGCCAGTGTCGTGACGATCAGGACAGCCAGGCCGAGCGTGCGAAGCAGCGGGTAGAGCCGGTAGCGGAACGCGGCCACCGTGAACGCGATCATGACGGTGAAGATCGCGAACACCGCGACGGTGCTGGTCAGGGCGTGGAGATGGTGGAGTTGGGGAAACAATCCGCTCGGCTCGATCGGGCAACTCGGATCGTCGGCCGCCACACACTCGAGGGGGAGTTTCGCGTCGGCGATGGTCGCGATACCGAAGATGCCCGACGCCACCCAACCGGTGACGACAAGCCGTCGACGCGGGGTTGCGAGGAAGCCGAGAATCGCGGCGAGAATCATCAGTGAACCCGTGACGACGTCTGCGGTGGAGAAGAATTCGCGGTACGGCTGATCGCGGGCGTCCAGTTCGCTGAGGAACGATGTGGTCGGGTCGAGACCGGTGTCGAGGAAGAATTCGGCCACCCACGCGGAGTACAGCAGTCCGGCGAGGATCAAGCAGATCGCCGCTACGACGCGTCGGATATCCACGCCTTCAGTTCTCGAACGCACCGACCAAGGCTATCCAGTCAGTACACCGGCGGCTGCCACCGCCAGTGCTGTCGCGGACTCGCAATCGTCGGCAAGGACGGACAGTGTGGGAACCGTGCGGGCAAAGCGCGCGGCAGTGTCGTCGTTCTCGGGCATGCCGAGCACGGGGTTGCCCAACACGATGTCAGCGAAGCACGACGAATCCAGGGCGCGTGTGTCGACGGTGTAGCCGCCCTGCCGGACGGTCTCGCTGTCCGTCGAACGCAGATCGGCATCGACGTAGGTGAGCGTGACGTCGAGCATCACCAGGTTGTCCTCGAACGTCGACGAGGATGCAGTGAAGTGGCATCGGTACGGAGCGGCGGGGGGGTTCCACCGGCCCACCGTCCACGTCGCGGGCAGGTGTTCGAGGACGGCACACGGATCTTTCATGGCCAGCGGGAGGTTGTACTTGGAATCGGCCCGCAAGGGTGGGTCTTTCAGCAGGCCGAGTGCGGTTTCGGCGACGGTTGTCGCCGCAGCACACGCGTCCGCGTCGGCGCGGTAGACGTCGATCGTGGCAAAACTACGACCGGATTCGGTGAGGAAGCCGTCCATGGCCCCCGGGGTGGCACCGTCGAACTCGTCGCGAAGCGGAAAGCTGATGCGGCACGACCCTCGCGAGGAGTCTTCGAGGAACACCTGCTCGCCACCGATCGTGATCTGCTCGAAGCGAGGATCGTCCGGCGTCGGCTGATATCCGTTCAGATCGATCGAGACGGAGTCGGTGGCGCTCGATTTCGCGGGCTTCAGGCTGGCCGAGCACGTGCTCAATTCGCCGTCGGGCCGCAGCTGCACCACTGCGCCCAAGGGCGCGAGGTCGTCCTCGGTGAGAAAACCGCAGGGGTCGAGGCCGCGTACGAACGCCGCCGAGTCCGCGAGGTACCGGTCTGCGTCGGACATCTCGAACCCGTACCTGTTCTGTGGCGACGAACTGCCTGCGGGGAACGCATTGCCCAGCAGGACCACCGCGCATCCGCTCGTCGATACCGACATCGCCAGCGCCACCGCCGCGAGCAACCAATTTCTACGCACCGTTTCCCCCGACCTCGAATCAACCGATCATGGGGTTGGACGCGCGGGGGCTTGAGATGGTTTCAGGCTCCAGAGAGTTCGTCGACCACGCGGTCGGCTGCTACGGCGGGGTCCTCGTGTTCCCAGATGCGCACCACGCGCCAGCCCTCCGCGAGGAGCTTGGCGTCGGTGTCTCGATCGCGGGCGACGTTCGCGGCCAGCTTGTCGGCCCACCACTGCGCGTTGTTGCGGGGCTTGGTCGCGTGCACCGGGCAGCTGTGCCAGAAGCAGCCGTCGACGTAGACCGCAACCTTGCGTTTGGGAAAGACCAGATCTGCTCGACGCCTCATGCCCTTCAACGGAGCACGATCGACGAAATAGCGAAGACCTCGACGGTGCAGCGCCTGCCGCAGCGCCACCTCGGGTTTGGTGTCGCGGCGCTTCTGCTTGCTCAGCCGCGCACTGGTCTTGGCGTCGGTGGCGGGCCGGTCTGCGCTCACACCGGAACCCGCTCGGCGTACCCGCCCATACGCTCGAGATGGGCGTCGAGGTCGTCGAGAAAGCCTGGTGCGAAGCGAAGATTGCCGGTTCGTGCCCGCTTGAGGAACCCGGCGGTGGCTCTCGCGGAGAGCAGCTTCGCGTCGTCCAGGAAATCGATCAGGTCCTCGTAGGGCTCGTGCACCGGCATGGTCGATACCGTCACCTTGAATGTCGTCCGATCGCGTCCCCACGCTGCAGTCGGCCAGGCCTGACCAGGTAGCAGAGCCAGATCCTTCGATGCGTCGTACGGCTTCGGGTCGTCGAGCGCCCTCGCCGCCCATGACGCCATCCGCACACTGACGGCATTGCCGACGAGCTTCCACCGATGTCCGCTGCGGACGCCGGGCTGCTGGACGGCAGGCAGCGTCCACTCCGGATCGAAGCCCTGCAGACGCTCGGCACCGATGATGCCGGGAGTGACGATCTCTCCGGACGGCAACCGAACCGCCGGGGGACTGGCGATGCCGAGGGAAGATCCGCCCTTGAGTGTCGGGACCGCGTTGACCGCCCAGCCCAGGCCGCGGATGCCCTCGGTCCAGTAGAAGCCGCACGGCTGCGTGGCGGGATCGCCGTCGGGCAGCGGGCCTGCATCCTGCGAGAACAGCACCTCCCGCGGATCGTCGGTGCGCGAGGCCAGCATCACCACGCGCTGGCGACGCTGCGGCAGACCGAACGCCCGGGCGTCGACGACGCGGTAGGCCCACATGTACCCGAGGTCCTCGAGCGCGTCGGTGATGTGGCGCATGGCGGCCCCGCGTCCGAGCTGCAGCATGAACGGCACGTTCTCCATCAGCAGCCAGCGCGGACCGCGTCGACGCGAGACCAGCCGAAACACCTCGTCCACCAAACCGGAACGGGCACCGGTGATGCCCGCGGTGCGTCCGGCCTGAGACAGGTCCTGACACGGGAAGCCGGCTGCGACCAGTTCGGTGTCGGCGGGCAGGCTCCGGAGAGTGGTGACATCGGTGTGCAGGGGTATCTCGGGCATCCGCGCGCGCAGGACGGCCCCAGCTCCCGGATCGATCTCGCACAGCAACTGCGTCGTCCACCCTGCATCGGCCAACCCCAGCTCGAGCCCGCCGATCCCCGCGAACAACCCGACCATCGACCGTGTGCTCACGTGTGCCCTTCTCTCGCCCGACGGCCCTACGTTACTCGAGAGTCGGTGACGGCTCGTGCACTTGACCTCGACCACGCTCGAGGTTTCACACTGGAATGCGAGGGCCGAAAAATCGGTTGGAAACTGAGCCTGTGCAATGAAATCATTCGAGCACAGCAATAAGGAGAAGAACTGTGTCTACGGGTGTGCTCGATCCCGAAACCCGAACCCTCGATCAGCCATACCCGGACACCGCGAAGCCGCCCAGCTCACTGCGCCGTTTCGCGCCGTTTCTGCTGCCGTACAAGTGGTTCTACATCGCCTCGATCGTGGTCTCGCTGATCGCCACCATGACCGGGCTGGTGATTCCGCTGGTGATGCAACGCGTCATCGACGGCCCCATCACCGATGGCAATTTCTCTGCTGTCTGGTGGCCTGCGGCATTCGTCCTGTTGCTCGGCACCATCGATGCACTCGGCATCTGGGTTCGCCGCTACCTGGTCTCCCGCCCGTCGAGTCAGTTCGAGATTTCAGCGCGTGCAACGGTATTCGACAAATTGCAGCGACTGTCGGTCTCGGCTCACGAGAGCTGGGAATCGGGTCAGCTGCTCTCGCGTGCCATCGCAGACCTCGGTTCGCTGCGGCGGTTCATGGCCTTCATCGGCCCGTTCATCATCATCAACGCCGTGACACTGGTCGTGGGCATCGGCGTATTGCTGGTGCAGTCCTGGCAATTGGGGCTGATCATGCTGGTGACGTCGGTACCGCTGGTGATCGCCTGCACCAAGTTCGAGACGCTCTATCGCGTTGTGGCCCGTGACGCTCAGGATCAGGCAGGCGACGTCACGACGACGGTCGAGGAATCCATCCAGGGCATTCGCGTCCTCAAGGCGTTCGGCCGAAGTGCGCACTTGGGCAAGCAGTTTCTGCGTCAGGCCCGAACACTGCGGGGCACCGAGCTGAAGAAGGTGCGCTACCTGGCGATCATCTGGGCGGTGATCGTCGGGCTGCAGCCGATCACCATCGGCGCGATCCTGGCTGTGGGTACGTATTCGATCGTGCAGGGCACCATGACGGTCGGCACGCTCGTCGCGGCCATTGCCATCGTCGCCTTCCTGCTGTGGCCGATCGAATCCTTCGGGTATCTCCTGGCCGAGCTGAACAACGCACGCACGGCGGCAGATCGGTACTGGGAAATCATGGATACTCCCGAAACCGTGACCGATCCGGACAATCCCGTCGAATTGCCCGAAAGAATCCGTGGCCGAGTGCAATTCGATCGCGTCGGATTCACCTTTCCCGACGCGTCGTCGCCGCTGCTCACCGACGTCAGCTTCGTCATCGAGCCGGGGGAGACCGTCGCGCTGGTCGGCAACACCGGTAGTGGAAAGACTGCGCTGACGAACCTCGTCCCTCGGCTGTTCGACGCCACAGAGGGCTCCATCACCATCGACGGTATCGACGTGGCCTCGATGCGGTTGGCCGATCTGCGCTCGATCGTCACGGTGGCGTTCGAGGATCCGGTGCTGTTCTCGGCCAGTGCGCGCGAGAACATCGCGCTCGGTTCGCCCGACGCGACCGATGCCGAGATTGCCGAGGCGTTGGATATCGCGCACGCAACGGATTTCGTCGAGCAGTTGCCCTGGGGCCTGGCCACCCGCATCGGTGAGCAGGGCATGAGTCTGTCCGGTGGGCAGCGGCAGCGGCTCGCGTTGGCGCGGGCGGTGCTGGGCAAACCGCGGGTGCTGGTGCTCGACGACCCGCTGTCTGCGCTCGACGTGGACACCGAAGCCAAAGTGCAGAAGGAATTGCGGCGCGTGTTGGCGCACTCGACGACAGTGCTGGTAGCGCACCGGCCGTCGACCGCTGCGTTGGCCGACCGCGTGCTGTATCTCGAGAACGGAAGAATTGTGGAGCAGGGAACACACGAGGGACTGCTGGCGACGTCGCCGCGGTACCGCGAGGTGATGGGGTCGATTCATGGCTGAGCAAACCGCAGCGGCAGATTGGCGCGGCGTCGGCGGCGAGGAATCGGAGGTCGACGCAACCGGAAACCTGGTGCTGGCCGGGCGTTCTCGCCGGTTGCTCGCCTCGTTGGTGCGGCCGTACAAGAAGCAGGCCCTGCTGTCCTTCCTGATCATTCTGGTCGACAACATCACCTACGTCGCCGGTCCATTGTTCATCGCCTATGCACTGGACAACGGTGTCGGCGCTGCAGCACAGGGTGATTGGACTCCGTTGATGTGGGCGATCGGCGGCTACACCGGCTTCGGTCTGCTCGGGATGCTCACCACCTACGCCTTTCTCACCGTCTCCGGTCGGCTGAGCCAGAACATCCTCTACGACCTGCGCGGACGGGTGTTCGACCATGCCCAGAAGCTGAGCCTGTCTTTCCACGAGAATTACACCTCGGGACGGCTGATCTCGCGTCTGACCAGTGATGTCGAATCTCTGCAGACACTGCTCGAGAGCGCGCTCAACGACGCCCTGACCGCCATCCTGTCGATGGTGTCGATCGCGATCATCCTGGTGTATCTCGACGTTCCGATGGCGATGATCGTGCTGGCCGGATTCGTGCCACTGGTTCTCGTCACCCGGTGGTCGCAGCGCCGACAACGCCAGGGATACCGTCGAACACGGGTGGCGATCGCCCGCGTCGTGGTCCACTTCGTCGAATCCATGGGCGGCATCCGCGCCGTGCAGGTGTTCCGGCGCGAGGGCCGCAACGACGACATTCTCAACACCGAGGATTCGGAGTATCGCGACGCCACCACCGCAGCGCTGCGCGGTATGGCGAGCTACACCGGCATCGTGCGCTGGATCGGCAACGTCACGCTCGCGATCATCCTGGTGTTCGGTAGCTGGCGAGTGATCAACGGCCACATGGACATCGGTGTGCTCGCGGCCTACGTGCTGTATCTGCGCCGGTTCTACGGACCGCTCGACGAGTTGGCGATGGTCTTCAACGCCTACCAGTCCGCCGCCGCTGCCCTGGAGAAGATCTCCGGTGTGCTCGAGGAGGAACCGTCGGTGACGGCACCGAAGAACCCCGTGGAGATCGGAACGGCGAAGGGCGACATCACGTTCGACGACGTGCACTTCTCCTACGGCCCCGAACGCGTCGTGCTACCGGAATTCTCGCTGCACGTACCCGCCGGACAGGTAGTCGCGATGGTCGGAGCCACCGGAGCGGGTAAGTCGACACTGGCAAAGCTGTTGGCGCGCTTCTACGATCCGACGGCCGGAGCCGTCCGACTCGACGGCGTCGACATGCGGCAGATCAGCGACGAGGATCTGCGGCGCAACGTCGTGATGGTGACACAGGAGTCGTTCCTGTTCTCCGGTTCGGTGGCAGACAACATCCGACTCGGCCGCCCGACCGCGACCGATGCGGAGGTGCGGGCAGCGGCGGACGCCGTCGGACTGACGGAGTTCATCGCGTCGCTACCGGAGGGAATCGACACGGACGTGCGCAAGCGCGGAGGCCGATTGTCCTCGGGCCAAAGGCAATTGGTGGCCTTCGCTCGGGTGTTCCTCGCCGCACCGTCGGTGATCGTGCTGGACGAGGCAACTTCGAGCCTGGACATCCCGAGCGAGCGGCTGGTGCAGCGCGCGCTCGAGACCATCCTGCAGGGACGAACGGCGCTGATCATCGCGCACCGCCTCTCGACGGTGGCCATCGCAGATCGGGTACTCGTCATGGCCGACGGAAACATCGTCGAAGACGGAACCCCCGAGGACCTCATCGCTGGGGAGGGACGCTTCGCGCACCTGCACGAGGAGTGGGAGGACTCGCTCGTCTAAGTCCACGGGGTGATCGGCGGCTTGACCCACATGATCTTCTCGTCCGCGTGCTGGGGCGTCGCACCGTCGTGTCCCGGGTGCTCGGCCGCCCAGGCGGATTTACGGTCGAGCAACTCGGCCACGATGGTCCACGTCTCCATCGTGCTCGGCGGGTGCAGATCGGCAGCGCGGGCGAGTTTGCGGCGGACGGCGTCGGTGAGGTCGAGCAGCTCGGCACCGGTGATTCCGCGATCCCACACGTAGCGCGCCAGAGCTTTCGCCTTGTCCTGTCGACTCTTCGCAGCCTGCTCGGAGTGCGCGAAATCGAACTGCCCGCCGCCGGTGTTCTCTGTCGTCACGGGCACAACCTTAGTGAACTGCGAGAAAAGGCACGTCCGCTTGATCTTCTGGGGGCCTCGTCGCCTACCGTAGGTGGGTGATCACTCAAGCATCGGGTGCAGAGCAAGTCTCCATCCCCGCGACCGACTCCACAGACGCGAAATCCTGGCCCTCGATCCTCACGTGGCGAGCGCATGACGTTCCCCGTATGGAATCGGTGCGGGTCCAGCTCTCGGGCAACCGCATCAAGGCTGCCGGACGCATCATCGGTGCCGCGTGCAGCGATCACCCCGCCTTCAGCGCGTCCTACGACCTGGTGACCGACGAATACGGCGTCACCAAGAGGCTCTCGGTGCGCACCTCGCTCGCGTCCGGTGACCGGCAGGCCTCCGTCAGCCGCGACGACGAGGGCTACTGGATGGTCGAGAACAGCACCAGCCATCAGCGCTCGACCTACAGCGGAGCGCTCGACGTCGACATGGTGCTCAGCCCGTTCTTCAACACTCTGCCGATCCGTCGATTCGGTCTGCACACCCAGGTCCAGGACCTCGAGGTGCCCACGGTGTACGTGAACCTGCTCGACCTCAGCATCCAGGAAGCCACGCTGACCTACAGCAGTGGTTCCGAGGGTATCCACGTCATCTCGCCGGTCTCCACGTCGTCGGTCAGGGTCGACGCCGACGGCTTCGTGCTCGACTATCCGGGACTGGCCGAGCGGATCTGACGCACGACGCCACCGCGTCGACCCGCGTCCTGCAGCTTCTCCCGCCAGCCCGGTTCGCCCGGGGTGATGTCGGTGATCTCGAAGCGCTGATGCTGCTCGTACTGCAGACGCGCTGCGTTTCCGGCGTCGACCAGCGTTTTCGTCGAACCTTCGTCCAGTTCTTCCCGCGCTGCGGTGAGCGCATGCACCGCTTCGTCGAGCGCGGTTCGGAGAGCGGCGGCGTTGCCCTCGGTCATCGCCCGGACGAGATTCGGCGACGACGACGCCACCCGCGTCCCGTCCCGGAACGAGCCCGCAGCCAGGCCGAGCGCGAGTGGTCCGCCGTCCGCTCCCACGATTGCCAGTGCTTCGGCCAGCAGATGCGGTAGATGAGAAATTCTGGCAACAGCGCGGTCGTGTTCGACGCTCTCGGCCGGCACCACCACCGAACCGCAGTCGAGGGCGAGCTGGGCCACCCGAACCCACACGTCGGCGTCGACTCCCGGGTCGGTTGTCACCACCCACACCGCGTCGGTGAACAGTGTCGGATCGGTGGCCGACCACCCCGACTGATTGGTGCCCGCCATGGGATGTCCACCGACATAGCGAGCCTGTAGTCCGCGAGTGGCCACGGCAGCGGCGACCTCGGCCTTGACGCTGACGACATCGGTGATCGGAGCCGCGGGCGCATGCTCGGCGACGGCCGCCAGAACGGAGTCGACGGCAGGCATCGGGACGGCGACGACGATCAACGCGTCCTGTGCTGCGGCCCTGCTCAGCGCTGCTGCCAGGTCGGTACCGACGTCGTAGCCATCGGTGGTGGCACCGGCGATCGCGTCGGCCGATCGGTTCCATCCCCACACCTGACGGCCCGCGTCGTGGGCCGCGCGCAGGATCGACCCACCGATCAGTCCGAGACCCAGAACGCACACCGAAGAAGAAGTCACCCGATCAGATTGGCACAGGTGGGTGACGTCGACGGGAGGTGGACTTCGAATACCGGCCCCTACCGGACTACCGTTGCGCGCATGGCCGCACAGCGCGCGAACAACAACCGCGCATCCGCACCGGAATACGACGACCTCGAGGGATTCGGCGTTGCAGTTGTCCGAGAGGAAGGCAAGTGGACCGTCACGCCGCTGTCCGACGACGCATTGACCAGCCTGTCGGCGGCAGAGACCGAACTGCGTGAACTGCGCAGCTCGGGAGCCGTGTTCGGACTGCTCGACGTGGACGAGGAATTCTTCGTCATCCTGCGTCCCGCACCGAACGGCACCCGACTCCTGCTGTCCGACGCGGTCGCCGCAGTGGACTACGAAATCGCCGCGGACGTTCTCGACGCATTGAACATCGAGATCCCCGACGTCGACCCCGACGAACTCGACGACATCGAACCCTACGAAGAAGGCGACCTCGCGCTGCTCGCCGACCTCGGACTACCCGAAGCCGTCCTCGGCATCATCGTCGCCGAGACCGACGACTACCCAGACGAGCAGCTGCAGTCCATCGCTGAACGACTGGGCTTCGAGGACGAGTTCGCCGCAGCGGTGAACAAGCTGCGGCGGTAACCGATGCCGGTGTCCGACGCGGACATGATCCGCGCAGCGCTGTCGGCTGCGGCCGAGGCATCGGATGCCGACGTCCCCGTCGGAGCCGTCGTGTTCGACGCCTCGGGACGTGAGATCGCCCGGGCCTGCAATGCGCGGGAGGTGTCGGGCGATCCCACCGGACATGCGGAAGTGATCGCACTGCGTCGAGCAGCGGCTGTCCACGGGGACGGCTGGCGACTCGAAGGCTGCACCCTGGCCGTCACGTTGGAACCCTGCACGATGTGCGCCGGGGCGTTGGTGCTGGCCCGCGTCGGAGCGGTGGTGTTCGGGGCCTGGGAACCCAAGACTGGAGCCGTCGGCTCGCTGTGGGACGTCGTGCGAGACCGTCGACTCACCCACAGACCACAGGTTCGCGGTGGCGTACTGGAAGCCGAATGCGCCAAAGTGTTGACCACGTTCTTCGCTCGCCAGAGATAACGATCTCGTCACACGGTGGCCCCGATGTCCACTTTTGTGGAGGGTGGAGGGCAGGCGCAAAGAAGCGCTCCAACCTCTGCGAAGGAGAGAACTATGGGAATCGGCGACAAGATCTCGAACAAGTCCGAAGACCTCGGCGGCAAGGCCAAAGAAGCCGCAGGTTCGGCCACCGGAGACAGGGACCTCGAAGCAGAAGGCAAGGGCGACCAGGCCTCGGCAGCAGTCAAGGACGGCGTCGAGAAGGTCAAGGACGCGGCCTCGAACATCAAGGACAAGCTCACCGGCAACTAGTCGCCGGAGTGGAGCCTGCGGAATGACCAATGGATTTGCGCGCTGAGCAGGCGATTTAGCCTCAGGCCGTCATTCCGGTACAGTCTTCTGCGGTGGCGTGTCCGAGCGGCCTAAGGAGCACGCCTCGAAAGCGTGTGACGGGTAATCCCCGTCCGAGGGTTCAAATCCCTCCGCCACCGCCAAAGCTCCCCACCTGTTCACACAGGTGGGGAGTTTTTTTGTGCGCTACGTGAGGGTGGGGGCAGCGGCCGGGGTGTGCGGCCGGGGTCTTGTCGCAAACGCGCGCGCATTCGTGGGACGCGTTCGGATTTGCTATTGATGCGGGGTCTATTTCGCGCGCACCTAGCAAGTGCGCGCGCGTTTGCGGGATCACTGGGGCGGGAGCACCGGGCGGAAGTGGGCGTACTCAGGAGTTCACGGGTGCTGGTTCATGGGTGCAGGGTTTCGGTCCTCCGCGGCTGAGTCTGGCGCAAACGCGCGCGCATTCGTCAGATGCGTTCGGATTTGCTTTCGATGCGGGGTCTATTTCGCGCGCACTTAGCAAGTGCGCGCGCGTTTGCGGGATCACTGGGGCCGGGGCGGGATCGGCGGGGCCAGGGCGGGATCACTGGGGCCCGGGCGGGATCACCGGGGCGCACCGAACCCCAGCGACTCAGACGCTCAGCACTCTCCCGCACCGGCGGCGTCGAGTCCCCGCAGAATTTCGTTCTGATCGCCGGGCGGTACGTCGTTCCAGCTGGGCGCGGTGGTCATTTCGTTGCGCAGACCCTCGACGGATGCGGCGCGATCGGAGATTCCGGTCTGCTCCAGCGCATCGATGGACGGCAGAAACTGCGTGCAGGTCTGCTGGTAGAGCGCTTCGCCGGTGACGCCTGAGGTCGCGTCGGTCGGGGCCGCGGGCTCGGCCGCAGGCGGTACCTCGGAAACAGGAGCGGGCGCGGGCGCAGGTGCTTCGACCGTGGTGCTGGTCGGGTCCGTGGTGGAGGCGACAGCAGATGTGGTCGTAGCCGCGGCGGGTGTGCTCGACGCTTCCTCGGTCGACGGGTCGTTGCTACATCCGGCAACCGAGACGGCGACGATCAGCCCGAGCAATCCGGTCGCGATTTTTCCGTTCATCGCAACTGTGTACCACCTGCGGCTCACAGCAGCGTTTGCGCACGTCCGGTAATGGTGCTCAGCGCCGTCGACCAGGCGAGGTTCTTCGGGTCGAGAAACGCTCCGTGTCCGGCGCCGGGCAGCACGACGAGCTCGGGGTCGGTGCTGCCCGCCTTCGTGGCGGCGTCGACGTAGACGCGGCTCTGGTTCACCGAGACGGTTCGGTCGGCGTCACCGTGCAGCGCGGTCAGTGGAACGTCGAGTGGGAGGTATTCGATGGGTGAGGCGATCTTGTAGCGTCCGGGCACCTCGTTCGGCATACCGCCGAGGAAGGCAGGCACGAACTTGTCGCCGCCGATGTCGGCTGCTCGTTTCATGTCGAAGACGCCGGCCATGATGGTGGCGCTGCGTGGTCGGATCTTCGGTTCTGCTCCCGGTGCGTCGACCGGCATGAGGTGTCGAGCCGCCACCCATGCGGCGAGTTGGCCGCCGGCCGAATGTCCGGCGACGTGGACGCGATCGAGATCGAGCCGCCCGTCTGCTGCACCCTGTACGACGGTTGCCAGTGCCTCGGTGGCGTCGTCGACGTCGGAGAGGGTGTTGGCCCAGTTGTTCGGGCCACGCCGATACTCGACGTTCCACACGGCGATGCCCTCGTCGGCGATGGCCGTCGACATCTGCTGGAAGTACGACAGGTCGAGATCTTCCTGCCATCCGCCGCCATGAATCATCACCACCACCGGGAGCGAGGTGGCGTTGTTGTCGGGGAGGTAGAGGTCGCCGATGTTGTCCGGTTCGTACCCGTACTTCAGTCGGATGGGATCCCCGGCCGGGCCCGATACCGGCTGCAGCGCAGCCGAATACGTCTCGGCGGTACTCGGTGATGAGTCGGTGTCGGCCGAACTGCAGCCGACCAACGCGACCGTCAGCAGACCGGAGAGGAAATGACGACGATTCACGCGCGCTGCGCCGTCCACTCGAGCAGTTCGGCAAGGGGCCACGTGTTGATCACACGCTCGGCAGGCACACCCTGCGCTTCGGCGCGGACGCAGCCGTAGCCCTGCCAGTCGAGCTGCCCGGGCGCATGCGCGTCGGTGTCGATGGAGAACAGGCAGCCGCGTTCGAGGGCGATGTCGATCAGTCGCTCGGGGGGATCCTGGCGCTCGGGTCTGGCATTGATCTCCACTGCGGTGCCGAACTGGCGGCAGCCCTCGAACACCACGGGGGCGTCGAACGTCGATTCGGGCCTGGTGCCGCGGCCACCCTCGACGAGCCGTCCGGTGCAGTGGCCGAGGACGTCGACATGCGGGTTGGCGATGGCGGTGACCATGCGCTTGGTCATGGTCTTGGAGTCGGCTCGCAGGTTGGAGTGCACGCTGGCCACCACCACGTCCAGCTCGGCGAGCAGGCCCTCGTCCTGGTCGAGCGATCCGTCGTCGAGAATGTCGACTTCGATTCCGGTGAGGATGCGGAACGGCGCGAGCCGCTCGTTGAGCTCGGCGATCACATCGAGCTGTGCACGCAGGCGCTCGGCGGTGAGGCCGTTGGCAACCTTGAGGCGCGGGGAATGATCGGTCAGAGCGCAGTATTCGTGGCCGAGCCGCGCGGCGGTGCGCATCATTTCCTCGATTCCGCTGCCGCCGTCGGACCAGTTGGAATGGGTGTGCAGATCACCCTTCAATGCGCCGCGAAGTTCGTTGTCTCCGATGGGTTCTGCCGCGTCGCGTTGCTCGCGGAGGTAATCCGGGACGTCCTGGGTCAGAGCCTGGCGAATGATCAGCGAGGTCTTGGCTCCGATACCGGTCAGCGAGGACCAGCTGTCTGCCTTCTCGTGCTCGGATCGTTGTGCGGGCGTGAGGGATTCGACGACATCTGCTGCCCGACGGTAGGCCTTGACGCGATGGGTGTCCGAGCGGGAGCGTTCGAGCCAGAAGCCGATCTCTCGAAGTGCGTCCACCGGATCCATGCGGTCCATTGTGCCTGGCGGTACCGACACGTGTTCACGGGGTAAACGGACAAAACTCTCAGGGAGTTACCAGGTCGCTCACTCCCCATGGGCTTGAAGCTGCAACTACCATCGGCAGTCATGACCAAGAAATGGTGGATCGTAGGAATAGTTGTCGTCGCCGTGGTGGCGCTGGGGCTGTACTTCGGCCCCAAGATCTATGCATCGCTCCAGGAAGACGACGCACCGGCAGCATCGGTGTCCACCTCGGGCGCGCAGGCCGCCAGCACCGAGAGCATCGATGGACGGTGGATCGTCACTCCAGGTGACGCTGCCAACGCGACCGCCGCGGGCTACACCGTCGACGAGCTGCTCAACGGGTCCGATGTCACCGTCGTCGGGTCGACGACCGAGGTCGCAGGCAACGTCGTCATCGCCGACGACACCCTCACAGAGGGGCAGGTGGTCGTCATGACCAACTCGATCAGCACCGACAGTGATCGACGTGACGGCCAGTTCCGCGGCAACATCTTCGACACTGCCACCTACCCGACGGCGACGTTCAACATCGACTCGCCGATCGATCTGTCCTCGCTGCCCAAGGACGGCACCACCGAAACCGTCACCGCCGAGGGCACATTGACGCTCAAGGATCAGACGCGTCCGGTCTCGGTGGAGATGGAGGTGCTGCAGTCCGGTGACACGCTCATCGCGTCGGGCGCAATTCCGACCACGTGGACCGACTACGGCATCGAACCGCCGTCGCTCGGCTTCGTCACCGTGGAGGGCTCGGGAACCGTCGACTTCCTGATCAATCTGAGTCAGCAGTAGCGCGTTCTCTCGCGGCCCCGGGCGTCCATCCCGGCGGTCCGACGAGATATCCGACGCGTTCCTTCCATGACCGCGATGCCGCAACATCCCGCGCGATGTTGCGGTATTCGTGTGTCTGGAGGGTCCAGATGTTGAACGTGTCGACGGGCTTGGTGAGGCCGTAGTTGGGGCGCTCGACCTCCTCGGCGTAGGTACCGAACAGGCGGTCCCAGATGATGAGGATGCCGCCGTAGTTCTTGTCCAGATACTGAGGATCGCGGCCGTGATGGACGCGATGGTGCGAGGGCGTGTTGAAGACGAACTCGAACGGACGCGGCAGCCGGTCGATGCGCTCGGTGTGTACCCAGAATTGGTAGACGAGGTTGATCGAGAAGCCGACGAACACCATCCACGGCGGCATGCCCAGCAGTGGGAGCGGAAGCCACATGATGACCTCGCCGCTGTTGTTCCACTTCTGTCGCAGCGCCGCCGCGAAGTTGAAGTACTCGCTCGAATGATGGGCCTGATGCGTCGCCCAGATCAGTCGGGTTCGATGCGCGATGCGGTGATAGCCGTAGAACAGCAGGTCGACGCCCAGGATCAGGATCACCCACGTGTACCAGGCGTCGGCCGGGAGATGCCACGGCGCCACGTAGACGTAGATCGCCGTGTAGCCGACTAGGGCGAGCGCCTTCCATGCCGTGGTGGTCGCGATGGACACCAGTCCCATGCTCAGGCTGGAGCGCGCATCCCTGCCGGAATAGCTACCGCGTTCACCGTCTTCGAGCTTCGCGGCCGCAATCCATTCGATTGCCAGCAGCAGTGCGAACGCGGGAATGGCCAGCGCGACGGGATCGCGCAGCGGTTCGGGCAGTGCATTCCACGCCGAACCGATCCAGTCGCTCATCGAACCTCCCGCGTGACAGTGAGAGGTTGAGTGTAACGCTGTCTGCCCAGTTTCCCACGGCTCGTACCGTGGAGGGGCGCACACATCGGTCGAGAGAGCGGAATCGGACTTGTTGCAGAAAATTGCGTCCACGGTCGGGCAGGTGGGCGAGTCCGTGTTGAGTGTCGTTGGCATTCGAGTCGGTACCGAGGAGCCGCCGCACACGAGCCGTCGACTGACCGATGCGGTGGAGATCCGTCGCTACGAACCACGCATCGCGGCGCAGACCACGGTCGACGCCGATGAGGACGAGGCACGCCAGGAGGGTTTCCGTCGCCTGGCCCGGTACATATTCGGCGGAAACGGGGACAAGCAAAAGGTTGCAATGACCGCTCCCGTCAGTCAGTCGTCCGCAGGCTCGAAGAAGATTGCGATGACTGCCCCTGTGTCGAGCACGCCCGGCAGCACCGGCTGGGTCGTCCGGTTCTTCATGCCGTCCGAGTGGACGATGGACACGCTGCCCACGCCCGACGACGACCGTGTGACGTTGACGGAGGTCCCGGCGGAGACGGTGGCCGTGTTGCGTTTCAGCGGGGGCCGCGGCCGGGGCGACGTCGAACCACAGATGGCTGCGTTGACGGAAGCGTTGCGTGCACACGGCATCGAGATGCTCGGTGAGCCGATGACCTGGTTCTACGATCCTCCGTGGACCTTGCCGCCACTGCGTCGCAACGAGGTGGTCGTGGCGATACCGGAAGGTTCCTGACACGTTGGGGCATTCCGGCAACTGCTCGCTAATTCCCTACTGCAATGGTAGGAATTTAACGTGCACATCACGGCCAAGGCGGACTATGCGGTTCGGACGCTCGTCGAACTCGCGGCGGTCGGTGGACAGCGGCCCGCGAAGGCAGAGGCGCTGGCCATGGCTCAGGGCATACCGCACAAGTTTCTCGAATCGGTGCTCTCGGATCTGCGTCGCGCAGATCTGGTGTGCAGTAGGAGGGGGCCCGACGGCGGCTACTGGCTGGCGCGCGAGGCGTCGGACATTTCTGTTGCCGATGTGATGAGGGCCGTCGAGGGCCCGTTGGCGTCGGTGCGCGGTCAGCGGCCCGAGGATGCGGAGTACTTCGGTCCGGCCGAGCCGCTCACTCGGGTGTGGCTGGCGGTGCGTGTCAATCTGCGGGCGGTGCTCGAGGCGGTGTCGCTGGCGGACATCGTCGAGAACGATCTCCCGGACTTCGTCGGAGAGTTGATCAGCGAGCCGACCGCGTGGGCACGTCGATGAGCTGAGTCACATCCATTGCCAGCTGTGGCGCGATCGACAAAAGTGTACTCCACTGCAAACTTGCAGAACAGTGCAAGTTCCGTAGGTTGGTAAGCGTGACTTCTCCGACGGGCCTTCGTGATCTGAAGAAGGCCGCCACCCGCGACGCCCTCGGCATGGCCGCCGTGCGTCTGGGCAAGGAGCACGGCTTCGACGCGGTCACCGCCGACGCCATCGCGCACGAAGCGGGAGTCTCCACCCGCACGTTCCACAACTACTTCTCCAACAAGGAAGAAGCAGTACTTCACCACATCGAAGTGTCTGCACTCGAATGGTTCGAGCTCCTGCGCGCCAGGCCGTCGACCGAACCGATCTGGGACTCGTTGCGGCACATCGCAATCAACCTCGTCGCGGACCCCGGCCGGGATCTGGACGACACCTTCGCGGCAGCGCGGCTGATCGAGGCCAACCCTGCCCTGATGGCGCGCAAGCTCGAAATGCACCAATCGCTGACCCGCAAGCTCGGCGAGGCCATCGCCGAGCGAACCGGCACCGATATCGACACCGACCTCTACCCCAACCTGCTCCAGATGGCCGTCGGTGGTGCCGTCACCGCAGCACTGAACATCTGGGTCACCGACTCCGCCGGCGCATCGACACCGAGGGCCCTCATCGAGAACGCCTTCGATCAACTCCGAGCCGGGTTGCCCGAGCCCAAGGGTCGTTCCGCAGGCTCCACTCCCGAACCCAACACCCCCACGTCCGAACCCAACCGAGGAGCTTGACAGTGGCCACCTATCTCTACCGAATCGGAAGATTCGCGTACCGACGCAAGGGCATCGTCCTCGGACTGTGGCTGGCGATTCTGGTTCTCGCCGGAGTGGGCGCTGCGACGCTGTCCGGCCCCACCGCCAACTCGTTCAACATCCCGGGCACACCGGCGCAGGCCGCACTCGACCTGCAGGAGGAGCGCTTCGGCAACGCCGAGGATCCGCTCACCGCAGTCAACGCCGAGTACGTGTTCCAGGCACCCGACGGGCAGACGCTGGACACCCCGCAGTACACCTCGGCCATCGATGCCACCATCGCCGAGATCGAGAAGGTGGACGCCGCGAAGCCCGCGGAAGGTGCTCCGCCGCTGGCGAATCCGGTCGCTGCGAATCAGTCGACCATCGAGCGATACACCGAGGCGGCAGCGGAGGCAGGTACCCCGGCCGACGAGGTTGCAGCCGACGCCGCAGCCACTTCACCGCTGAGCCCCGACGGCAACGTCGGAACGGTCACCGTGCCGATCAACGTCGAGCTCGCCGACGTCACCGACCAGATCCGAACCGAACTCGACGAGGCCGCACAGCCGGCCCGTGACGCCGGATTGACCGTCCTGCTCGGCGGAACCGTCGCGCAGGACACCGCCCCGCCCGGCGGAACGTCGGAACTCGTCGGTCTGGCCGTGGCCGCCGTCGTGCTGCTCATCATGTTCGGATCCGCCGCAGCCGCCAGCCTGCCGCTCATCACCGCCATCGTCGGAATCGGCATCTCGAGCCTGGCGATCACCACCGCATCCGGCTTCGCCGACCTGTCGACGTTCACACCGGTGCTCGCCATCATGATCGGTCTGGCCGTCGCGATCGACTACTCCCTGTTCATTCTGGCTCGCTACAGACACGAGCTGACGCTCACCGACGACCGTGAGGAAGCCGTCGGCCGGTCGGTGGGAACGGCAGGCTCGGCCGTCGTGTTCGCCGGTGCCACCGTGCTCATCGCCCTCGTCGCACTGCGCGTCGTCGGCATTCCGTTCCTGTCGCAGATGGGTCTGGCAGCCGGATTCGCAGTGTTCATCGCGGTCCTCATCGCACTGACATTCCTTCCCGCCATGCTCGGCCTCTACAAGAACAAGGCCTTCGCGGGCAAGATCAAGTTCGTCAACACTGCCGACCCGGAATCTCCCGATGCCAAGCCCACCAACGGACTTCGGTGGGCCAGGTTCCTGGTCAAGCGGCCCGCGGTGGGACTCATCGGCGGCATCGTTCTGCTCGGCGTCATCGCAGGCCCGGCCACCGGACTGTCGCTGGCTCTGCCATCGATCGCCACGTCGGATCCGTCCACACCCGCGCGTCAGGCCTACGACATCGTCGACGAGGGCTTCGGACCGGGACGCAACGGACCTCTGCTCGTCATCGCCGACGCGTCGAACGTGGCCGAGGCCGATCGGACGGCGTCGTTCGGCAAGGTCGTCGAGGCCGTCGTCGAGCAGTCGGACGTCACGAACGCGCAGATCATCGCCGTCAACCCGGCCGGTGACACCGCGCAGATTCTCGTCACGCCGTCGTCCTCGCCGAACAGTGAGCAGACGAAGGACTTGGTGGCGAACCTGCGGGACGCCGAACCGGGCGTGCAGGCCAGCGACGGCGTCTCCTACGGCGTCACCGGACAGACGGCGCTCGAGTTGGACGTCTCCGAACGACTGCAGGACGCGTTGATTCCGTACCTGGCAGTGGTCGTCGGCCTGGCCTTCGTGTTGCTGATGCTGGTGTTCCGCTCCATCCTGGTGCCGCTGACCGCAACGCTGGGCTTCCTGCTCAGCGTGCTCGCAACCTTCGGTGCCACGGTGTTCATCTTCCAAGAGGGTGGGCTCGGCCTGATCTCCAATCCGCAGCCGATCGTCAGCTTCATGCCGATCTTCCTGATCGGTGTCGTGTTCGGCCTGGCGATGGACTACCAGGTGTTCCTCGTCTCGCGAATGCGTGAGGAGTTCGTCCACGGAGCCGCCGCCAAGGATGCCGTCGTCAACGGCTTCAAGTACGGCGCACGCGTGGTCACCTCTGCAGCGATCATCATGATCTCGGTGTTCGCCGCGTTCATCGCCGAGCCGGACTCGTTCATCAAGTCCATCGGATTCGCGCTCGCCGCCGCCGTGTTCTTCGACGCGTTCGTCGTGCGCATGGTGCTGATTCCGTCCGTGATGGCGCTGCTCGGCGACAAGGCCTGGTGGCTGCCGAAGTGGCTGGACAAGGTTCTGCCGGATGTCGACATCGAAGGTGCCAAGCTGAAGACGGCACCGGAGAAGACCGCGTAATTCTCGACTGCGGCCGGTCGGCCGAAGATTGCCCGCAACACTCGAAAAACGGAGAGACTGTTATCCATGTGTACGAGTAATCTTCGGCCATCATGCTGATCCCCCTGCTGCGCACGTATCTGGCTCCGTACAAGATGCCGATCGTCGCGCTGATTCTGCTCCAACTGGTGGCCACGCTGGCGGCACTGTTCCTGCCCAGCCTCAATGCCGACATCATCGACAAGGGCGTCACCACCGGCGACACGGGCTACATCCTCTCGGCCGGCGGAGTGATGCTGATGGTCTCGGCGGTGCAGATCATCAGCTCGGTGGCCGCGGTGTTCATCGGGGCTCGCACGGCCATGACTGTCGGACGTGACCTGCGCGGTTCGATCCTGCACCGCGTCGGTACATTCTCGGCTCGAGAGGTCGGCCAGTTCGGTGCGCCGTCGCTGATCACCCGCAACACCAATGACGTTCAGCAGGTGCAGTTGGTGATCGTCATGGGGTTCACCATCGTGGTGATGGCCCCGATCATGTGCGTCGGCGGCATCGTGATGTCGCTGCGCGAGGACCTCGGGTTGTCCTGGATCCTGATGATCGCGGTGCCCGGGCTCGCGATCTCCATGGGCCTGATCATCATCAAGATGGTGCCGGCGTTCCGCTCGATGCAGAAGCGTATCGACGCAGTCAATCGTGTGCTGCGTGAGCAGATCACCGGAATCCGCGTGGTACGAGCGTTCGTTCGCGAGGATTTCGAGATCGACCGGTTCGGAGCGGCCAACACCGCACTCACCGACACTGCTCTCCGCGTCGGACGGCTCATGGCCCTGATGTTCCCGACGGTCATGCTCATCAGCAACGTCACCAGTGTTGCCGTCATCTGGTTCGGCGGCCACGCGATCGATGACGGCACAATGCAGATCGGCTCTCTCACAGCACTTCTGAGCTACATCATGCTGATCCTCATGTCGGTGATGATGGCCTCGTTCATCGCGATGATGGTTCCCCGCGCGTCGGTGTGCGCCGATCGCATCAGCGAGGTACTCGCCACCGAATCCTCGGTCGTGTTGCCCCGCGAGCCCAAGACGTTCGCGTCCTCGCCGGGAACCGTCGAGCTCGTGAACGCCGAATTCTCTTTCCCCGGAGCCGAATATCCGGTGCTGTGCGGGGTGAACCTCACCGCCGAGGCCGGCAAGGTCACCGCCATCATCGGCGGCACCGGCTCGGGAAAGTCCACTCTCGTCAACCTGATTCCGCGACTCATCGACGTCACCGGCGGTGAGGTGCGCATCGGCGGAGTCGACATCCGCGAACTCGATCTGGACCTGCTGCGCTCGGAGATCGGTCTGATCCCGCAGAAGCCGTACCTGTTCTCGGGCACCATCGCGAGCAACCTGCGCTACGGCAAATCCGACGCCACCGACGAAGAACTGTGGGAGGCACTCGAGATCGCCCAGGGAGCCGACTTCGTTCGCGCCATGCCCGAGGGATTGGAAACGCCCGTCGCCCAGGGCGGTACGACGGTCTCCGGCGGTCAGCGGCAACGCCTCGCCATCGCCCGCGCGTTGGTCCGCAAACCGAGCATCTATCTGTTCGACGACTCGTTCTCCGCACTGGACCTCACCACCGACGCCAATCTGCGCGCGGCTCTGAAGGCAGTGACGCGAGATGCATGCATGATCGTTGTCGCTCAACGCGTCTCGACCATCATAGACGCCGATCAGATACTCGTACTAGACGACGGAAAGCCGGTAGGTGTGGGTACCCACGACCAATTGATGGCCGATTGCCCCACCTACGCCGAGATCGTCGACTCGCAGCACGCCGTGGGTGCACTGTGACCGCGCAGGTGGAGAAGACGGAAGAGGAGGACACCGCCCCCGTCGCCAAAACTGTGAAGCCGGGAACCAAGGCCCGCGACTTCAAGGGCTCGTTCAAGCGACTGATCGGCCTGCTCGCTCCCGAGCGAGTGTTCCTGACGATCATGCTGGCGTTCGGTATCGCCAGCACCGTGCTGACCGTCGCCGCGCCCAGCGTCCTCGGACACGCCACGGACCTCATTTTCAACGGTGTCGTCGGCCGCGAGCTCGATCCGGGTCTGACCAGAGAACAGGCCATCGACCAGCTGCGGGCGGAGGGGAACGACTCCGTCGCAGATCTGGTGTCCGGGACGGACCTGACTCCAGGAGCCGGAATCGACTTCGGCGCAGTGGGAACCGTGCTGATGTGGGTACTGGTTCTGTATGTGCTGTCTGCGGTGCTGGCCTGGGCGCAGGGATACATCCTCAACATCGCGCTGCAGCGTCGAATCCTGTTGCTGCGCGGCAGCGTCGAAGCGAAGGTGCATCGATTGCCGCTGAAGTACTTCGACAACAATGCTCGCGGCGAGACGCTGAGCCGCGTCACCAACGACATCGACAACGTCTCGACCAGCCTGCAGCAGACGCTGAGTCAGTTGATCACCGGCATTCTCACCGTCCTGGGCATCCTCGGCGTCATGATCTGGATCTCGCCGCTGCTGGCTCTCGTTGCGGTGCTGACCATTCCGGCGTCGTTCGCGGTCACCGCCGTCATCGCCAAGCGTTCGCAGCCGCACTTCGTCGCGCAGTGGAAGCACACCGGCAAGCTGAACGCGCAGATCGAAGAGACGTACACGGGCCACGAGATCGTCAAGGCCTTCGGTCGTCAGGCGGACGTGGAACGCGAATTCGGCGATCGCAACGAGAAGCTGTTCCAGTCGAGCTTCCGGGCGCAGTTCATCTCCGGCATGATCATGCCCGTCATCATGTTCCTCGGGAACATCAACTACGTGGTCATCGCCGTGGTCGGCGGGCTGCGGGTCGCGTCGGGCACACTCACGCTCGGTGAGGTGCAGGCGTTCATCCAGTACTCGCGTCAGTTCACGCAACCGCTCACCCAGGTGGGTGCGATGGTGAACCTGGTCCAGTCGGGTGTCGCGTCGGCCGAGCGTATCTTCGAGGTCCTCGACGCCGAGGAAGAAGACGCCGACCCCGCCGATGCGGTACGGCCCACCGAGCGCCGAGGACGCGTCGAATTCGACAACGTCTCGTTCGGCTACTCTCCCGACCGCCCGCTCATCGAGAACCTCTCGCTGGTGGCCGATCCCGGGCATCTGGTCGCGATCGTCGGACCGACCGGCGCGGGCAAGACCACCCTGGTGAACCTCATCATGCGGTTCTACGAGATCGATTCCGGCCGAATCACCCTCGACGGCGTCGACACCAGGAAGATGACCCGCGAGGAACTTCGGGCTCGCACCGGAATGGTGCTGCAGGACACCTGGCTGTTCGGCGGAACCATTCGCGACAACATCGCTTACGGAGACCCGAGTGCCAGCGAGGAGGAAATCCTCGAGGCCGCGCGAGTGAGCTACGTCGATCGCTTCGTCCACTCGTTGCCCGACGGCTACGACACGATCATCGACGAGGAGGGCAACAACGTCAGCGCCGGTGAGAAGCAGCTCATCACCATCGCCCGTGCCTTCCTGGCCAAGCCGCTGATTCTCATCCTCGACGAGGCCACCAGCTCGGTCGACACCCGTACCGAACTGCTGGTGCAGAAGGCCACCGCGAAGCTGCGCACCGATCGCACCAGTTTCGTGATCGCGCACAGGCTTTCGACCATCCGCGACGCGGACACCATCGTGGTGATGGAGAACGGCAGCATCGTCGAGCAGGGTAATCACGAGGAACTGCTCGCGGCCAAGGGTGCCTACTTCCGCCTCAATGCGGCTGGCGCCGCAGTGGCATGAATAAGTGCCGCAGAGGGCACTTAACCGCACCACTGCCGCGCAGCGGCATACTGACGCGGTGAGTTCCTCCAGCTTCGGCTTCGATATCGGCACCCGGCTCGACGGTGACCTCGGTCGCACCGGCACCATCCACACCCCGCACGGTGACATCGCCACCCCCGCGTTCATCGCGGTGGGAACCAAGGCGACCGTCAAAGCGGTGCTGCCCGAGGCGATGAAGGAACTCGGCGCGCAGGCTGTGCTCGCCAATGCGTACCACCTGTATCTGCAGCCGGGCTCGGACATCGTCGACGAGGCGGGTGGGCTGGGCAAGTTCATGAACTGGGACGGGCCGACGTTCACCGACAGCGGCGGCTTCCAGGTGATGTCGCTCGGAGTGGGGTTCAAGAAGGTCATCTCTATGGACGCCACGCGCGTGCAGTCCGACGACGTCATCGCCGAGGGCAAGGAACGTCTCGCGCACGTCGACGACGACGGAGTGACGTTCAAGTCCCACCTCGACGGCTCCAAGCATCGGTTCACTCCCGAGGTGTCGATGCAGATTCAGCACCGCCTCGGAGCAGACATCATGTTCGCGTTCGACGAGCTGACCACGCTGATGAATACCCGCGGCTACCAGGAGAAGTCGGTCGATCGGACGCAGGCGTGGGCCAAGCGATGCGTCCTCGAACACGAACGACTCACGGTCGAGCGCGACGACAAGCCGTACCAGGCCCTGTTCGGGGTGGTCCAGGGCGCGCAGTACGAGGATCTACGACGCAAGGCCGCACACGATCTCGAGACCATCACCGGCGAGACCGGTAGAGGATTCGACGGCTACGGCATCGGCGGCGCACTCGAGAAGCAGAACCTCGGCACCATCACCCGGTGGGTGAACGAGGAGCTGCCCGAGCACAAGCCGCGGCACATGCTCGGCATCAGCGAGCCGGACGACTTCTTCACCGCCATCGAGAACGGTGCCGACACGTTCGACTGCGTCAATCCTTCACGCGTGGCGCGCAATGCGGCGATCTACGTGCCGACGGGACGCTTCAACATCAACACCGCCAAGCATCGACGCGACTTCACCCCGATCGACGAGAACTGCGACTGCTACACCTGCGCGCACTACACCCGTGCGTACATCCATCACCTGTTCAAGGCCAAGGAGATGCTCGCCTCGACGCTGTGCACCATCCACAACGAGCGCTTCACGGTCAAACTGGTCGACGACATCCGTGCCTCGATCGATCAGGGACGCTTCACGGAATTCAAGACGGAGTTCCTGGGTCGGTTCTATGCTGCGAAGACTGCGTGAGTTGATCTTCGAGCTCCGAAATGCGCTGTAGCAGTTCCTGTTCCCGCTCAGCGGCTTTGCGCTGGTAGACCTCGGACAGCTCCGCGAGGTAGGCCGCGTCGTAGCGGGGGATGATGCTGCGGGTGCAGTTCCAGTCGAAGGCCTCGACGTCGATGACGATGCTGCGCTCGCAGGTAGCGGCGACGGTCATGTCGCCGATCTTTCCGAGCCGGTCCAGTAATTCGGGGTCGTCGGCCTTCTCGACGGTGCGTGCCCGTCCGTAGAGCTTGAGGCGTTGCCGCAGAGGGTAATTCACCAGAAACAGTTCGACGCGGTCATCGTGATCGAGATTGGCCGCCGTGACGTACTGATGGTTGCCGGCGAAATCGGCGAAGCCGAGAGTGTGATCGTCGAGGACCTGCAGGAAGCCTTTCGGCCCACTTCGATACTGGATGTACGGCCACCCGGTCTCGGCGACGGTGGCGATCTGGAACTGATCCAACGTGCGAATCATGGCCTTTTCTCGAGTGTCGAGAGGCGTCGGGCCGTCGTCGGGACGCTCGGTCTGCGAGCCGTAGGCGGTGTAGCTGCCGTCGACCTTCTGCCGGGCAATCGCAGCAGGGCCGAACATCAGATGGTGATAGTGGTTGTTCTGCGGCACGGGGTTCACCTTAGGACACCGGGGCCTCGCGGCAATGGACGTGTCGGAGGCAACTGCAATGATCTTCGACGCGGGATATGTGTCGATCGCGCACAATGGACGAAGACGTCAGAATGCGCCCCAGTGAGAAGGTGATAGCCGTGACCACTCAGTTCGAGTTTCGACTGAAGGGAGTGACTGCACCTGAGGGCGAGCTGGATGCCAACGACCTGATTGCTCTCGTAATGGGTCTCAAGGCAGTTGCTATGAGCATCGGCCGAGGCGAGACCGATGCCGATCGGCTCGGCCGCGCACCCTCACGAGTGCACCGTGTCGCCGATCTTGTCATCGGGTTGGCCCCTGGCAGCACCAAACTTCTTGTTCGCCGCGCGGGAGCTGGTGCGGACGCGTTGGATTTCGATCTGGCAGACGAGGAAGGCTTCGACGCAACATTCCAGAAGTTGGTGGAATCGATCGGTCTCGACCATCGGCCAGACTGGGTGAGTGATTCGCTTTCGAACGCGGCCGGTGAATTGGTATCGGCGCTTCGCCGCGCTGCCCCGGAGGTCGAGTTCAAAGCCGATGGACTGACTGTGCAGACATTCGATACGGCTGCACTTCGACCCGAGACCTGGCAGGTCGCAACTGGCGTGTCGACCGAACTCCGCACCTTCATCGGACGCCTGTATTCGGCGAACCTACACACGCACCGCTTTCAGGTGGAGGATGACGCCGGTAACCAAGTCGCTCTCCCCGATGTGGCC
This sequence comes from Rhodococcus sp. SBT000017, assembly GCF_003688915.1. Classification (NCBI taxonomy): domain Bacteria; kingdom Bacillati; phylum Actinomycetota; class Actinomycetes; order Mycobacteriales; family Nocardiaceae; genus Rhodococcus; species Rhodococcus sp. SBT000017. The sequence continues at coordinate 4,020,697 of NZ_REFU01000001.1, forward strand.
GACGACTCGGGACTCGGTCCATTGCTCGGCAGGTACGTGACCGTGACCGGTAGCCCGGAAGCCGACGCGGGCGGACAGTTGAAGAGGCTGTTGAATGCCAGGATCGTTGCCCTTCCCGAAGCAGTAGCAGAGACAGGTGTTCCCGACCCGGTCTCCCTCGGAGACATCTTGGCTGCTGCCTCCGGTATCGAGTCCGGGGGATCGACGGGGTGAGCGACGATGAAGCTGACGCATTCTTTGCGGCTATCGGGCTATGACCCGGTCCTCTAGCCGGGCTGCTGTTCTCGTTGATACCGACGTGTTCAGCATCCTGTACATCGACCCGGTCAAGGCTGCGAATCGTGGCCTTCCTGTCGAACAACTCCGTGCACAACTGGCTGGACTTCAGGTTGTGATTGCCTTCCAGACGAGGGCAGAGGTACTCGCGGGAGCGATGGTGGGCAGTTGGGGTGAGCGCAAATTGGCCGACACCCGGGCAAAGCTCGACTCGGCTCCTACGATTTCGATCGACAGTGGAGTCGTGGATGCTTACGCGTCTTTGACCGCTGCATGCAGGCGTGTAGGCCATGCGCTGCACGACAAGATTCACACCGGTGATCGTTGGATCGCAGCATGCGCGATCTCGAAGGAGGTGCCGTTGCTGAGCCTGGACGGCATCTATGCGGGAGCGCCGGACTTGGCTCTGCTCGGAGGTTGAGCGGCCGCCTCGCACGGGCACACACCGGATCGGAGCGTACGGTGGTACTACCGACTGTGTAGTAGAAGATTTGCCCTGGGGGGAACACCATGTCCGACGACGCCCTACCTGTGAGTTCGTCCCAGGCCGACATCTGGATTGCCCAACAGTTCATGCCGGACGTGCCCTTCACCATTGCGTACTACGTCGACATCATCGGCGCTGTGGACCTCGATGTGCTGTTCGAGTGTGGCAGTCGAGCGCATCGAGAGTTCTCGTCGTCGACGATGCGAATCATCGAGGTCGACGGCACCCCGATGCAGCGGTTCGAGCCTCGGGAGACCGAATCGGTCGAGATCCTCGACTTCCGCGGCCGCGACCGTCCGGCCGATGCGGCCACGCAGTGGATGAACGACGATTGCCGCACGCCCTTCTCCATGGACAGTCAGCTCGTGCGGTTGCGGGTCCTTCGAGTCGGCGACGATCGAGTGTTCTGGTACACCCGAGCCCATCACATCGCGCTCGACGGGTATGCCTCCATGAAGGTGCTCGAGCGGGCGGCGGCCCTGTATGCCGCCGCGTCTGGTGGCGTCGAGCCTGCGGCCATCGATCCGACGACCCCGGCCGCGCTTGTCGCCGAGGACGAGCGCTACCGCACCTCCACCCGCGCACGACGTGATCGAGCGCATTGGGAGTCGACCGACCTGGGATATGCCGAGCCCCTCGGCCGGACTGCTCGGCCCGCGTCGGTGCCGATCGTCGTCGGCGAGGATCGTACGGTTTCTCCGACCGCCCCGGGGCATGCGACGTCGACGGTGGTGATCGCGGCATTCGCCGCGTACCTGGCGCGTATGAACGACACCGACGACGTGGATCTGTCGTTGCCGGTCTCGGCGCGGCCGACAGCGATGTTGCGCCGGGCCGGGTCCTCGCTGTCGCATGTGGTGCCGTTGCGGTTGCCGGGCGTCGGATCGGCGACGGTGAACAACGTGATCAAGTCCACCGAGGTGGCCATCGGTGCCGTGCTCCGGCATCAGCGCAGCAGACCGCCGGCATCCGAGAGTGGACATGCGCTGCGCGCAGGGCGTTTCGGGCCGACGATCAACGTGATGATGTTCGCGAACACTGTGGCCATCGGCGAGTTCGACGGTGAGATCGACATTCTGACCACGGGCCCGGTGTCGGACCTCGCCGTCAACATCTACCCCGGTCGGGGTGGAGAGCGGCCGCGCATCGACTTCGAGGCCAACTCGACCGTCTACACGCCGAGCGACCTCGCTCGCCACCACCAACGGTTTCTGCACTTTCTCGACCGTTTTGCCGAATCCGACTGCGGTGACACGGCAGTGGCAGACCTCGACCTGTTCCTGCCCGACGAGTCCCGTACGACCCCCGCGTCGGTGGGCGCGGCCGCGGCTGAGCAGGGATCACTGAACGACGTGTTCTCGGCGGCAATCGCGGAGCACGGCAATCGAATTGCCATCCAGGACGCCGGCGCCTCGATCACCTACGGAGAACTGGCCGCAAGAGTCGACGCACTCGCATCCACCTTGAACGCCCGAGCAATCGGCACAGAGGACCGGGTCGCCGTGCGCGTCGGCCGATCCGTCGAGGGCGTCGTCGCGTTCTGGGCGATCGCACGAGTGGGTGCGGTGTACGTCCCGGTCGACCCGAATCACCCCCGCGAACGCGCAGAGTTCGTGCTGCGTGACAGCGGAGCGGTGTTGGGCCTGTGCACCGGAGGCACCGAGTTGGGTGAGGTGGAGTGGCTGACCGTCGATGGCGTTCTCGCAGAAAGAGACTCGAACGATGTCGCCGCGACGACCGCACCGCACAACGCTGCGTACGTCATCTACACCTCCGGATCCACCGGCACCCCCAAGGGTGTAGTCGTCACCCACAACGGTATCGGCGCTCTGGTGCAACAGATTCGGAGCAGCTACGACCTGAACGTCGAGTCCCGAGTCTGTCACCTTGCCTCGCCCGGATTCGACACGGCCATTGTCGAGGTGTTGGCCGCAGCGACAGCAGGTGCGGCAGTGGTGATCGCGCCGCCGGACAGCTACGGCGGCGCGGAACTGTCGGAACTGATTGCTCGGCAGGCGGTTACGCATCTGCTGATCACACCCTCGGCGCTGGCCACGTTGAATCCCGAAGCACTGGCGGGCGTCGGGACGATCATCATCGGCGGCGAAGCAGCACCGCAGGATACGGTCGACCGCTGGTCGGTGGGTCGACGACTGCTCAACGCCTACGGCCCCACCGAGACGACCTGCAGTGTCACGATGACCGCCCCATTGCACCCGGGCAGCGCGGACGGAATCGGTCGAGCCATGGTGGGAGCGGTGATTCACCTCCTCGATCGCACGCTGCGACCTGTTCCGTCGGGTGCGGTCGGCGAAATCTACATCGAGACGCCCGGCGTCGCGCGCGGATATCTCGGTCGCACCCTGGAAACAGCAGCGCGCTTCGTCGCGAACCCGTTCAGCAGCAGCGGGAGTTGGATGTTCCGCAGTGGAGATCGGGCGCGTCTGCGCGGCGACGGAACGCTGGAGTTCCTCGGCCGCATCGACGATCAGATCAAGATCCGGGGAAATCGCGTCGAACTGGGCGAGATCGACGCAGCGCTGCGGGCGTGGCCGGAGGTCGCTGCGGCGTCATCGGCATTGCGCCGCAGTCACACTGGGGACATGCGTATCGATGGTTACGTCGTTGCCGCGAACAGCGAACACGTGCTCGACACCGAGCACATTCGCAAGGATCTTGCCGGGCGATTGCCTGCCCACATGGTGCCGGCGACGATCTCGATTCTCGACGAGATTCCGCTGACGATCAATCGTAAGGTCGATCGCGGCGCACTTCCTGTTCCGAGCCTGACCGCTCCGACGACCGGCCCTCCGGTCGAGCCGTCCGGTGCCACCGAGGAGATGGTGGCGGCAGCGTTCGTACGCGTCCTCGGCAGGGACGGTATCGATTGCGCTGCGTCGTTCTTCGATCTCGGAGGTGACTCACTGGCCGCGACCAGAGTCGTGTCGGCGGTGCGGGCCGAGGAATCGGTGGACATCGGTGTGCGAGACCTCGTCGAGGCCCCGTCCGTTCAGGCTTTGGCGGCGCTGATCGATACGCGTTGCCATGTTGGACTGCAACAGAATTCGCGGCCCGAACGAGGTATGTCGCAGGCCGTGGCCGCGATTCCGCTGGCTCCGCAGCAACGCCACATCGATCGAAGTGCTCAGTTACCGCTGTCCAACCTGCCGTTCACGGTCGCGATTTCCGGGGAGTTCCACGCCGCGGCAGCCTCGCAGGCGTTGACCGATCTGATCGAGCGACACAGCACTCTGCGGACGCGCTACCCGGACCTCGATGGGGTTCCGGCTCAGGTCGTCGAGTCGGATTCTGCTGCGGTGACACCGAATCTCGACGTTGTCGACTTCGATGACGCCGCGGTGACGCAGACCCTGCAGCACCCCTTCGACGTGCGCACCGAGTTCCCGATCCGCGCTCGCCTGTTCGCCGTAGCGCCCGATCACCACGTGCTGGCGTGCGCCGTTCACCACATCGCAGCGGACGGGTGGTCTCTCGGGCTGCTGGCGTCGGATTTCGTACTGGCTTATCAGACCAGGATGGCCGGCAGTGCACCGTCATGGTCCGAATTACCCTTGCAGTACGCCGATTACAGCGTCTGGGCCGCCGATCGGGATGTATCGGCCGACATCGAGTTCTGGCGCGCGGAACTCGCAGGTGTCCCCAACAGCACCGGGTTGCCGTTGGACCGGCCACGTACACAGGAGTGGGATTTCTCCGGTGCGCGCACATCGCTTCGCTTCGATGCACCCGCCACGGAGAAAATGACCGATCTTGCCCAGCGTTGCGGGACAGGACGATTCACCGTGCTACGCGCAGCACTGCTGATTCTGCTCGCGGAGGTGACAGACTCCACCGATATCGTCGTCGGGACCCCGGTTGCCGGACGCGACGATCCGAGGCTCGAGCAGGTGGTCGGTACCTTCACCAACACCGTCGCGATCCGGACGGACATCGCGTCCGCTTCGACCGTCGACGACGTCGTGCAGGCGGCGCGGGCGAGCGAACTGCGGGCCTTCGATCATGCAGCGGTGCCGTTCGAGGATGTCGTCGCTGCCATCGCTCCTGACTCGACGGATGCGCGTCATCCGATTTTCCAGGTGGCACTGTCGTTGGATGTCTTCACCGCCGCAACGCTCGAACTTGGGGACACGCGTGTCGAGATCACGCCCCGACCGATCGACATCGCGAAATGCGACCTCCATCTTCACGTCACCGAACGGCGGGACGACCAAGGGAAGACAGGAGTGGAGCCCGCGGAACGACCCAGGGGCGCTATCTGTACGGAGATCGATATCGTCTATCCCACAGCATTGTTCGACGCGAATACCGTTGTCGCGCTGGGACGGAGTCTCGAGCAGGTCGTGTATGCGATGGTCGCAGAACCCGACTCGGCGTGGCGGGATCTGGCAGCCCTCGATCCATCCATGCAACTACTACACAACGTGTAGCATGTGTTGTGCGTGAGGTGCACGCGACTTTCCAAGCCAGGGGGAGAACGCATGTCCACCTTCAACGGCCTACCGGCCCACATTCTTCTCGTTCACTTCATCGTGGTGCTGGCACCGTTGACCGCGCTGCTCGCCATCACGGCCAGTATCTGGACCGGTGTGCGCAGCCGTCTCGTGTGGCTCATCGCAGCCCTGGCGGTGTTCACGTTGGTGTTGACGCCGCTGACGACCGAGGCAGGCGAGTGGCTCGAGAAGCGCGTCCCCGAGACCGCTGCGGTCGAACAGCACGCCGAGATCGGCGACTGGATGATCTTCTTCTCCGTCGGTCTTGTGGTCGTCGCCGCGGCGCTCGTGTTCCTGCATGTACGTGAGCGTCGGGGCAATACCCCCGTGCGCTGGCAGTCGATTGCGGTGGTGGTCTTGGCTGTGCTGATCGGAGCGACCACAATCATCCAGGTGTACAGAATCGGTGAGTCCGGCGCGCGCGCCGCATGGGATGACGTGTCAGCGACGGCCGTCGATGAGTGAGCCCGAGCCGGGCCTGCACGAGCACGAACCGCACGGTGATCTGTCTGGCCGGCTGAACTGGCTGCGGGCAGGCGTGTTGGGTGCGAACGACGGCATCGTCTCCACTGCCGGCCTGGTCGTCGGTGTCGCAGCCGCCACCACCGACACAGGGGCGCTGCTCACAGCTGGTGTTGCGGGGCTCGTCGCGGGTGCTGTCTCCATGGCGCTCGGGGAGTACGTCTCGGTGAGCACGCAGCGTGACGCCGAACGATCCCTGTTGATCAAGGAGCGGCGGGAGCTGGCCGAGGAACCCGAGGAGGAGTTGGCCGAGCTGGCTGCGCTCTACGAGGCCAAGGGGCTGTCGACGGAGACTGCGCAGAAAGTTGCGCAGGAACTGACCGACCACGATCCGTTTGCCGCACACGTGGATGTCGAGTTGGGAATCGACCCGGACGCGCTGACCAATCCGTGGCAGGCGGCCGCGTCGTCGGCGGTGTCGTTCGTCAGTGGCGCGCTGCTGCCGCTACTGTCCATCCTGCTGTTTTCCGCGTCGCTGCGCGTCCCGGTGACATTCGTCGTGGTACTGGTAGCTCTGGCACTGACCGGAAGTATCAGCGCACGTCTCGGCGGTGCGCCTGCTCGGCCGGCAGTGAGCCGGGTCGTCATCGGTGGTGCAATCGCGATGGCCGTCACCTATGCGATCGGCCAACTCGCGGGCGTCGCGGGTATCTGAGATCAGCGGAAGATCGAGGTGGCGGCTTCTCCGGTTTCGGGGGCCACTACATCTTGAACGACATCGAACAGTGCCGTGGATATGACGGTGAACGCGAGGATCAGCACCAGCCCGGCCGCGAGGATTCCGCGATCATGGCGGTGCCGTGGTGGTTCGCTCAGCGCTTGCACGCGGCGTACGACGTCGCCGCCGGTACTGGCGAGCGTGCGGGTTCCATGGTCGAGTTGTTTCCGAAGCAAGGCGGTTCTGGCGATGGCAGACAACGTGTCTCGCCGGCCGAGAGACGCTGCGCTCTCGTCTGCCTGACGCTCCGCCGCGTGCCGGACTTTCGAGGGCACCGGCCGAAGAATGGGATTCAGTCGAGCCGCGATTTCACACATCTGGATCCACACGCTGTGGCGATGTCGTAGGTGCGCGCGCTCGTGCTCGACCACCGCGCGTAATTCGTTGTCCGACAGAGCCTCAGCGAGGCCGGTGGTGATCACGACGGCGCCTCCGCCGGAGGGAACGGCGAAGGCGTCGGGAACCTCGGAGTCGACCACGACGATGCCGCCCGTCGCCCGCGCCTCGTCGCCGAATTCGGATGCGATCGACGCGCCGACGGCGACGCGTCGAACATGGCGGGCGACCTCGACCACACGCCAGAACATCCACGCGGAAATGATGATTCCCACCGCTGTCCAGGCAATCTCACCTGACGCCAGCAGCACCGCAGCGAGCGCGCACATGGACGCCGCCACGGAGAATGCGGTCACCATCGACAGGATGGGCAACAGGACGACGGCGGTCGACGGATTGAGTCGACGGTCGAGTTGATCGGCTCCGAATCCCAGCAGCAGCGACAGCGCCCACGGCAGCACGGCAACGACCAGGAGCAGGGTCATGGGTGTTGCTCGGCTGCGTCCGACTTGGCCAGCAGTTCGCGCAGCGTCGCCTCGTCCTCGGGGTCTAGTGCGGCCACGAAGCTGGCCAGTACGTCTGCGCGTTCGGCTCTGGCACCGAGTTCGGTGCGCATCCGCATCGCGGCCCGAAGCGCGGGGATCTCGTCGACCGGGGCGTTGAGGGTGTAGACGAAGGACCGCCCGCGCCGCTCGCGATCGACCAGGCCTTTGCCGTGCAGGCGCACCAGAGCGGTCATGACCGTGGTGTGGGCGAGATCGGAGCCAAGGTGCTCGCGGGCTTGGGCCACCGAGAGTTCCGTGTGCTCGCCGAGCAACTCGAGGATCGACTCCTCCAACTGTCCGGACGCTCTACGCACTGCGATTCCTCACTCGAGTCGGTACTTCGAGGATAGGCGACGGGTGGCGTTCACGAAACCGGTCTATGTCGTATTACTGGCGGGCGGCACAATGATGTAATACGCTGGCTTCACCAGCCCATCACCTCGAGGACCAGCCATGAGCGTCGAAGGCAATACCCGCGCGATAGAGAAGACCGTCGTCACCGACTTCAGCGACCGTATGAGTTACGGCGCGTACCTGGACCTCGACACGTTGCTCAGCGCCCAGAAGCCGGTGAGCACCCCCGAGCATCACGACGAACTGCTGTTCATCATTCAGCACCAGACCACCGAACTGTGGCTCAAGCTGGTACTGCACGAGACCCTGGCCGCGCGAGCAGCTCTCGATGCCGACGACATCGGTACCGCGCTGAAATGTGTGGCCCGGGTCAAGCACATCCAGAAGACGTTGACCGAGCAGTGGTCGGTACTGGCCACACTGACGCCGACGGAGTACTCGCAGTTCCGTGATTTTCTCGGCAACTCGTCGGGCTTTCAGTCGTATCAGTACCGGGCGGTGGAGTTCGTGCTGGGCAACAAGAATGCGGGCATGCTGACGGTCTTCGAGTCCGATCCGGCTGCTTATGAACAGCTTTCGACTCTGTTGTATCAACCGAGCCTCTACGATGCCTTCTGGCAGTCGCTGGCGCGGCAGGGGTACGACGTACCGGCATCAGCGCTCGATCGCGATGTCACCGCGGCATACACGTTCAACGAGGACCTGATGCCGCTGATCAAGTTCGTCTACGAAAACCACACCGAACATTGGGCGGTGTACGAGGCCTTCGAAGAGTTCGTCGATCTCGAGGAGAACTTCCAGCTGTGGCGCTTCCGTCATATGCGTACGGTGCTGCGAACCATCGGAATGAAGAGCGGGACGGGAGGATCGAGTGGCGTCGGATTCCTGCAGAAGGCACTCGAACTCACCTTCTTTCCCGAATTACTCGCTGTGAGAACGGAAATCGGACGATGATGGAACGCGTAGACGAACTCGACGCCCAGGATCCGCTCCGGAGCTACCGCGACAAGTTCCTCGGCAGTGACGATCCGTCGATCAGCGCATATCTCGACGGCAACTCGCTGGGCCGGCCCACCAAGGCCAGCGTCGAACGGATCAACACCTTCATGACGCAGGCCTGGGGTGGACGTTTGATCCGTGGTTGGGACGAGCAGTGGTTCGATCTCCCCGTCACCATCGGCGACGCCCTGGCCGACGCCACCCTGGGGGCCGCGTCCGGTCAGACCACCATCGGCGATTCGACGACGGTATTGCTGTACAAACTGGCGCGGGCGGCGATTGCCATGCGGCCGGGCCGCACCGAGATCGTCATCGACCGTGACAACTTTCCGACCGATCGATACTTGCTCGAAGGCATTGCAGCAGAGCTGAATATGACCCTGCGGTGGATCGAGACTGACCGCCGCGGTGGTATCGAACCGGAACAACTCGCCGAGGTGGTGGGGGAGAACACCGCCTTGGTGGTGATCACCCATGTCGCCTACCGTTCCGGCTTCCTCGTCGACGTGGCCGAGGCGACGCGCATCACGCACGCTGCCGGAGCTTTGATGCTGCTGGACGTGTGCCACTCCGTTGGATCGGTACCGCTCGAACTCGATTCCTGGGGAGTGGATCTGGCCGTCGGGTGCACCTACAAATACCTCAACGGAGGCCCGGGATCACCGGCCTTCGCGTACGTGCGCAGTGATCTTCAAGGCGATTTCGTCCAACCGATCTGGGGCTGGATGGGTCGCGCCGATCCGTTCGAGATGGCGCAGGGTTACGTTCCGGCACAGGGTATTCGACGCGTCATCAGCGGCACGCCGTCGGTGTTCGGGATGATTGCGATGCAGGACACCATCGAGATGATCGCCGAGGTGGGGATGGACGCGATACGCGCGAAGTCCGTCGCACTCACCGAATACGCCCTCGAACTCGTCCGCGAGATGCTGATACCGCTCGGGGTGGAGATCGCCTCACCCGAGGACTCGAATCGACGCGGCGGTCACGTCACCATCGACCATCCCGAGTTCAAGGCGATCACCGCTCGCCTGTGGGAGCAGGGCGTCATCCCGGATTACCGCGCTCCGCAGGGTATTCGCCTGGGATTGAGCCCTCTCAGTACCTCGTACCGAGAGGTGTATCTGGGAATCGTGGCGATCCGTGACGAACTCCGCGCCTAGCACTGCCGGGGCCATCCTCGACGACTTCGACTCTCGTCCGGGAAGCGCCACCTCGTTGGTGCGTACCGTGCTCGGGGCCTACATTCGCCCCCTCGGCGGGTGGTTCGCCATCGCCGATTTCGTCGTCTGGATGGACGCACTCGGAGTGCCACCGGAGAGCACGCGCATCGCGGTGGCCAGGTTGAAGAAGAAGGGCGTCGTCGCATCGAGTAATCGAGACGGCCGCACCGGCTATCGCATCACCGAGCAGGCCGACGCCATGTTCGCGCGCGGCGACGGTCGGATCTTCGGGTTCCGGCGGATGGCAGACGGCGATCCGTTTCGGCTCATCTCGTTCACCATCCCCGAGACCCAACGCGCCGCGCGCCACCAACTGAGGCGTCGACTCACCGGAATAGGCTGCGGCACAGTCTCGCCCGGTCTGTGGATCGCACCCGAATACCTCGCGGGTGAGGCGGGCGACATCATCGACGCGTTGGAGTTGTCGGAGTACGTGACGAGCTTCGTCGCCTCCGAGGTAGCGCCACCCGCCTCACTGCGTCAGAGCGCCGCCCAGTGGTGGGACCTGGCGGGCATCGCCGATCGGCACCGGGCATTCCTGGCCACCTACGACTCCGATGTCCCGGCCGAAGATACTCGCGACGCGTTCGTCACGTTCGTGCCGCTGCTCGACGAGTGGCGAGTCATCCCCTACGTCGACCCGGGCCTCCCGCCGTCCATGACACCGGAGGACTGGCCGGGAACCCGGGCCGTCGAGAGCTTCGAGGCAGCGCGAGAGCGCTATCTCGAGGTCAGTCGAGAATGGGTCGCGAGCTAACTGCTCTGGTACGACGGTTCGCGCTTCTTGATGTACGAGATGACGCGGTACGTGATGGGAAGGACGAGGACCTCGACGAGTGTCTTCCACAGGAATCCGACAACGACGTAGTTGATGAAGTCGGTCCACGTGCTGATGCCGATGACGCCGGCGGCGATGGCGCAGAAGATCAACGTGTCGAAGAATTCGCCGACGACGGTCGAGCCGATCAGGCGCGCCCACAGGTGCTTTTCCTTGGTGCGTTCCTTGATCTTGACCAGGACGTAGGAGTTGAGCAGCTGGCCGACGGCAAAGCCGGCGAGACCGGCGAGGACGAGTCGGGGGACGACACCGACAACGGTTTCGAGTGCCTCTTGGTTCTCGTAGAACGAGGCGGCGGGAAGTTCGATGGCGATCCAGAAGCACACCGAGGTGAGGATCAGGGAGCCGAAACCGAGGTAGATCGCGCGGCGTGCGGCCTTGAAGCCGTAGACCTCGCTGAGGACGTCGCCGAGGATGTAGGCGAGGGGGAACAGGAAGAATGCGCCGTCGGTATTGATCGGCAGGATCTGCAGTGGTCCGAGCATGACGTCGGAGGAGGCGAAGAAGGCGACACCTTTGCTGGCGGCCACGTTCGAGATCAGCAGCGTCGCGACGAAAAGCGCGACGATGGTGGGGTAGTAGCCCCGGCTGATGTGAGCGAACGTGGCCTGCCCAGACTCGGTGCCGCCGTTGGCGGCGGTGTGTTCGGTAGTAGTCACTGCTCGATCCAAGCACCGAGACGACGATGGGCGCGAATCCCGGGTGAGGGATGCGCGCCCATCGAGGCGGATCTCAGGTCAGGCGACGTGTCCGCGCACCGTGACGCGGTAGGCGTAGGTTCCGGCGATGATCGTGATCGGGATGGAGGCCAGCAGACCGATGCCGAGCAGGAGTGCGCCGACGATGTTGATGCCGACCAGGGCGAGTGCGAGCACGAAGAGGGTCCCACCGTTGGACGCGATCGCCTGAGCGCTCGCCTTGATGGCGGGGATCGGCTCGTCGCCGCGGTCGATGACGAACTGGAAGGTCCACCACGTGAAGAACGTGATGACGAGTCCGGGGATGATCAGCAGCACGAAGCCGATGCTGGTTGCGATGCCGACGAGGACGCCGGCGATGACGACGGACACGACGTTGCCGAACTGGAAGAAGGACCCGAACGCGGGCTTGATCCCGTCCACCTCGTGCAGAGCGCCGCGGACGAGTGCCGCCTGGATGAGGAGCGCGACGACTCCGACGATGACACTGAAGATCAAGCCGAGGACGAAGTTGTCGGAGCTCAACACGAAGTTCAGGACGCCCTGGATGATCGCGGCGATCAGGACGATGCCGACCCAGACGAGGGCGTTGTCCTTGAACTTGTTGAATGCGTAGCCGATGGCCGTTCCCACGGACAGCTGCGTCGGCATCGGTGACTCACCGAAGGCCGGAGGCGGCGGGTAGTTGCCCTGCGGGGGCGGTGGGTAGTTGCCCGGGGGTGGGTAGTTGCCCTGTGGGGGCGGTGGGTAGTTGCCGGGTGGTGGGTAACCGCCCTGCTCAGGTGGTGGGTAGTTGCCCTGGGGAGGGGGCGGGTAGCCGCCCTGCGGCGGGGGATAGCCGCCGGGGTTCTGTGGATCCTTGTCGGGGTCGTAACCGCCTGAGGTCATCGTGTCCTTCTCCCTCGGGAAGAGTTGTCGCGGCTACTGTACGTCCGATTCCTCCCGAGTTGGGCCCTGTCGCATTGCAACGTGATCTCGATCGTTAGGGCGGTCAGAGATTCGCGGGGTCGAACACCCACGGTTCGCGCGGTACCCGCGTCGGCTTCCACTGTTCGAGCAGTTCCTCGGTGTTCTTTACGTCCGGCATACCGAGGGAGGCGGTGATGAGCGCCCACGCGTCGGGCCGCTCGCGCAGAGTCACCGCGCCGTCCCGCTTGGCCAGGCGCTTGCCTTCGACGTTGAGAGCGAGGGGCACGTGGACGTACGTCGCGGGGGTGAGGCCGAGGAGCTGAGTCAGATATCCCTGTCGCGGGGCGGAGGTGAGTAGGTCGTCGCCGCGCACGATCTGGTCGACGCCTTGTGCGCCATCGTCGACTACGACGGCGAGGTTGTAGGCGGGGATACCGTCGGATCGACGCAGGACGAAGTCGTCGACCTGGCCTCGGAAGAGGCCGTGCAGCTGATCGACGATGGTGAATTCGGTTATCTGCGAGCGCAATCGGATGGCCGGTGGGCGGTCCTTCGCTGCCTTTTGGTCTGCGGTGAGATCGCGGCAGGTACCCGGGTATGCGCCGTCGGGTGCATGCGGGGCCGATGCGGCCTGTTGGATTTCCCGACGCGTGCAGAAACACTCGTACGTCAGCCCGGCTGCGGTGAGCGAGCGAATCGTGGCGTCGTAAATCTCCCGACGCTCGGATTGCCGCATGATGGGCCGATCCCAATCGAGTCCGATGGCGGCGAGGTCGTCGAGTTGACGCTGCTCGGACCCTTGCTTGACGCGATCGAGGTCTTCCACGCGCATCACGAACCGACGTTCGGTGGAGCGGGCGAACAGCCACGCCAGAAGCGCGGTGCGCAGATTGCCGAGATGCAACTCACCCGAGGGACTGGGAGCGAAGCGTCCGGCGGGCATGGAGTCATCGTAGTTTCACGCGATCGATGCCCACCTCGCACACGGGCCCGCGGCTGATGCCGTGCGAGCCGTCCTTCGCAAATGCGCGCGCGTTTGCTGAAAGCGCGTGGAATTGCTGCCCAACGGGGCCTAGTCCGCGCGCACCTGGCAAACGCGCGCGCATTTGCGACGGGCGCTGGGGGGGCGGGGACGAAGGGACGGACAGGGGATGGGCTGGGACGGGACGGAGGGGGTGGGACTGCGGCGATCCTCGCGGCCCACGGTCCGCAGGCACACTGGAAGTGCACGCGCGGGGTGTGCGGTTTCCCGAGCGAGAAGACAACGAGGCCGAGCATGACAGTGCGTGAGAAGTTCGAGGCCTACGTCCGCCGTATCGAGAGGCGCACGCGCCCGGTCGATCCCCGCACCCGAGCGGCCCTGACGGAGAGGTGGGCGGCGTTACCACCCGCGGCCCGAACGCCGGCACAGACGCTGGGGCGACACGCGGTGGGCTGCGAGGGCACCCACGGAGTGTTTCCGAAGTGCAACCTCACCTGCAGCCCCTGCTACCACAGCGCGGATGCGAACAAGGTGCGCATCGACGGTGAGCACACACTGCGAGAAGTCGCCGCGCAATTCGAGCTGCTCGCCGAACGACGCGGCCCGCGGGCGCACGCGCAGTTGATCGGCGGAGAAGTCAGTTTGCTCGATTCCGACGACCACGCCGCGGCGCTGGCGATCATGCGTGAGCACGGCCGCGAACCGATGTCGTTCACCCATGGCGACTTCGACTACGACTACCTGCAGGCCGTCGTTCTCGACGGTGACGGCCAGACACGATTTTCGCGAGTGTCCTTCGCCGCGCACTTCGACAAGCTGATGCGCGGACGGAGCGGAATCCCTCGGCCGCGAACGGAAGCCGAACTCACTCCTTATCGTCGACGGTTCGCGGAGATGTTCACTCGATTGAAGAGCGAGCACGGAGTGGCGTCGTATCTGGCGCACAACATGACCGTCACGCCGCACAACATCGACGAGGTCGCCGCAGTGACGGGCGAGGTGGTCGGCATGGGCGGCTATTCGATGGTCTCCTTCCAGCCCGCGGCTTTCGTCGGAGACGAGCGGCGCTGGAGCGGGGACTACCGGGAGATCGACATCGATATCGTCTGGGAGCAGATCGAACTCGGCATGGGACAGGCAATTTCGTACCAGTCGATCCAGTTCGGCGATCCGCGTTGCAACAGAACAGCGTTGGGCTTCATGGTCGGCTCGACGTGGCATCCGTTCCTCGATGTCACACGCCCGGCAGAGGAACGTGCTCGCGACGAGTTCTTCACCCATCTGGGCGGAGTAAACTTCGGCGGTTCCGATCCGCTGACGCTAATTCTGAAACTCCTCCGGGTACTGGCCGGTCATCCGTTGGGGATCGTCGTGGCGGGGCGGTGGTTCGCGAGCGTCCTGCGACGATGTGGCCCCCGAAACGCAGTTCTGGCATTCGTTCGCAGAGACCTTCGCCCGATGAACTTCGTCGTTCATCGCTTCATGGATGCCGAAAATGTAGCTCCCGCATGGAAACTGATGCAATCCGGTCAGGTCGCCGCCGATCCCGTGCTGCTGGAAACGCAGGAGCGACTTGCGGCCTGCACCTATTCGATGGCGCACCCCGAGACCGGTGAACTCGTTCCCGCGTGCGTCCAGCATTCGGTTCTCGACCCGGGTGAGAATCAGGAACTGCGAAAGCTGCTGCCGTTGCTCGTGACGAAACCGGAAACGACCGGTTGCTGTAGCTGACGCTCGGGTGGTGTCGAGCCATGCGACACCACCCGAGCGAAACCTCCGGCTATCCGCCGCTGGTGTTGAGCTCGCCGTTGACGCCTGCAGGGAAGAATCCACCGGACGTGACCGGAGCCGGGTTCAGATACACAATATTGAGTACCTGGCCCGGTGAGCGGGAATACGCGATTCCGTTGGCGTCCAACGGAACCAGGTTGGCGGCACCGTCGAGAGTGATTCCCTGATCCAGATCGTCCGGCCCATCCAGGCTGTCTCTGGCGTCGGAGATGGCGTTCGCGGGCGTTTCGAGACCCAGAGAGAACAGGCTCGTCCGGATGATGCCCGCGTGGTACGCCTCGGCCGCCAGAATGCCTGCAGCGGCTTCGAGATACGTCTTGTTCGACACCAGCGGTGCCGCGCCCTTGTATGCGGTGACGCCGACGTCCTCGAAGATGAACGCGCCGAGCAAGAAATTCTGCTCGTTCGCGTACACGTCGAAGGTCTCGCCTGCGCCGATCAGTCCTGCTGCCATGGCGGCGGCAGTGAAGCTCGCGTCGAGGTCGATCGCAGGCCGGGCCACTGCCGCGTTTCCAAGCGCTCCGCGCAGGAACGCCACGTGATTGAGCTCGTCGAAGGCGATTTCCTCGGCATATGCCTTGATCAACTTGCTCTCGAATGTCACCTGCCGACCTCCGGTGACGGGGCCGGGAGTTCCGGTACCGCCCACGAGGGTGTCCGGCAGACCCTTTCCGGTCACCGCCCGCTGGTAGAACTCGGCTTCCAGGTACTCGAGGTTGAGTGCGAAGTTCAGAATCGCGGCATCGGATGGGCCTTGGCCAGGCATTCCGGGGATGAGCGGCCCATCCGAGGAGCCGAAGGGGAAGGCAGATGCGACGCCTGAGCCCACAGTCATTGCCGCGCCTGCACCCAAGCCGGTGAGACCTGCTGCCCGCATGAAGCGTCGGCGATCCAGACCGTTTTCCGAGCTACTGCTGATGGCCTTGGTGATGAATTTCTTGTCGAACATATGCGACTGGGCCTCTCGTCCGGGTGAAGTGCATGATGCCGACGCCCCCGCGGACCAGGCAACTGTAGCCCCTGGAAAGACTATGTGTACTTTTCCTCAGGAAATTTCTATAGGTGCTGCTAGAAGGCCTATGCGTTGTCCAGTGACGCCTCTGGCGGTCAGCTGGGTCGCCCTGTCAGGAGTGGGCGGGTGAGTCCTGGCTGAAAGTGTTCTGCCAACGGCCATCTTTTCGTAGCCAGAGCGAGCTGATGAACATCGACTCGCCCACGCTGCGTTGAGGCCGTTGGTAATCGGCGCGATAGCAGAGCATCGCCGCATCCCCAGATACTTCGATCAGTTTCGCTTCCGTGATCGAGTAGGACGCCATGCTGGGCCCGTCGGCCAGTTGGGCAACGTGGTCCGCTCTACTGGCGAAACCGGTGGGATACACCCCGACGAAGTCGGCAGAGAGTAGTTCGAGATCGGCGTCTGCGTCGCCGTTGGTCAGCGCATCCCAGACGCGGGATTCGAGATCGATGTAAAACTGGATTCCGAGATCGTGCATAGGGTCAGTATCGCAGCGTCCACGGCGATCGCATTCATCGGAAGTGGCATCTTCTCGCGAATGCTCATGCCGGATAACGCATTTTTCCTCGTCGGACCTCGGTGAGACCATCGCAGCGGGCTCGAACAGGTGTGGGCGGTGTTCCTGCGACTGGTTGGTCGTTGGATCTTTCTGTCAAGGTAGGAGCCGAGAATCTGCTAACGCCTTGTAGTTCGAGAATCGCATTCGGTCGCTCACTCGACCGTCAGGCTTCAACAGCAATTCTCGCATTACGTGGAATTTTCAACCCCACCGAATCCCCGATCCGCACCGTAGATCCCGCCGCCAACTCCACTTTCACGGTCACCGAACCCACGGTCACGTCAGCGATGCTGCGAAATCCGGTAGGCCGCAATCCCGAGACAACTCCACGAATCCCGTTGTCATCCATGCTGATCAGCTCATGTCGTAACAGCAGCACAGCAGGCCCGGCCGGCAGAGAAACTCTTTCGACCTCCAACTCCCCGAGCTCGGAGCGATGCACCCCAACTCCATCCCACTGACCTTCGATTTCGTTGATTCCGCCCATCAGTCGCGAGACTGCCAACGTGCTCGGACGCGTGTAAGCCGTTGCGATATCGGAGTGATGCTCCAATCGTCCGTCGATGAGCACTGCCACGGAATCGGCCAGCACGGCCGCTTCCTGCTGATCGTGGGTGACGAGCAGCAGAGTCTGATCCAACGACGAGCGCAGTTCGCGAACCAGGTCGTGCATCTCGGTGCGCAATACCGGGTCGAGCGCACTGAACGGCTCGTCCAACAACAACAATCGCGGTGAGCCGGCGAGCGAGCGTGCTAACGCCACCCGCTGAGCTTGCCCGCCCGACACCTCTGACACGGCCCGGTCGCTCATATCGCCCAGATGAACCAGGTCGAGATATTCGCGGGCCCGCTCGCGCGAACGCTTGCGACTGTCACCGGCAGCGCGGTAGGCGAAGCCGATGTTGTCCAGTACCGACATGTGTGGGAACAACATCGGACGTTGAAACACCATCCCCACCCCGCGGTTCTCGGCCTCAACGCCGTTCACCTCGCGACCGTCGATGCGCACCGTGCCGGCAGTGGGCGAATCCAACCCCGCGATGAGCCGTAGCGCTGTGCTCTTGCCCGAGCCCGACGGCCCGAGAATTGCCGTACACGAACCCGGCGGCACGGTGAGATCCAACGAATCCAGAGCCGCAACCGATTGACCGGCATGGACTTTCGTGAGTCCGTGAACGGACAGTTCGACGCTCATCGTGCACTCCTACGACGCAACCGGGCGAGCATGAGCACCAGCAACAAAGGCGGCACCACGGCAGCGACCGACAGTGCAGCCACCACCGAATCGTTGCCGGTGCCTGCAGCGAACGAGGCGACGAGAATGGGCACGGTGACCAGTCTGCCTCCGCCGATCAACAAGGTGATCACGTAGTCGCTCCACGCCACGAGGAACGCGAGCAACGCCGCCCCTGCCAACGCCGGAGCTAGCAGCGGAATGCGAATCCGCCGCAGCACCATGGCACTCGACGCACCGAGCGTGCGCGCCTCCTCCTCGTAGCCGATGTCGTACGCGCCGAACGCCACTCGCATCAGATACGTCGTGTACGGAATGGCCGCAACGGTCAGCAGTGCGACTACCGCCACCGTGCTCGGAATACGCGAGCGCAGCACCAGGACATCGAGTCCCAACGCCACGGCGAACGGGGGCAGGGCCAGTGGTGCGAAGAGAACGCCGGCCACCAAAGCGGGGAAACGCACAGTACCGTTCACCAGGGCTCGAGCGGCTAACGCGCCCAATGGTGTTGCGATGGCGGCGACGGCCAAAGCGAGCAGGGTCGACCGCACGAACGCATCGACGCCACCGGCGTAGAGAGCACTGCGAACGCCGTCGAATCCCCAGTCCTGCGGAAGCGAACTGGGAAACGACCATCGATTGCTGATGGCCCACAAGACAACCGGAATCAGCGGCAGCAGGAACCACACGACCAACACGGCCCGACCGATTGCTGGAAAGACCCGCGTCACTTCCACCTTGTTCATTTCCACGCTGCCGATCTGCGCAGAAAGTGCAGGGCCACCGCGGCCACGACGACGGTCACCACGGTAGCTATCGTCGCGGCCGCAGCGGCCTGCGGACGCGTCTCGAGGTCGATCGAGCTGAACAAGCGGATTGCCGTGACCGACAACGGCTCCGGAAACGGACGGCCCAGAATTCGTGCCACCTCGTAGGATCCGACGGTGTACGCGAAGGCGATGGCCGCCGAGGCGATCAGCGCAGGCCGAGCCAGCGGCAGGGTGACCAGCCGCAGCCGCGCCCACCGGCCCGCGCCCAAGGTCGCCGCTGTCTCGTCGAATGCGGCTACCCGGGTGGCAAGGGTGCCCGCCACGACGACGGCCACGAAAGCCGATTCCTTCCAGGCATATTCGGCGACGACGGCGATCCACCACCGCCCGCCGACCAACTCCGGCCAACCCCCGTCGGTCAAGCCGAGAATGCGGGGCAGCATGCCTGAATCTGCCAGCAGCAGCGCCATCGCCGCAGCCCCGATGAGGTGCGGCACCGTGACGGTCAACCCGGCGGCCACCAGGGCCGTGCGTTTACCGGACAGTGCCGTCAACGCGACTGCGAACCCGATCGCTGTGGCCAGCGCCGTCGAGACGAGAGCGATCGACACCGTCAGCGCCACCGAGCGCCACAGGTCACCGCCCAGCGCGGAGTACGCGTCCACCGATAGTTCGGGGGTTCCGACCAACGGCATCAGACCCAGGCTCTGCAGCACCACGGTTCCGAGACCGCCGCCGACAACGAGAACGACCAGCACGACGGCGGGGAGTACCGCCGCCGTGCCGCGAAAGCTCTTCGTGGACGCGCTCACTGACCGGCGAGCACGCTTCGACGCCAACCCTCGTCGAGCGGGGTGACCCACTCCGCGGACAGTTCGGGATGCGCGTTCGCCGAGATCACCTCGTACGAGGGAACGACGGGCGAGGACGGGAGCTGCTCGAACTGCGCCCGCTCCTCCGGTGTCAGCCGCGTGATGTCCAGGGCGGTGAACTGGCCCCACACCTCTGGCTTGGATTTGGCGAGTTGCTGCTCCGGTGACAGTGCGATGTTCGCCACCACCTGCGCTGCGGCGGATTTGCCCGAGGTCGACGGAATGGCCAGGAAACTCGCATTCCCGACGGTTCCCTCGTCGAGAGTCAGCACGCGGGTTTCGGGCGGGTAGGTGCCGTCGGCGACGAGTTGGGTGAGCGTCGCCGGACCGTAGGTCATGGTCATGTCCACCTGGCCACCGGCGTAGAGGTCGTTGAGCTCGGAGGAAGACTGCGGATACGTCGCTCCTTCGCGCCAGAGCGAGGGTGCCAGCGCGTTCAGCCGGTCGAACAGGGCCGGGGCGAGGCGATCGTAGGAGTCCTGATCGAACTGTGCGGGCACCTCGTCGACGCCGCCGGATTCGTTGACCAGTGCCTCACGGACGAACACCGAGCCGGTGAAGTCCGGGGGAGCGGGGTAGGTGAAGCGGCCGGGATTGGCCTCCGCCCAGTCCAGAACGCCGTCGAACGTCGTGGGCGGATTCGGAATAGCGGCTGCGTTGTAGACCAGCGTGAACTGCGCCTTGTGCCAGGGTGATTCGCAATCGTCCACCGGGGTGCCGAAGTCGTTGCTCAGCAATGGGTCCGCCGGGTCGGTGTACTCCATGTTCGGCAGGTTCTGCGTCCACCCGCACAGCCACGCACCGGCCTGCTTTCCGGTACCGAAGTTCGCGCCATTGACCCACACGAGATCGACCTCACCGTCGGTGACACCGGCTTGCCGTTCGGAGAGAATGCGGTTGACGGCGTCGGTGGTGTCCTCGACGGGGACGCGGCGGAGAGTGACGCCTGCCTCTGCGGCCGCGGGAGTGAGGACGTTGTCGACGTAGGCGTTGCCCTGCTCGTCGCCGCCGTACATCCACAGCGAGACCGTCTGACCCTGCGCCTGTTGTTCGATCTCGCTCCAGGGCAGAGCCTCGGCGATGGGGGCTTCGGAGTCCGGGGCAGCGCAGGCGGTGAGAATCAACCCCGTGCTGGCTGCGATCGCTACTGCGCGTCGTAGTGAGCGAAACTTCAACGTAGGGCCTCCTGATCCACGGAAGCAGGCATCGACGACGCTGCTGCCTCCACCGTAATGGGTCGAATGTGACGAAACGGGAACACAGTGGGGAGGTCGGAGACTTCCAAGTACGAACGTGCACGGCCGATCGACCGAAGAAAGGCGCGATGGTGAACCTGGACCGACCGAACGCAGAGGGCCCAGCGAGTGGGGACCGGCGGCGAACAGCGCTGAAAGTGGCCGCGGTAGCTGCCGTCGTCATCGCCGTGGTGATCGTGGCCGGTACCGTCGACCTGCCCGACGCGTCGTTCATTCGTGATCGGGTGGCGTCGGCCGGGGTGTGGGGCATCGCACTCTTCGTGGTGCTCTATGCCCTCCTGTCGGCCACTCCGTTTCCGGCCAGCACGTTGACCATCGCCTCGGGACTGCTGTTCGGGCTCGCGGTGGGCGCGGTCGTCGTGGTGTTCTCCGCCACGGTGGGGGCCTATCTGGGGTACTGGGCAGCCCGAGCGTTGGGACGCGGCCAGGTGGCCCGCACCGAATGGGGCAAGCTCCGCCGGCTCGACGAGATGCTCGGCCGTCGCGGATTGCTGTCGGTCCTGCTCGTGCGTCTGGTGCCGCTCCCGTTCTCTCTGGTCAATTATGCCGCCGGGGTCAGCGCGGTGGGGCAGCGTGATTACGTGGTGGGCACGATGATCGGGATCGTGCCCGCGACCATCGCATACACCGCGCTGGGGGCCTATGGCACCTCGCCGCTGTCGTGGCCGTTCGCCATCGCCTTGCTCGCAGTCCTGGCGATCGCGGCGGGTTCGGCATTGTTGGCGCGCCGCCTCGGCCTGACCGCGAGTGCGCCGACTCCGGCAACGGACGAGGCTCGATGATCGACGCCTACCTGCGTCGCCAGCTCGAAGGCCCGCTGAACCGCTGCGCCGCCGCGCTCGATCGCCCCATCATCACCGCGGACCGCATCACCGCTGCCGGACTGGTGCTCGGACTCGGCAGTGCGCTGGCAGCCGGGCTGCAGTTCTGGCTGCTCGCATTGGCGTTGTGGATCGTCTCCCGGATCGCCGACGGTCTGGACGGGCCCGTGGCGCGCAGGCGTGTGCGAGCCGGCGGGAAAAGCAGCGGGGCCGGTGGATTCTTCGACATTACTGCCGATTTCGTGGTCTACGGCACCACGGTGGTCGGTGTCGCGGTAGGAGCCTCGGCGCAGTTCGGTGCCCCCTGGTGGCCGTTTCTGCTGGTGTTGTTGGCGTACTACATCAACGGCACCGCGTTTCTGGCGTTCTCCTCGATCGCCGAGCGCACCGGGCGGACTATCGACGACGGGCGTTCGTTCTCCTTCCTCGGCGGATTGGCCGAGGGAGCCGAAACCATTGCGGTGCACAGTCTCTGGCTGCTGCTGCCCGGCATCTCGTGGCAGATCGCGGTCGTCTGGGCGGCGGTGGTCGCAGTGAGCTCGGGTCAGCGAATCATCGCCGGGTATCGCGCTCTTTCCTGAGCGTCAGGTCTGCGCGAGGACGGTCTCGACCATGAAACGATCGAACAGTTCAGGCTGCTCGAACAATGGCCGGTGGCCGGAGGTCTCGAACGTGGTCAGGTTCTTCGTCGGGGCGTCGAGGAGCTCGAGCCACTGCTCGGCCGGGCCGAGCCGTCCGGGTGCCTCGAATCGACCCTCGGCCAGATAGACCGGGACCTCGAGCCGGGGTACATCGGTGCGAAAGTCGATGTCCTGTAGCTGCGGATACAGCACGGTGAAGACGTCGAAAAACCCGGCGAATGCGTGCAGCTGCTCCAGGAGGGAATACTCCCGTACGAACAGGTTCGAGGAAAAGCCCCCTACCCCTTCGGAATTCCTGCTGTGGTCGTAGGCGTAGACGGCGGTGTTGCTCAGGCTGGATTCGTAGTCGAGCATGTCGGTGTAGGGCGGTGGACCGCTGGCGGTGAGCGAGTCGATCAGCGCAGTGTTGCCGTTTCGGCGCGCCAGGGCAAGGGTGTCTCGGTAGAAGACCTCGTCGGTCTCGCGGGGGTCGACCATCTGTCCGACGCCGATGTAGGCGCGGTACAGCTCCGGGTGTCGTTGGGCGGCAAGGACACCGAGAATGGTGCCGTACGACTGGCCGAGTAGATAGATCCGATCTTGGCCGAACCGATCGCGGAGATAGTCCGTGACCTCGACGGTGTCACTGACGGCCTGGTCCAGGGTCAGGGTCGAGACGGGGTCCAGGCTGCCATACGACTTGCCGGTCCCGCGTTGGTCCCAGGTCACCACGACGAAATCGTCCTCCAACGACTCGGCGTGGCGACGCATCGCCCCGAGTTCGGTTCCGCCTGGTCCGCCGGCCAGGAAGAGCAGGACAGGGTTGTCGGTGCTGCGCCCGCGAATCATCATCGCTTGCTCCTGACCCCCCACCTGGATTCGGTCCAATTCGGCGATACTGTCTGCGAGAGGCTCGCCGGCAGCGGTCAGGATGGGATCGGTGCCGGCGGGTCGGACGAGCCCGACGGACAGCGCCGCGAGAGCCACGGCAGTGACGACCGCGACGACGCGTCTCGAGATCACGCCGAAGGACCGTGGATTGCGAGCCGGAGACTGTTCACGGCGCGCGAGGCCTGCGCCAAGTGCCGAGCCGAGCAGCATCGGCAGTAGTGCGAGGACCGCATGCAGCCCGCGTCCGAGGATGAACGCAAGAAGGCCGAACGTACCTCCGCTCGCAAGCCGAATGCCATCGACGAGCGGTCCGTCCACAGACATCCGGGTGAGTTCGAATACGCCAGCGAAGACTGCCGGTGCCAGCAGCATGGCCCACCGACTGCGCATCCACCACCCCGCGAGGGTGCCCACGGCCAGGCTCGTGGCAATGGACCCGAGCGCTTGGGCCGTGGTCATCGGACCACGCGGGGTCCACACTCCTGCGAGTAATCCCCACCCTGCGGCGACAACTACCGTGCCGAGCACTACGGCGATTCGGTTCGAGCCCACGTTTCGGAGCCGGTCGAGGGTGGTGGCCATGCGGATCCCTTGTTCCGGGGCAGCCATGGGTCCGGCCTGGCGGCAAGATCGTCGACAGGACTGCCTGAACGACGCTAGGTCCCTACTACGGCAGTGGCCAGGGTCGAACGTCCCCTTCTGCCCGCCGGAGTCACTTCCGGCCGGCAGTCGGTCAATTCTGTTGCTCGTCTATACTTTTGCGTCGCCGAATCCATACCGACCTCATCCTCGCGAGGGTGGACAGGGCGAGGGACACGGCAGGCGTTCCGAGTTGCGCACGAACGTCGGCGATGGCGGCATTCCATGGCCCGTCGTTGTACGTAGGGTACGGATGCGTTGCCGCAGCGAGATCGCGGGTGCGCATTCCGTGCTTGACGGCGAGGACGAGCTCTCCGATGGTCTCGCCGGCCCTCGGGCCCACCACACATGCACCGACGATGCGGTGTTTGGCGTCGAGCACCAGCGTCGTCGAGCCCTCGGTCCTGTTCTCGGTGACGGCTCGATCGATGTCGTCGTGGTCGAGCGTCTGCAACCTCAGACCGGGAATGCGCCGTGCCGTCCGCACATCGATTCCGGCAGAGGCAATCTCGGGATCGGTGAAGGTGACGCGCGGAGTGCCCGTCGTGTCGACCTTGCGTGGCAGTCCGAGGACAGCATTGCTCGCAGCCAGCGAGCCGTGCATCCCGGCAGTGTGGGTGAAGTGAGGATGACCGGTCAGATCGCCTGCGGCCCAGATTCGCGGGTTGCTGGTGGTCAGATGGTCGTCGACGGTGACGTAGCCACGGCCGTCCACAGCGACCCCCGCAGCGTCTAGCCCCAAAGTGTCGGTACGCGGGGTGCGTCCGGTCGCGAGAAGAACCTGATCGAACTCGATTACGCGTCCGGAATCAGTACGTGCGCAACGAGAGTCGATGTCGACGACCTCGGTGGAGGTGAGCACCGTCACTCCGTCCGCACCGAGGGCGGCCGCGAGCACCGAGGAGGCCGACTCGTCCTCCTTGGGCAAGATGGTCTCGGCGCGGCCCACCAGGGTGACCTTCGAGCCCAAGCGGGCGAAGGCCTGCGCCATTTCGCAGCCGATGTTTCCCGCGCCGATGACGAGCAGGCGCTGCGGCAACGCTGTCAGGTCCCACAGCGTCTCGCTGGTGAGGTAATCGACGGCGTCGATACCGGTGATCGGGGGGACGGTCGGACGAGCGCCTGTGGTGATGACCGCTTGGAGGAATTGGATGGGCCGGGAATCGACGGTCACGGTGTCTGCACCAGTGAAGATCGCATCACCGTGTACGACGTTGACGCCGGCGGCGGTGAGGGCTTCGGGCGAATCGATGGGTGCGATCTCCTCGATGGAGCGGTGCACGTGGGCCATCACTCGCGGGAAGTCGACCCGCATCTCGCCCACATCGACGCCGAGGTGGTGCGCGGACCTGGCTGTGGCAGCGGCCGAGGCTGCCGCGATCAGCGCTTTCGACGGAACGCAGCCGGTCCACAGGCAGTCACCGCCGGTTCGTTCGCGTTCGATCAACACAACGTCGATCCCGAACCCGGCTGCGGTCTTCGCCGCGACGATGCCTGCGGTGCCGCCGCCCACGACCACGAGATCGGCCGTCGCGGGCCACTCTCGGTTTTCTGCCTTGCGTGCTTTCATGTGTTCTCACCCGTCAGTCGGTCCATGAAGCGTCGAATGTGCTGGACGCTGTCCTCATCGGGCATCGTGTCGACGGTCCACCGCGAGAGGGCGGCGCTGATCTGCTTGAACTCCAGCTCCGCGGCGCGGCATTTCTCACATACCGCCAGGTGGGCTTCGAGACGTCGGATCTCGTCGGTGCCCAGTGGTGCGGCCGGGTCGGCGTCGAGGTAACGCTGTATCCGCCGCGCCGACCAATGGCACGTCAACACCATCCGTGCGGATCTGATCATGGGTGTGCCTTTCCGGTAGCAGCGACGAACATGGGCCGAAGATGACGTCGTACTCGTTCCCGTGCACGGCTCAGTCGTGACATCACCGTGCCGACGGGGACTCCCAGGAGGTCCGCGGCCTCGCTGTAAGTGAGTTGGTCGACGTCGACCAGGAGGAGGACTGTTCGAAACTTCGGGGCCAACGATTGGACAGCCCGCTCGAGATCGTCGGAGAGGATCGACGTCATCACGTGCTCCTCTGTTCCCGGTGGATCGACCCCGAATGCGGGCCGTGTGGAGACGAAGTCGGCGAAGTCGGCGACGGTGTCCGGGCGGCGACGCCGGTGCATGTTCATGTTGGTGTTGCGCAGAATGGTCAGCAGCCACGCGCGCGGGTGGCGACCGTCGAATCTGTCGACGCTGCGCCAGGCGCGCACCAGTGTTTCCTGAACCAGATCCTGGGCGTCGGAGGGGCCGGTCAGGGTTGTCGCCACCCGAAGGAGAACCTCGATCTCAGGTTCGACGTACAGGCGAAATCCATGCGCCTGCGCGTCGGTCATGTCGGCGGGCTCGGAATCATGCACGTTTCAGGGAACCCTTCGACTGGTAAGCAGTGTTCCAAAAGTGACGCTCGATGTTTCCACAGGCACGAGTGTGCCCGGTTCGACCGATTCGACACCGAACCCGACCTGGAACGGACACCCCCGATGAAACGACCCACCCCATACACCGCGTCGGCCCAGCTGTACGACGTGATCTCCTTCGAATGGCCGGTCTACCGCGCAGGACGGGCGGCCGCAATCGATCAGCTCTCCCTCCCGCCTGGAAGTCACGTACTCGACATCGGGTGCGGAACAGGACTCAACTTCTCCTTGCTGCAGCAGCAGATCGGGCCGAGCGGGTCCATCACCGGCGTCGACGCCAGCGCGCAGATGCTCGGTCAGGCCCGTCGCCGCGCCGATTCCGAAGGCTGGTCCAACGTCACGCTGATCGAGGCCGACGCCACCACCGTGGATGCCGACGAGCTGGGTGACGAGCGACGGTTCGACGCTGCGATCGCCACCTACGCGCTGTCCCTGATGGCGGAATGGGAGTCGGCGCTGAACGCAATGATCTCGGCGACGCGGCCAGGCGGCTACGTCGCCGTCGTGGATATGCAGAAGCCCACCGGCGCAGCGGCGGTCTGGACTCCGCTCGCTCGCCTGGCGTGCAGGCTCGGCGGAGCCGACATCGACGCCCATCCGTGGACGACGATGGATCACCAGCTGGCAGAAGTTCGTTCGGCGTCCGTGCGCGGTGGCCACATCCAGGTACGCCTCGGATCAGTCCTTCCGGACTGACACTCCGTTCCAGAACGCGACACGACCCTTGATTCGGCGCGCCAACGGGGAGGGGTGGCGGTACTCGAATGCTGCGTTCTTCAGCGCAGCCCCCTCGACCGTGACGTCGAAGTAGCTGGCCATCCCCTTCCACACGCACAGTGACTTCGACGCCGTCGAGGTGAGAACGCCGTCGTGTACCGCACCGATGGGAAAGTAGGCATTGCCCTCCACCATCACGATGTCTTCCGACTGTGCAATCCTGTGCTCGCCCACCCACGCCGACATGCTGTTCACGACGTTGCCCGCTTACCGAAGCCGAACATCGCGCGCCATTTTCCGGTGTCCTGTCGCGGCGGTACCAACTCGTCCACCCGATCGGGCAATTCACTCTCGAGTGCGGCAATGACCTGCTTGACACTCGGGTTCACGAGCGCGCTGCCTCCGATGAAGACTGTCGGCACTGTTTCGTCGCCCCCGGTCGCAGCGCGGACCCGCGCAGCGGCATCGGGTTCCGTCCAGATGTCGATGTCGGTCGTGGCTATCCCGCGCTTGCTCAACCCGCTACGCAGCCTCATGCAAAACGGGCAACCCGGTCGCCACATGACCTCGATGCCGTCGACGAACGTCGATGAACTCATACGTGCTCCTGTCTTCGATGTCTGTGCTCACGGAACCCGCGACCGCGTGCGCTCATTCCAACGCGTTCACAGGAGCCGCGCTGAGGAGTCACTTCTTCTGGCGTCGGCTCCCGCCGTGCCAGTCCTGTTGCACGCCGGCTTCGTCCTCCTGCACACCGAGCGCCTTCAGCTGGGGGAGCTCACGCAGGCTGCGCTTCATCTCGGCGAATCCGGGGAAGCGCGCAAGCCCGATCACGTTGTCCCACAGCGGTAC
Source organism: Rhodococcus sp. SBT000017 (assembly GCF_003688915.1). NCBI lineage: Bacteria > Bacillati > Actinomycetota > Actinomycetes > Mycobacteriales > Nocardiaceae > Rhodococcus > Rhodococcus sp. SBT000017. The sequence continues at coordinate 4,048,597 of NZ_REFU01000001.1, forward strand.
TGCTTCTTCGTCGCTGGGCAGTCGGCTGATCACCGGCCCGAAGAACGCGACACCGTCCGGCGGCTCGAAGGCAATGATGGGGGTGCCGACGTCCTTGCCGGTCAGTGAGAGCGCATGATCGGTTTCGGCCTGGATCTCCTCGTCGAGCGATGAATCCTCCAGCGCTGCAGTGTGATGGGTGGGCAGCCCGAGTTCTTCGAGGATCGGGCCCAGGAATTCTGCGGTGCCGCGATAGCCGTGACTCGCAGCGTCGTCGGGGACGACCTCGGCGTCGAAGATGCGCTTGCCGAGGGCCTGGTACAGCGGCCCGATTGCGGCCGACCCGTGCTCACGACGAACCGAGACAGCGGCCCGCAACAGTCGTAGACCTGCGGTGTGGCCGGCCTCGTACTCGGGAGGGAAGTGCGCGTCGTAGTCGATGTGGGAATTGAGCAGCCGCAGTGAGATGAACCGCCAGTCGACGGTGTAGTCGCGCTGGGCCTGGACCTTGCGAACCCATTTGCTGGTCATCCAGGCGAACGGGCACACCGGATCGAAATAGAAGTCGATGTCGGACATCAGGGGACTCTCCTTGTCGGGCGTAGGTTCGGTTCGATTCATTTCTCACCCAGCAGTGCCGAGCGCTGATCGGTGACGACGGCCCGGATGGCGTCGACCACCGCCGACACCTCCGGCCGTCGAAGTGTTTCGGTCCGGGTGACGAGCCAGTAGGTCAGTTTCACCGCTATGGCGTCGGGCAGGACTCTTTGTAGGTCGGGGTGGCGGTCGGCCATGAAGCACGGCAGCAGTCCGATGCCCGCCGAGGCGCGAGTGGCCTCGACGTGGACGAAGACGTTGGTGGAGGTGACCGATTCGCGCATCGTCGGGGTGAAGTTGGGGGCCAGATCCAGATCGTCGACGTGCAACATGGAGTCGATGAAATAGATGAACGGGTGTGCGGAGAGGTCGGCCGGCACCTGGGGCGTTCCGTGTTCCTTCAAGTAGTCCTCGGATGCGTAGAGGCCGAGTAGATAGTCGCCGAGCCGGATGGCCTCGGCGCGGTGCACCTGCGGTTGGCCGACGACGATCTCGATGTCCAAGCCCGATCGCTGCTGCGACGCACGCCGGGTGACGGCGACGATCTCCACCGACACCCGAGGATGCGTTCGCTGCACCCGCGCCGCTGCCGGGGCCGCGATGTAGGCACTGAAGCCGTCGGTCGCCGAAATGCGCACCACACCCTCCAACGCACCGGCGTCGGTCGAGACCAGCGTGCGCAGCGCATCCTCGACGGCTTCGGCAGCGGTCAATGCGCCGCGGCCCAGTTGCGTGAGCTCCCAGCCTCCGCCTGCTCGGGTCAGCACTCGCCCGCCGAGCGTGTCCTCGAGCGCGGCGATGCGTCGAGAAATGGTCGTGTGGTTGATGCCCAGGTCGTCGGCCGCAGAACTGTAGCGACCGGTTCGGCTCACAGCGAGGAGCACCAGTAGGTCGTCTGCACTGGGGATCTTCGCGCCACCGAGTGTCATGTCTGCAGTTTTGCAGATCCGACCTGCGTTCATGGCTCTTGCGTCGACAAACATCTGCACCAATACTCAGAGCGACCCGCCAATGTGTGGTCTGTCACAAACAAGAACCTGAAGTGCCGAGTAACACAGGAGAGTCAATGAGCGTCGATCAGCCGCTGGCAGGACGGTCCGAACCGGACCCCGATGCCACCCCCGCAGGCCTCAAGAAGGTAGTCGGGGCATCGATGGCAGGCACCATCGTCGAGTGGTACGAGTTCTTCCTCTACGGAACCGCCGCCACCCTGGTGTTCAGCAAGATCTTCTTCGCCGCCGGAACCAGTGAGCTCGACGCCATCCTCGCGGCCTTCGTCACCTACGCCGTCGGGTTCGTCGCACGGCCGTTGGGCGGCATCGTCTTCGGTCACTACGGCGACAAGTACGGCCGAAAGAAGTTGCTGCAGTTCAGCCTCGTCCTCGTCGGTGGAGCCACGTTCCTCATGGGCTGCCTGCCGACCTTCGGGGCGATCGGCTACTGGGCACCGGCACTACTGGTGACCCTGCGATTCATCCAGGGCTTCGCCGTCGGCGGCGAATGGGGTGGCGCGGTTCTCCTCGTCGCAGAACACAGCCCGAACAAGTCCCGCGGATTCTGGGCCAGTTGGCCGCAGGCAGGCGTGCCCGCAGGCAACCTGCTCGCCACCGTCGCGCTGCTGGTGCTGACGACCACCCTGTCCGACGAGGCCTTCCTCAGCTGGGGCTGGCGAGTCGCGTTCTGGCTCTCCGCGGTCATCGTCTTCGTCGGCTACTACATCCGCACCAAGGTCTCCGACGCCCCGATCTTCCTCGAGGCACACAAGCAGGCCGAGGTCATCAAGGCTGCGTCGTACGGCGTCTTCGAGGTCGTCAAGCGCTACCCGCGGGGCGTCTTCACCGCCATGGGACTGCGCTTCGGTGAGAACGTCATGTACTACCTCGTCGTCACCTTCTCCATCACGTATCTGTCGGTCGAGGTGGGTACCGACACCTCCACGATCCTGTGGTGGATGCTGATCGCCCACGCAATCCACTTCTGCACAATTCCGGTGGTGGGCAAGCTCGCCGACCGCGTCGGACGTCGCCCGGTCTACTTCGCCGGAGCCATCACCGCGGCCACCTGGGGCTTCTTCGCCTTCCCGATGATGAACAGCGGCCACAACGTCGTCATCATGCTGGCCATCATCATCGGCCTGATGTTCCACGCCTTCATGTACGCCACGCAGCCGGCCATCATGGCCGAGATGTTCCCGACGCGGATGCGGTACTCCGGTGTGTCCCTCGGCTACCAGGTCACCTCGATCGTCGCCGGTTCACTGGCCCCGATCATCGCGGTCAAGCTGCTCGACGTCTACGGCTCGTCCGTCCCGATCGCGGTATACCTGGCCGTGGCCTGCGCGATCACCGTGGTTGCCGTCGTTATCGCAAGAGAAACAAAAGGATTGGCGCTCGAAAGCATCGATATCGCCGACGCCAAGAACCTGGCCACCGAAGCCGAGCTGGCCAAGGCCGGTCTGCTCGATCAGAATTCACAGCGGTGACCGACCTCGACGGACGCTCCGCCCTCGTCACCGGTGGAGCGTCCGGGATCGGGGCCGCGTGTGCACGCGAGCTCGCCGGCCGTGGTGCACGCGTCACCGTCGCCGATGTGAACGACGTTGCCGCAAAGGAATTGGCGTCGGAGATCGGCGGTGACGTCTGGTCGGTGGATCTGCTCGACACCACCGCGCTGGACGACCTTCGCCTGGACGTCGACATCCTGGTCAACAATGCGGGCATTCAAACGGTGGCACCGATCGTCGACTTCGACCCGGGCGCGTTCCGCAGGATTCAGACGCTGATGGTCGAGGCTCCGTTCCTGCTCATCCGAGCGGCGCTGCCTGGGATGTATGCCCGCCGGTTCGGCCGGGTCATCAATCTGTCTTCGGTGCACGGTCTGCGGGCGTCGGAATTCAAGGTCGCCTATGTCACCGCGAAGCATGCACTGGAAGGACTGTCGAAAGTGACGGCCCTCGAAGGTGCCGCCCACGGTGTGACGAGCAACTGCGTCAACCCGGGATACGTCCGAACGCCGCTGGTCGAAAAGCAGATCGCCGACCAAGCCAAGGCACACGACATCCCCGAGGGCGAAGTACTCGAAAAAGTCCTGCTGACCGAGGCCGCCATCAAGAGACTCGTCGAACCCGCCGAAGTCGCCTCACTGGTGGGTTGGTTGACCTCCGAGAACGCCGGCATGGTCACCGGAGCGTCATACACCATGGACGGTGGTTGGTCGGCTCGATAGTCCGCTGCCGCCCCGCGTCAATGGACCACTGCATACGTCTGGCCGCGTCAATGTGACATCGACGCGGAGACGCGAACTGGGTGGATGGACCACTGCATACGTCTGACCGGTGCAGTGGTCCATTGACGCGAACGGGGTGGGCGCCCGAACCAGGGCGGGCGATCGGGCCGGCGGGCGAATGGCAACACCCTCGAACAGCAAGAAGCCCCCGTGACATGTCACGGGGGCTTCTCTGGCGGAGGATAGGGGATTTGAACCCCTGAGGGCGTTAACCCAACCCGCGTTCCAGGCGAGCGCCATAGGCCACTAGGCGAATCCTCCGTGGGGGAGCTTACCCGGTTACCCCCAACATCTCCCAAATCGGGAGGCGCGAAGGGTGGTGATGTGTTGCCCGACGGGAGGCGGCTACACTTTCCAATGGATCCCGCGCGGCGCGCATCCTGTGAACTCCCCCAGGGCCGGAAGGCAGCAAGGGTCAATGGGCTCTGCCGGGTGCGCGGGGTCCCCTTTATTTTCAGCGACATCTGAATTGTCCGGGGAACCCAGTCACCGAGAGGCCGCTCCGCATGCCAGCGCAAACCCAGTTGGGTCTGATGAACCATGAGGAGCTCGCCTCCGAGCACGAGCGGCAGAGCGCGAAGTACACGCAGCTCAAGTCCGAGAGCCTGAAGCTCGATCTCACTCGCGGCAAGCCGTCCCCCGAGCAGCTCGATCTCGCCGCCGAGCTGTTGACGCTCCCCGGAGCGGACTACAAGGACGGCAACGGCACCGATTGCCGCAACTACGGCGGCCTCGCAGGCCTGCCGGAACTGCGCGCCATCTTCGGTGAACTGCTCGGCATCCCGGTGAAGAACTTGCTCGCCGGCAACAATGCGAGCCTCGAGATCATGCAGGACCTGGTGGTCTGGGCGCTGCTGCACGGTCTGCCGGATTCCCCGCGCGCCTGGTCGGCCGAACCGAACGTTCGCTTCCTCTGCCCGGCCCCCGGCTACGACCGGCACTTCGCGATCACCGAGAGCTTCGGCATCGAGATGATCCCGGTTCCGATGGGTCCCGACGGTCCGGACGTGCACGAGATCGCCAACTTGGTGGCGTCGGATCCGCAGATCAAAGGCATGTGGGTGGTGCCCAACTACGCGAATCCCACCGGTGCCGTCTACTCCGAAGAAGTAGTGAGCGCGTTGGCCACCATGCCTACTGCTGCCCCCGACTTCCGACTCTTCTGGGACAACGCCTACGCGGTGCATCCACTGACCGAGGAATTTGCGCCGTCGTACGACGTCATCGGCATGGCTTCCGAGGCGGGTTTCCCCAATCGTGCGTTCGTGTTCGCGTCGACGTCGAAGGTGACGTTCGCCGGTGCGGGCGTCAGCTTCTTCGGCAGCTCCGAGGAGAACCTCGCTTGGTACCAGAAGCACCTCGGCAAGAAGAGCATCGGACCGGACAAGCTGAATCAGCTGCGGCACCTGCGCTTCTTCGGTGATGCCGAGGGCGTGCGGGCGCACATGGCCAAGCATCGCGAGATCCTCAAGCCCAAGTTCGCCCTGGTGCAGCAGATTCTCGAAGACCGGCTCGGTGCGTCGAAGATCGCGTCCTGGACCGAACCGAAGGGCGGCTACTTCATCAGCCTCGACGTGCTCGAGGGCACGGCCGCACGGTCGATCGCGCTGGCCAAGGACGCCGGAATTGCGCTGACGGCCGCCGGCTCGGCCTTCCCGTACGGAAAAGATCCGGAAGACAAGAACATTCGCCTCGCCCCGAGCTTCCCGTCGCTCGGTGAGCTGGAGAAGTCGATGGACGGCGTCGCGACCTGCGTGTTGCTGGCCGCGACCGAGAAGCTGCTCGAAGGCTAGTGGTGTGGTTATGTGCCTCAGGGGGCGCATAACCACACCACTGCCGTAGGCACTCAGTGCCCGACGACAACCGCACCTTCGGGAGCCGAAGGCAACGGTCCGTTCTTCAGAAGCAAGGCCGAGAGCGCTGCGCCGAGCAGGAAGATTCCCGACGCCCACCAGAACGTGGTGGTGTAGCTGGCGATCTCCGCGTTGGCCTGCAGCAAGGCCGCATCGGTTGCCGTCGCCAGGTTGGAGCTGACGTAGCCGGTCGCCGCGTTGGCGGCCACGGTGCTCAGCAGCGCAGTGCCGATCGAGCCGCCGACCTGCTGCATCGTGTTCACAGTTGCCGACGCGACGCCGGAGTCGTCCGGGTCGACGCCCGAGATCGCGCCCTGCATCGCTGGGGCCATGGTGGCACCGAGTCCGAGGCCCATGATGACCAGGCCGGGCAGGATGTGCGTGACGTAGCTGCTGTCGATGGAGATCTGCGTCAGCAGCGCCATGCCGATCGAAGCGACGACCAGGCCGGTCGTCATCAGAATGCGCGGTCCGAAGCGGGGGAGGATCAGCGCCGTCGACAGCGTCGCGGTGAGGATCAGTGACGCGATCATCGGCATGAACGCGAACCCGGTTGTGATGGGTGTGTACTTCAGCGTGTTCTGCAGGTAGTAGGTCAGGAACAGGAACACCGCGAACATGCCGGCTCCGGTGACGAACACGGCCAGGAACGATCCTGCACGGGTGCGGTCGAGAACGATCCGCAGCGGCAGCAACGGGTGCTCGACGCGCATCTGGATGGTCACGAACACTGCGAGCAGAACGACACCTGCGGCGAGGAAGCCGAGGGTGACTGCGTTGCTCCAGCCGTCGGACTCGGCGTGTGCGAAGCCGTAGACGATGGAGAACAGTGCAGCCGATACTGCCAGGGTGCCGGGGATGTCGAGCTTGGGCCGGACGTCCACCTTGTGCTTGGCCAGGAACAGGAATCCGCCGACGAAGGCGATCGCCGCGAAGATCAGGTTGACGTAGAGGCTCCAGCGCCAGTTCGCCCATTCGGTGAGCACGCCGCCGAGAAGTAGGCCGAGTGCACCGCCGCCGCCTGCGATGGCACCGAAGATGCCGAATGCCTTGGCGCGTTCCTTGGTGTCGGTGAAGGTGGTGGCCAGGAGCGAGAGGGCCGCGGGAGCGAGCAGTGCGCCGAACAGGCCTTGACCGGCTCGGGCAGCGACGAGCATGCCGAAGTTGACGGCCGCGCCGCCGACCGCCGACATCAGCGCGAAGCCGACGAGACCGATGAGGAAGGTGTTGCGGCGACCGAAGAGGTCGCTGAGCCGCCCGCCGAGCAGCAGCAGGCTGCCGAACGCGAGGGCGTAGGCGGTGACGATCCAGGAGCGGTTGGCATTGTCGAAGCCCAGGTCGAGCTGGGCTGCGGGCAGCGCGATGTTCACGATGGTCGCGTCGAGCACGACCATGAGCTGGGCCAGTCCGAGCGTGGCGAGAATCAGCCAGCGATTCCGATGCGCACGTTCGTCCGCCGGCGTGGTCGACGTCGCGTCGCCCACGTTCTCCGATGAAAGGGTGGTCATGAGTCCTCGGTTCGACTATGCGGAGGTGTATCCTCCGGTTGTAGAACAAGGTAGCAGCGAAGTGGAGGAATGTCCTCCGCTTATCGGGTGAAACGGACATCGAATGAGTGTGAGAGCCGACACATCGGCAGCGAAGCCCCTCCGTGCGGACGCCGAGCGCAACCGTCGACGCATCGTCGACGCGGCCCGCGAGCTGTTCGCCTCACGGGGCATCGACATCACGCTCGACGACGTCGCTGCGCACGCCAAGGTGGGCGTCGGAACCGTCTATCGCCGCTTCTCGTGCAAGGAAGAGCTGATCGACGGCGTGTTCGAGCAGCGTCTCGTGGACATGCTCGAGAACGCCGAGCGTGCACTCGCGGCCGAGGATCCATGGGACGGGCTGGTGCAGTTCCTCGGCGATGTGTGCGCGGGAATGGCACTCGATCTGGGACTCGGAGACGTCGTTCTCGGGTCCGATCAGGGCTGCCACGGAATCGCACAAGTGCGTCAGCGGATAGATCCGTTCTTCGCGAAGATCGTCGATCGGACTCGGGCGTCCGGCCAGCTACGGCCCGACATCGAGGTCAACGACTTCTATCCGATACTCGGCATGATCGGTTCCGCTGTCGAGTTCTCCACTTCCGTCGATGCGCAGAACTGGCGTCGCTACTTCACCGTGCTGCTCGACGGTCTCCGCGGGGACGGAGTCCCTCTCGCCGAGCTGCCGGGCCGACCCTTCACCGACGCCGAGGTCGACGTGGCCAAAGCGGCGCTGCACCGTCGCCGCCGCTGAGCGAACAGGGTCCACGTCACGAAACCCTTTGCGTTGTGCGATCGATCACGTAGGGTCCCTAACGGAATTGAGTGCTACCCGATGTATCGCGTACTCGGGAGCTGGGGATCGACGTTGGGGGATTCGAGTTGCGTTCGACACGTGTCATTTTTTCGGCAGTGGCGGTATCCGCAGTGCTCATCGGTATGGCCAATCCGATCGCATCTGCAGCCCCGGGCTCTGGATCGTCGACGGGTTCGACCGTCGAATCCGACTTCTACGTACCGCCGAGCCCGCTGCCCGCAGGCTCCCCGGGTGACGTGATCCGGTCCGAGCCGTCGCATCTCGCTCTGTCGGTCCCCGGGATCGGTGGCCCTCTGCCGGGTGCCGCAACGCGAATCATGTACCGCAGCAACGATTCAAACGGCGCAGCGAATGCCGTCACGGGAACCTACATCGATCCTGCGGCGCCGTGGACCGGGCCCGGCCCGCGTCCGCTCGTCGTCCTCGCCCCGGGAACCCAGGGTCAGGGCGATCAGTGCGCGCCGTCGAAGATGCTCAACAACGTCATCACCTACACCCCGCCGCTCGGCTTCATGGTCGAGTACGAGGTGCTCGCGGCATACGCCCTGCTCTCGCAGGGATACGGCGTCGTCATCACCGACTACGAGGGCCTCGGTACCCCCGGTGCGCACACCTACGTCAACCGCGCATCGGAAGCTCACGCTGTGCTCGACGCGGCCCGCGCAGCGCAGAACCTGCAGGGCACCAAGATCTCCGCGGACGGTCCGGTCGCGGCGTACGGCTACTCGCAGGGCGGTGGAGCAGCGGCTGCTGCAGCGGAACTCGCAGAGGAGTACGCACCGGAGATGAACCTGGTCGGCACATACGCGGGCGCCCCACCTGCCGATCTGAAGCAGACCCTCGAGCAGGTCGACGGCACCATTCTCACCGGCGTGATCGGCTACACCCTGAACGGTCTGCTCAACTCCGATCCCGATCTCCAGCCGCTGCTCGACGAGAACATCAACGACGCAGGCAAGGCCATGCTGAACCTGGTGGCGAACCAGTGTGTGGGAGAAACGATTCTGAACGTCGGGCTGCACCGCACGAACGAATACACCAAGACCGGTGAGCCGCTCTCGGTGGTACTCGACAGGCTGCCGAGGGCTCAGGAGATCCTGGCCAAGAACAAGATCGGCCAGCGCACGCCCAACGCTCCGGTGCTGATCCAGTCCGGCACCTCCGACGACATCGTGCCTCACGGACAGGCCGTCGGCCTGGCCGGTGACTGGTGCGGCAAGGGTGCCACCGTGCAGCTGAGCGCCGCGCAGATTCCGGCCATCGTCCCGGGTTCCGGTGCCGGACATCTGATTCCGGACATCCTCGGACTCGGCGAGGCGCAGAACTGGATCAAGGACCGCTTCTACGGAGTGCCCGCACCGTCCAACTGCTGAATCGGCAACACCTCGATCATGTACGGCCCGCGCAGCTCAGCGCGGGCCGTACATGATCACCGCGACGCCGATCAGCGCGATCGACGATCCGGCGATGTCCCAGCGATCGGGCCGGAAGCCGTCGGCCACCATCGCCCACAGCAGTGATCCCGCAACGAACACACCGCCGTATGCCGCCAGGATCCGACCGAAATTGGCGTCGGGCTGCAGCGTCGCCACGAAACCGTAGGCCCCGAGGGCGATCACGCCCGCTCCCGCCCAGAGCCACCCGCGATGCTCGCGGATCCCCTGCCACACCAGCCATGCCCCACCTATCTCGAACACGGCTGCCACCGCGAACAGCATGACCGACTTCACAATGTTCATGCGACAAAGGCTCCCACAGTGCCGACCTGGTGTAGAAGGATGCATTCGGGGGTAACAGACCTACAGGCCCCGCGTCGTGGGCCGATTCGGTAGGGGTGAGTAGTACATGCGGGACGTTTACACCGAGACACTCGATACGTTGGCGTCGAACCTGTCCGATATGTCGAAGATTGCCGAAAAAGCAATGGTCGACGCCACCCGAGCCTTGCTGACCGCCGACATCGTCCTGGCCGAGCAGACCATCGAGTACCGCGAAGAGATCGACATCCTCGCCGTCGAGTGGGAGCACGGAGCGTTCGGCTTCCTGGCCCTGCAGGCACCCGTTGCCCACGATCTACGACGCGTCGTCTCCGGAATCAACATCGTCGCCGATCTACAGCGAATGGGCGGCCTGGCCGTGCACATCGCCGAACTGGCCCGTCGTCGCCACCCCGCGCACGTCCTACCACCCGAGGTCGAGGGCGTGTTCGAGCAAATGGGTCGAGTTGCCGTCGCGCAGGCCGAGGCCACGCAACGCGTACTCGAAACCCGGGACGCCGAACTCGCCGCCGACCTGCGAATCCAGGATCAGGAAATGGACGCACTGCACCGCAGCCTGTTCATGCTGACTTCTGCACCCGACTGGCCGCACGGCGTGCCGGCCGCAGTGGACATCACGCTGCTCGGCCGCTTCTACGAGCGATACTCCGACCACACCGTCGAGGTCGCCAAACGAGTCATCTTCCTGGTGACCGGCGATCGCCCCACCGACGAGTCATAGTCTGCGCGAACGGCTCGAAGATGGCAGGATCGGCACGATGAAACGTGACGTCTCTGCGTACCTCGATGTCGACGTGACCGAGGCCAGCACCCTCGAGTTCCAGATCGCAATCGCACCTCATCCAGGAACCGATGTGTGGGAAGCGCTCTCGTTCACACTCGACGGTCAGCCGATCGAGGCGCAGGAGATCAGCGGTGCTCACGGCACCCGCATCCACAAGATTCACGCCGACGTCGGCAAGCTCGAGGCGTCGTACTCGGCGACCATCTACGGCAACACCGAGCCTGCACCGGTCTCCGATTACGACCTCTCGCTGTACCTGCGGCCCAGTCGATACTCCGAGGCGGACAAGTTCTTCGGTTTCGCGGCAACGGAATTCGGTTCCTACCCGCCGTCCGAAAAACTGCTCGCCGAGGTCTCGTCCTGGGTCGGGGCGCGGCTGAGCTACGTGCCGGGCAGCAGCGACCCCATCGACGGCGCGGTCGACACCCTCCTCGCCGGTGCCGGAGTCTGCCGCGATTACACCCACCTCGTGGTGGCCCTGCTGCGTGCGGTCAACGTCCCCGCTCGCCTGGTCGCGGTGTACGCACCGGGCTGCGATCCCATGGACTTCCACGCGGTCGCCGAAGCATTCGTCGAAGGCCAATGGCGAGTGGTGGACGCGACGTGCCTCGCACCTCGATCGACCCTGGTACGCATCGCCACCGGACGCGACGCATCCGACACCGCCTTCCTCGACAACCACGGCGGATCGATCATCCTCAACAGCGCCGTCGTCGGAGCCGTCGTCGACGGCCCACTGCCCTTCGACGACATCACCCAACTGGTGTCGATCACCTGATCGCACGAGTACACGCGCGTGGCAGGATCGAGGCCATGTCTCGCACACTGCACCTCGTCGGCGATCCTGAGGCCGATGCACTGCTCGCCGAGGATCCGTTCGCACTGTTGATCGGCATGCTGCTCGATCAGCAGGTGCCGATGGAATCGGCGTTCGCTGGCCCGAAGAAGCTCGTAGACCGTCTCGGCGACCTGAAAGTCGACACCGTCGCCGACGCCGATCCCGAGGAATTCGCGACCCTGTGCGCGCAGACCCCGGCCGTCCATCGGTTCCCGGGTTCGATGGCCAAGCGCATCCAGGGGCTCGCGGCATTCCTGGTCGAGAACTACGACGGGAAGCCGCAGGAGATCTGGACTCGCGACGATCCCGACGGTGCCGAAGTGCTGAAGCGACTCAAGGCCCTCCCCGGCTACGGCGATCAGAAGGCTCGCATCTTTCTTGCACTGCTCGGCAAGCAGATGGGCGTCACGCCCGACGGGTGGCGCAAGGCCGCCGGAGCGTACGGCGACGACGGTGCGCGTCGATCCATCGCCGACGTGGTGGACGAGAAATCGCTGCTCGAGGTGCGCGAGTTCAAGAAGGCAGCGAAAGCCGCAGCCAAGAACAAATAAGTCTGTCGGTGCCGGTCGTTACAGTGACCAGAACTTTCACCGGGGGCGAGATGACCGACAGTATCGGGACGTACGAGGGCTGGCTGGCGTCTCTCGACGAGGACGCACTGACCGATCTGCTGCACCGTCGGCCGGACGTGGCCACCGACCCGCCACCGCGCTCGTTCGGCTTGCTCGCGCAGCTGCTCGGTGCACCGGCTCGGGTGTCGATGCTGCCGCGTCGACTCGACAGCGGCTCGCTCGTTCTGCTCGAATTGTTCGCGCTCATGGGCGATCTGAGCCGCGCCGAGATCGGGCACTGGGCGAGTGAGGGATCGATCAACGAGACGCCGCACATCGATGCAGCTCTCACGACCCTGACGGCCCACGGATTGATCTGGCCGCACTCTTCACCCGGCACCGGCACCGTCGAATATTCACCGATCGATCTGTCCGGGGTGTTCTCGCATCCCTTCGGACTTGCTCGTAGACAACGAAAGCTGTTCCTGCACTGCGCCGTCGAGCAGGACAGGCTGGCCGTGCTGTCGATCCTCGGTATCGATCCGGCGCTCGAGCGAGGGGCGCGCGCAGACGCCGTTGCGGCTGCGATGACGCCCGAACGCATCAGGGCGCTGTTCGACGGCGGGTCGGAGGAGATGCGAGAGATGTTGTCTCGCTTCGTCGATGGCAAGCCGGTGTCACTGATCTTCGATATTCCTCCGAGCGCGGGGACGCCCGCCTTCGAGCGGGGGTTGTTGTATCGACTGGACGGGCATCGCGTCGAGATGCCGTTGGAGGTGAGCATCGCACTGCGAGGGGACGGGTGGCGTCTGCCCATCGAACTCACGCCTCCGACACTCGACACCCGCGTGCTCTCACACGACGACGTGCGGCGCAACCGTTCCATCGCCCTGCTGCAGTTCTGTGAACACACGCAGGCGTTGCTGACGGCCGTCGACGCCGACGGCCTGACGACGATGAAGACCGGTGGCATCAGTGCCAAGGGGATTCGGTCGCTGACGAGCCGGCTGGGATTCGCCGACGAACACGACACGGCGTTGATGCTGATGTTGGCACGCGAAGCCGGGCTGCTGGCCGAACGCGGGAAGACCGGCGTCGCGTTGACCTCGGCCTACGAGACATGGCGGACGAGCAGCCGAGCCGAACAGGCAGCCACGCTGGTGACCGCGTGGTGGACTTCGCCGTTCACGCCCACCCACCGAGTGCCCCGTGCGTCGCAGAAAACCGTTCTCGTGCTCAAGAAGATGCTCGACGACCCCGCTGCAGCCGACCTGCGCGCGACGGCGATGACAGCTCTGCTCCGATACGAGGACGCCGACTCGCCGGTGACTGCTCTGCACGATCCCGAGGAGTTCGCCCACTACTTGGGCTGGCACATCCCCGTCGTCTCGACGAGCGCCGGACCCGGTCACGTGCACGCGCTGTGGCTGGAGGCCAGTCGGCTCGGGATACTGGCCGACGGTGCACCGACCGATCTGTGCCGCACTCTCGTCGAGTTCCCCGCGGGTCGAGACGGCGACCCTCGCGAAATCCGTGCGGCACTGGCCGCACAGTTGCAGGACATGGCCGAGTGGGTTCCGTTCTCCGTTCGGCTGTTGCCCGATTCCACGGCGGTGGTGACCGGACCGCCCAGTACCGAAGTGGCGTCGATACTCGGCGCGTCCGCGCAGCCCGAGTCCAGAGAGGTGGCGTCTGTCTGGCGGTTCACCCCGACGACCATCCGAGGCTTCTTCGACACCGGCGGCACCGGCGAGGAGTTGATCGATGCGTTGACCGCGATGGCCGACACCGACGTGCCTCAGGCGCTGAGCTACACGATTCGAGACTGCTGGCGCACTTACGGCGCGCTGGCCGTGCGCAGGATCCCCTGCGCCATCGTCTCCGAGGACGTCGTCCTGCTGACGAACATCGAGAGCGACGAGTCCCTGGCCGTACTGCAGTTCCAGCGCCTCGCTCCCACCGTCCTGGTCAGTTCGGCCACGCCGATCGACACCATCGCCGTGCTTCGCAGGCACGGATACTCCCCGGTGCGGCACTCCGACACCGGGCAACTCCAACTCGACAGCGCACCTCGGATCCGTACGGGGGATACCCGACCGACGCATCGTGCCGTCCACCCGGCACGGCACCGACGCGAACCACGCGAAGTCGCGCGGCTCCTGCTGGCCGGCGGCAGCGGAACCGTCGACGAGGCACGAGTGCGGTCTGCACTGGATTCGCACAGCAGGCTGCTGCCGCGGGAGCTGGATCTGTTGACCGACGCCGCAGCGCGCGGCACCCCCGTCTCGATCGACTACCAGAACTCCAGGGGAGCCATCGTGCGGCACGCGATCTCGGATGCGCTGCAGGACGGCCATTGGCTGTACGCGCTCTCGGAATCGACCGGCAGTCGCGAGAGCTTCGCCATCATGAACATCAGAGCGGTATCAACCGGCCAACGATGACCGGCGATGCAACTGTGTCCGTGGTCGCCGGTACCCTTTCGGGCGTGGCCCTCTACCGGAAGTACCGTCCTGCGACGTTCGCCGAGGTCGTCGGTCAGGAGCACGTCACCGAGCCGATCAGCGTGGCGTTGGACAGCAACAGAATCAACCACGCCTACCTCTTCTCCGGGCCGCGCGGCTGCGGAAAGACCTCCTCGGCGCGCATCCTCGCCCGATCGCTGAACTGCGCCGAAGGTCCGACATCGACGCCCTGCGGCGTCTGCAACTCCTGCGTCGCCCTCGCCCCAGGCGGACCCGGCAACTTCGACGTCGTCGAGATGGACGCGGCCAGCCACGGTGGCGTCGACGATGCGCGAGATCTGCGAGACAAGGCCGTGTACGCCCCGGCCGAATCGCGCTACGTCATCTTCATCATCGACGAGGCACACATGGTGACCCCGGCAGGCTTCAACGCGCTGCTCAAGGTCGTCGAGGAACCGCCCGAGCACCTCGTCTTCATCTTCGCGACCACCGAGCCCGAGAAGGTGCTCCCCACCATCCGCTCGCGTACCCACCACTACCCGTTCCGGCTGCTCGCGCCGTCGACGATGCGCGTTCTGCTGGAGAAGATCTGCGGCCAGGAACAGGTCCCGGTCGAGGACGCGGTCTACCCGTTGGTCATCCGCGCAGGCGGCGGTTCACCCCGTGACTCGCTCAGCGTCATGGATCAGCTCCTGGCCGGAGCCGGGCCCGAAGGCGTCACGTACCCGCGCGCACTCTCGCTCCTCGGCGTCACCGACGTCGCACTGATCGACGAAGCCGTCGACGCATTGGCCGCGGGCGACGGAGGCGCACTGTTCGGCACCGTCGACAAGGTGATGGACGCGGGCCACGACCCACGCCGCTTCGCCATCGACCTCCTCGATCGCATGCGAGACCTGATCCTGATGAAGGCCGTGCCCGACGCCGGAGAACGCGGTCTGGTCGACGTGCCGGGCGACGTGCTCGAGCGACTGCGTGACGAAGCCGATCTGCTCGGCTCTGCGACGCTCACTCGCTACGCCGAGATCGTGCACTCGGGACTCGGCGAGATGCGCGGTGCCACGGCCCCGCGTCTGCTGCTCGAAGTGATGTGCGCCCGCATGCTGCTGCCCTCTGCCTCCGACGCGGAATCGGCGGTGCTGCAACGACTCGAACGCGTCGAACGCCGCTTGGACGTCACCCTTCCGGCAGGCGAGCAAGCAGCCGTCGCCCAGGCAGCCGCGGATCCGACGCGACCGCAGCTGCAACCCACCGAAGAGCCCGCACCCTCGGGTCCGGCACCGGTGAGCAAGTTCCAGCGACCGTCGCAACGCCCACCCGCCACCGAGCCGGCCCCCGCCGCACCAGCTGCGCCCGTAGCGCCCGCACCCGCTGCCTCGATTCCCACACCGGCACCTGAGCCTGCACGGCCCGAGCCGACTCCGACACCCGAGCCGACTCCGACACCCGAGCCGACGCCGGAACCCGAGCCCGCTCCGACGCCCGAGCCCGCTCCGACGCCCGAGCCCGCTCCCACGCCCGCACCCGCACCCGAGCCGGCCCCGCAACCCGAAGCTGTGCCGGAAGTCGTTCCCGCACAACGAGACTCGGTCCCCGCTGCCTCGGTGGCACACGAGGATTTTCCGCCGGAGCCCGAGGACGATTACGGCCCCGAGCCGGATCCGGTGTTCGAGTCGGAACCGGAACCCATGGCGGCCCCCGCCGCCGCGTCGAGCGAGCCCGACGCAGCCGCGGTTCGAGCGGTGTGGTCCGAGGTGCGCACGAAGGTACGAGACCGGAGCCGCACCGTCGAGGTCATGCTCTCCGGTGCCTCGGTGCGCACTGTCGAGAACGGCACCATCACGCTCGGCCACGACTCGGCACCGTTGGCCAAACGGCTGGAGGAACCCCGCAACGCCGACGTCATTCGCGACGCTCTGCGTGACGTCTTCGGCGTCGAATGGTCGGTGGTATGCCTGGTCGGTGCGGCGGCACCACCGGAACAGTCATCAGCAAAAAAAGATGAACCGGCAGCGAAACCCGCGTCGCTGCCGAAGTTCTCGAGGCCGAGCCAGGCAGGGGCTCCCCGTCCCACGTCGGACGGGTTCGGATCAGCGGGCGACGGATCCTCGACCGGCATCGGGGCGGACGACATTCCGATACCCGAAGCGCCGGACTATCCCGACGAGCCCGAGCCGATAGGCCCACCGCCGCCGGAGACCCCGGAGGATGAGGAAGAGCTGCTCAAGGCCGCAGCCGAGCCTGCCGATCCGACGGTTCGCCGCGACCCGGAGACCGTCGCGATGGAGCTGTTGGTCAGCGAACTGGGAGCGGTACCGCTCAAAGAGACCTGATCAGCCGACGGTGAGGTCCTCGTTGTCCGCGAACACCAGGCGGCCACTGTCGAGTGCCACGGCCCAACGCCGTGCCACCGCCCATTCCCGTGAGGTGGTGTCGGGTGTCTGGACGCCGAAGTCCTCGACGATGGCCCCGGTCTCGTAGGCGTCCTGACCGGCCTTGTCGTCGGTGCCGGTGGAGTGAATGCGTACTTTGACGCGAGCGCCCACGGTCAGTTCGTTGTCGGTTTCCATGGAGGGTCTTCTTCCGCGCTCGGTAGATCTGATCTATCGGAGTGTCCCATGCCGACTTCGTTCAAACCTGAAACTCCGCGTCGGTCATGTAGAACGCTCGTTTCGGTCCTTATGTCGGATCCACCCGCGGCCCTACTGTGGCATGAGCTGAGGTCTGTCGTGGCCTCGCACCGATGCGGTCGGCCACCACTGCGACCGCGAGAAGAACGAGTATCTGGAAGGAACTGCGCGCTGTGACTACAGAGGCATTCATTTATGAAGCCATCAGGACTCCCCGAGGCAAGGGAAAGAACGGCTCCCTGCATTCGGTGAAGCCGATTTCCCTGGTGACGGGCCTGATCGACGAGCTTCGTCGACGTTTCCCCGACATGGACGAGAACCGGATCTCCGATCTCATCCTCGGAGTGGTCTCACCCGTCGGAGATCAGGGTGCCGATATCGCGCGCACGGCAGTGCTCGCAGCGAAGATGCCCGACACCGTCGGCGGCTTCCAGCTCAACCGCTTCTGCGCGTCCGGTCTCGAGGCCGTCAACCTGGCTGCACAGAAGGTGCGCTCGGGCTGGGACGAGCTCGTCATCGCCGGTGGCGTCGAGTCGATGTCGCGCGTGCCGATGGGCAGCGACGGCGGCGCGTGGGCCATGGACCCCGTCACCAACTACGACACCTACTTCGCCCCGCAGGGCATCGGTGCCGATCTCATCGCGACGATCGAGGGGTTCAGCCGCGAAGACGTCGACGCATACGCCGTCCAGTCCCAGGAGCGCGCCGCAGCGGCGTGGTCCGGTGGCTACTTCGCCAAGTCCGTCGTTCCGGTGACGGATCAGAACGGCCTTCTCATCCTCGATCAGGACGAGCACATGCGTCCGGGCACGACGGTCGAGTCCCTCGGCAAGCTGAACCCGGCCTTCACCGGTATCGCGGCCATGGGCGGATTCGACGACGTCGCGCTGCAGAAGTACCACTGGGTCGAGAAGATCGATCACGTGCACACCGGCGGCAACAGCTCCGGCATCGTCGACGGCGCAGCACTCGTCCTCGTCGGCAGCGAGCAGGCCGGCAAGGACCTGAACCTGGTGCCGAGGGCGCGCATCGTCGCGACCGCCACCAGTGGTGCCGACACGACCATCATGCTGACCGGGCCCACCCCGGCGTCGAAGAAGGTTCTCGCAACCGCGGGCCTGACCGTCGACGACATCGATCTTTTCGAGCTCAACGAGGCATTCGCCTCCGTCGTGCTGCGCTTCCAGAAGGATCTGAACATCCCGAACGAGAAGCTCAACGTCAACGGCGGTGCCATCGCCATGGGCCACCCGCTGGGAGCAACCGGAGCGATGATCACCGGCACCGTGCTCGACGAGCTCGAGCGCCGCGGCGGCCGGTACGCCTTGATCACCCTGTGCATCGGCGGCGGCATGGGCGTCGCCACCATCATCGAGCGAGTCTGAGGTATTACGATGTCTGACAACATGATTCAGTGGGACCAGGACGCCGACGGTATCGTCGTTCTGACGATGGACGACCCCAACCAGGGCGCCAACACGATGAACCAGCTGTACAAGGATTCGATGGGCGCGACGGTCGACCGCCTCGAGGCCGAGAAGGACAGCATCACCGGAGTCGTGCTGACCTCCGCCAAGAAGACGTTCTTCGCAGGCGGCGATCTGCACACTCTCATCGCCGCGCAGCCCGAGGACGCCCAGCGGGTGTTCGACGAGGTCCAGGAAGTCAAGAGCCAGCTGCGTCGGATCGAGAAGCTCGGTAAGCCCGTCGTGTCCGCCATCAACGGCGCTGCACTCGGCGGCGGACTCGAGATCGCCCTCGCGACGCATCACCGCATCGCGGCCGATGTTCCCGGTGTACAGATCGGTCTGCCCGAGGTCTCGCTGGGCCTGCTGCCCGGCGGCGGTGGCGTTGCCCGCATCACGCGACTGCTCGGTATCCAGACCGGCTTCATGACCGTCCTCGCCCAGGGCACCCGGTTCCGTCCGGCGAAGGCTCTCGAGATCGGTCTGATTCACGAGTTGGTCGGCAGCATCGACGAATTGGTGCCCACCGCCAAGGCGTGGATCAAGGCCAACCCCGAGGGTGGCGTCGCACCGTGGGACGTCAAGGGCTACAAGATCCCCGGCGGCACGCCGTCGAATCCGAAGCTGGCACAGATCCTGCCTGCGTTCCCGTCCAACCTGCGCAAGCAGATCAAGGGTGCACCGATGCCGGCTCCGCGTGCGATTCTCGCGGCTGCCGTCGAAGGTGCGCAGGTCGACTTCGACAACGCGTGCACCATCGAGTCGCGCTACTTCACCGAGCTGGTGACCGGCCTGGTGTCCAAGAACATGATTCAGGCGTTCTTCTTCGACCTGCAGGCGATCAACGCCGGCAAGTCCCGTCCCGACGGCATCGAGAAGACCACCTTCACCAAGGTTGCGGTTCTCGGCGCGGGCATGATGGGCGCGGGCATCGCGTACGTCTGCGCCAAGGCCGGAATCGACGTGGTGCTCAAGGACGTTGCCCTCGAGTCTGCGCAGAAGGGCAAGGCGTACTCCGAGGCCATCGAAGCCAAGGCGCTCTCGCGTGGCAAGACCACCCAGGAGAAGTCCGACGCTCTGCTCGCGCGTATCCACCCGACGGCCGATGCCAAGGACGTCGAAGGCGCAGACCTCGTCATCGAGGCCGTCTTCGAGTCGGAAGAGCTGAAGCAGAAGGTGTTCCAGGAGATCGAGGACCTCGTCGATCCGACGGCGCTGCTCGGATCCAACACCTCGACGCTGCCCATCACGAGCCTCGCTCAGGGCATCAAGCGTCAGGAAGACTTCATCGGAATCCACTTCTTCTCGCCCGTGGACAAGATGCCGCTGGTGGAGATCATCCGCGGCGAGAAGACGTCGGATGCGGCCTTGGCCAAGGCATTCGACCTGGTGCAGCTCATCAAGAAGACCCCGATCGTCGTCAACGACAGCCGTGGCTTCTTCACCTCACGTGTCATCGGCACCTTCATCAACGAGGCCATTGCGATGCTGGGCGAGGGCGTCGAGCCGTCGACCATCGAGCAGGCCGGTCTGCAGGCCGGTTACCCGGCTGCGCCGCTGCAGCTCTCGGACGAGCTCACGCTCAACCTGATGCAGAAGATCCGCAAGGAGACCTACGACGCGCTCATCGCCGCGGGTCAGACCCCTCCCGAGGATCCCGCCGGTGCCGTCATCGACAAGATGGTCGACGAGTTCGAGCGTCCGTCGAAGGCCAAGGGTGCGGGCTTCTACGAGTACGAGGACGGCAAGCGTGCCGGATTGTGGCCCGGCCTGCGTGATGCGTTCAAGTCGGGTTCGGCCGACATCCCGTTCGAGGACCTCAAGGAACGCATGCTGTTCATCGAGGCCATCGAGACGCAGAAGTGCTTCGACGAGGGTGTTCTGAACACCACCGCCGACGCCAACATCGGCTCGATCTTCGGTATCGGTTTTCCCGCCTGGACCGGAGGCGTGCACCAGTACGTCGTCGGCTACCCGGGAGGTCAGGCCGGATTCGTCACTCGAGCAGACGAGTTGGCGAAGAAGTACGGCGACCGCTTCCAGGTTCCCGCCTCGCTGCGCTGACCCCACGTGAGCGTTTTGCGTAGCTCCAGCTACGCAAAACGCTCACGAGGGCGAAGCCCGATGCGCGATCAACCTCTCGGCGCCGTCTGTGAATTGTTGCTTCATCAATTCGCAGGCGGCGTCGATGTCGTTTCGAACGAGTGACTCGATGAGTTCCTCGTGGTTGCGCACTGTCGCTCGGCCCCAGTCGCGGTCGGTGGCATAGAGGCGGGTGGGTGTGTAGCGGGTGGCGTTGTTGAGGAACCACGCCAGCTTCGCGGATTCGGCGAGTCGGTTGAGGACACGGTGGA
This sequence comes from Rhodococcus sp. SBT000017, assembly GCF_003688915.1. Classification (NCBI taxonomy): domain Bacteria; kingdom Bacillati; phylum Actinomycetota; class Actinomycetes; order Mycobacteriales; family Nocardiaceae; genus Rhodococcus; species Rhodococcus sp. SBT000017. Next base: position 4,069,523 of record NZ_REFU01000001.1, read on the forward strand.
ACTCGAACTCGCAGTTCTCGACGTCCTCCGGCTTGCCGTTCTCGACGGCGATCGACAGTGCTGCGGTGAGTTCGGCGAGCCGGTCGAGCTCGGCCTCGGTGATCTTCGGCGCAGCTCGCCGAACCAGCTCGACGGCGATCCGCCCCTGCAGCCAGAAGATGTCGACGATGTCGTTCGGCGTCAGCGGCGAGACCTTGTATCCGCGATGCGGGACCAGCTCGACGATGCCCTCACCCCGCAGCGTCAGCAGTGCCTCGCGGACCGGAGTGACGCTCACTCCGAGTTCGGCGGCCGTCTCGTCGAGTCGGATGAAGTCTCCCGGACTCACTTCGCCGGACATGACGAGGTGCCGGACGTGGCTGGCCACCTCCTCCGACAGCTGCGGCCGTCGGCGCAGAACCGATGCTCGACGCTTGTCCACCATCCCGAAAGCCAATCACACGGCGGGCTTCGTGCGCAGGAGGACCTGCGCGACCGGTTCGACGACTCGGGCGGCAATGGGCCCCAGGATTGCCATCAGCAGCACGTATGCCGTCGCCAGGGCCGCCAGCTCGCCCTCCACCGCGCCTGCGGCCACGGCCAGCCCGGCGATGACGATGGAGAACTCGCCGCGTGCCACCAGCGCCGCGCCGGCACGCAGGCGTCCCGGTCGGCCGATGCCCTGACGCCGGGCCGCCCACCAACCCGTCGCGATCTTCGTGGCCGCGGTGGCGAATGCCAACACGACGGCCCAGCCCAGCACCGGTGGGATGGTCGCGGGGTCGGTGGCGAGTCCGAACACCACGAAGAACATCGCTGCGAACAGGTCGCGGAGGGGTTCGAGTACGCGGGTGGCGTTGGCGGCCGTCGAGCCGGAGATCGCGATGCCGAGCAGGAACGCGCCGACGGCGGCCGAGACCTGCAGTTCCGACGCGATGCCCGCCACCAGTAGGGCAGCGCCGAGGACGTTGAGCAACATGACCTCGCGGTCTTTGCTGTCGAGCAATGCGGACACCGAACTGCCGTAGCGCAGAGCGACGACCAGGACGATCGTGACGACCAGTAGAGATATCCCGAGAGCTTCGAGCCCGCCGAGGAAGCTGGCCCCCATCAGGACGGTGGTGAGGATGGGCAGGTAGACGGCCATCGCGAGGTCCTCGAACACCAGAATGGACAGCACGATGGGGGTTTCGCGGTTGCCGAGTCGGCCCAGGTCGGTGAGGACCTTGGCGATGATGCCCGAGGACGAGATGTAGGTGACACCGCCCATCACCAGCGCCCCGACGCCGCCCCAGCCGAGCAGTAGTGCGACGACTGCGCCCGGGGTGAAGTTCAGGACGATGTCGACCAGCCCGGCCATCCAGGAGCGGCGCAGTCCGGTGACGAGTTCGGTGGCGGTGTACTCGAGTCCGAGCAGGAGCAGCAGCAGGACGACGCCGATTTCGCTGGCGAGTTCACTGAACTCGTCGATGCCGCCGAGGGTGACGATGCCGCCGTTGCCGAAGGCGAGACCGGCGAGCAGATAGAACGGAATGGGGGAGACACCGAACTTGCCTGCAACGCGTGCCAGTAGGCCGAGGACGAAGAACACCGCTCCCAGTTCGGTGAGAGCGAGTGCAGTCTCGGCCACCGGTCAGTACCGACGATTGTCAGGCATTGCCGAGGATCCTGGCGGCTGCGTCGAGCCCATCGGCGGTTCCGACGGCGACCAGCAGATCGCCGGAGACGAGGGTGAAGCTCGGAGTGGGTGATGGTTGTACTTGGCCTGCACGCATCACTGCGACGATCTAGACGCCGGTCTTGGTGCGCATCCCGGTATCGCCGAGGGGGCGGCCGTCGTATCGCGAGCCCTCCCTGACGGGAAGCTGGCGAGTGTTGATTCCGGGGAGGTCACGATGCTCTTCCCCGAGCTGAGCGATGAGTTGCGGCGACCCGAGCAGATTGCCCAGGGCCGCCGCTTCCTCATTGCTCAACGTGATGGATTCCTGCGTCGCATCGGGGTCGTCCTTGCGCGAGACGATCAGCTCGTTCGCGCCGTCCTTGCGGGTGATGACGCCGATGCGACGCCCGGAAGCGAGGGCGAAATCCTTCCGCACCCCGATTCCCGGCAGCAGGGTCACTTCGACGTTCATGGTCGAAATGCTAGCCCTGCAGGCAACGCGTTATCGCAAGTTGTGAATCAGGATGCGACGGCAGCCAGGAGGGCTTCGCGCTGGTTTGCACCGAGGCCACCGATACGGCGGGTATCGGCGATGGACAGCTGCTCGAGCAGCTGTGCGGCGCGCACGGAACCAACACCCGGCAGGGCCTTGATCAGGGCGGACACCTTGGTCTTCTTGACGATCTCGTCGTTCTCCGCCTTGGCGAGAACGTCAGCGACGCTGAGTTCGCCGGACTTGACGGATGCGAGCAGCTTCGACCGCGCAGTGCGTGCCTCGGCCGCCTTGGCCAGCGCCGCGGTGCGCTGTTCCGGTGTCAATACTGGTAAAGCCATGGCCTGTTCTCCTCGATTGTGGTGACCCGTCGCTCGTTGACAGGTCTCGACCCTCTTGCATCGTGCCTGGTGGCTCTCCCAATCTAACCGAACAACACGACTGTCATTCCGGTCGAGCCACCGAACCTTCCCAGCCAGGCTACGTCCTATCCGATTCGGGGTGTGCCCCGACCAGCACTTCGGCCCCGTGTCGGCCCTCGAAGGGCGTCGTGTACCGGGCATGTCCGACGCCTCCCTGAGGCGTCTGTCAGGCAGGTGCAGGCGAGTAGGTCTTCCTGAGTGCGACCTTGACCACCTTGCCGCTCGCGTTGCGCGGGAGGGCGTCGACGACGACCAATTCCTTGGGGTGCTTGAACCGCGCGAGATGGTCGCCGAGCCACACGAGAAGCTCGTCGAGGGTCAGGTCGGGGGTGCCCGGCGAATCGTGCAGTGCCACCACCGCGACGGGCACCTCGCCCCATCTGTCGTCGGCGCGGCCGATCACTGCAGCCTCGAGGATTCTGGGATGGGAGAACAGGACGTTCTCGACTTCGGCGCAGTAGATGTTCTCGCCGCCGGAGATGATCATGTCCTTCTTGCGGTCGACGACGAACACGAAGCCTTCCTCGTCCTGGCGTACGAGGTCGCCCGAGTGGAACCAGCCGCCGTGGAATGCATCTGCCGTCGCGTCGGGGTTCTCCCAGTATTCGCGCATCAATGTGGGCCCTCGATAGACGATTTCGCCGATCTCGCCCTGCGCCACGTCGTTCATCTCGTCATCGACGACGCGTGCTGCGATGGTCGGGATGACGCGTCCGACGGAGCCGAGTTTGCGGAGGGCGTCGACGCCGTCGAGCACGCAGGTGATGGGCGACATCTCGGTCTGTCCGAAGACCGCGACGTTCATCGCACCCGGGAACGTTGCCGACATCGCGCGCAGGACGGTGTCGGATGCCGGGGCGGCACCCCAGGAAATGACCCGCAGGGCAAGTTCTCTCGGGTTGGCAGCCTGCTCGGCGCACATCGCCTGCCACTGCACGGGGACGAGGAAGAGGTTGGTGACACCCTCGGCGGCGAGTACGTCGAGCAGGGTGCCCGGATCGAATGCTCCGACCGGGTGGACGACGGTGGGAATGCCGAGCAGCAGGCTCGGCGCGAGGCTGCCGAGTGCGGCGATGTGGAACATCGGTGAGGCGCAGAAGCCGACCTCGTCGGTGGCGCTCATCTGCAGTGCCCGGATGCAGGTGAATGCCTGGGCCTGCATGTTCGCGTGCGTGAGCACAGCGCCCTTGGGTCTTCCGGTGGTGCCCGAGGTGTACATGATCAGTGCCGGGGCGTCGTCCGGAACGTCGACGGTGTACGCCGGCTCGACGGTGGACAGCAGCGCCTCGTAGGCGTCTCCGACGGTGATGATTTCGGTGAGTGAATCGCCTTGCGCTACAACTGCTTCGGCCAGCGGAGCGAGGGTCTCGTCGGTGATCACCAGGGTGGAGCCGCTGTTCTGTGCGAGAAACGCCACCTCCGGTGGAGTCATCCGGAAGTTCACCGGGACGGCGAGAGCGCCGAGCGCGTTGATCGCCAGTACCGCCTCGAGGTATTCGGGACGGTTGAGCATCACGATCAACACCCGGTCGCCGAATCCGATTCCGCGGCTGTGCAGAGCGCCCGCGAACCGCGACACGCGGTCGTCGAGTTCGCGCCAGCTGATCGATCGTCCCTGAAATCGAAGCGCCACCGCTTCGGGCTGCATGAGGGCGTGCCGTCGAACGTGGTTGTTCCAGTTGTTTCGGTTGGACAATCCGGGTTCGTTCGGGTGAGCGGCCATCGCCGGTTCCTCTCGTCAGCCGTATGAGCAGGGGATCGAATGTGATGCAGCCTACAGACTGTGTGCCGCTTTGTCCGGAACTCTGTCGACTACATTTCTGCAGGTCAGTGCTGTAGTAAGTTTGCGATCATTCGCATCGATGCGGCTACTGTGAGGATTCGAGACAACCGGTGGGGCAAGGGCAGGCAATGAGCGAGACAGGTACGACGGCGCAGCGGCGTCGGCCACGGAATCGAAAGGCGCAGATTCTGGTGGCCGCAGCCGAGGCCTTCAGCGAGCGCGGCTATCACCCCGTCGGAATCGAGGACATCGCCGCCACCGTCGGCATTTCCGGACCCGCGCTGTACCGGCACTTCCCCACCAAGTACTCCCTGTTCGTCGACACCGTCATGCGGATGACCGACTCCTTGGTCGCTGCAACCGATCCGGCCGTCATCGAGGTGGAGGACCCGCAGGCCCGGATCGACGCGGTCATCGGTGCCATCATCGCCACCACCATCGACAATCGCCGCACCGGTGGGTTGTATCGATGGGAGGGGCGCTATCTCGTCGGTTCGGACCGCGACTACCTACGCCGCGCGCTGCGAACGGTGCACGAGCGGGTGACGGTCCCGTTGCGGCAGCTGCGCCCCGATCTGTCCGAGGCGGATGCCGCACTGCTGGCCACGGCGTCGATCAGTGCCGTCGCCAGCATCACCGCGCATCGATCGGCGTTGTCGGCCAAACAGATCGAGGAGTCGATGCTTGCTGCGGCACGGTCGGTACTGCGGACCGATCTTCCGCAGCAAGGCAGTGCATCTCCCCACCGCGAAGCCGTGCTGGAGCACGCATCGAAACGCGAAGAGCTGCTGCACCATTCGATTCGCCTGTTCTATCTGCACGGCTACCACGAGGTGGGCCTGGACGACATCGGCGCAGCAGCGTCGATCACCGCCTCCAGCGTGTACCGCTACTTCCCCAGCAAGGCCGAGTTGCTCGAGGCCGCGTTGCATCGCGCCAACGCCCAGCTCACCGACACCCTCGCCGGTGCGCTCGAGCAATCGAACTCCCCGGTGGACGCGGTGCGGACCTTCGCGAGGCTGTACACCGAATTGACCTTCCGGCAGGGCGAACTCGTGGCCGTGTACTTCGCCGAGATCGGAAATCTACCGGCCGATCGGCGGTCCACACTGCGCCGGATCCAGCGCCACAACATCGACGGCTGGGCGCAGCTACTGCGTGAGGCGCGGCCGAACACGAGCGTGGTGGTCTCGAAATTTCTGATCCACGCCGCTCTCGGGTTGGTCTTCGACGTCGGTCGCACGGTGCGGTTCGAGCGCTCCGACCGAACCATGGCCCGGGTGCAGCAGACGATGACAGCGGTACTCCTGGGATGAATCCACTCGACGTGAAACGGAGAACAACGATGTCCGAGAACCGAACGATCGCGCGCGCAAACGAATTGCTCGCACAGCAATCGGGTGTCCTGGCCAGTGAACTGGACGAACTCTGGTCGCAGCTCGCCCCCGTACGCGCCGAGGACATCCTCGGAAGCTGGACCGGTGCCGCCTTCCAGACCGGCCACGGACTGTGCCGGGCACTGCCCGCCAGCAAGTGGCACGGTAAGAACTTCGTCTCCGTGACCGAGGCGCAACCGTTGATCTGCCGCGCCGATGACGGCTCGCTGTTCTCCAACGTCGAGATGGGGTCCGGGGAAGCCTCGCTGTGGAACATCGAGTTCCGCGGCGAGGTGACCGCCACGATGGTGTACGACGGCAAAGCCGTTTTCGATCACTTCAAGCAGATCGACGACCGCAGGCTGATGGGCATCATGAACGGCAAACCGGAGCTGGTGCTCTCTCGCGGCGAGCACTTCTACTTCGTGTTGGAGCGAGACTGATGGTCGCTGCGCGGGCACTGCTCTCGCGTGATCCTGCCGACTCGTTCACCGTCGAGAACATCGACATCGACGAACCCCGCGAGAACGAGATCCTGGTCCGGATGAAGGCGACGGGGATCTGCCATACCGATCTCGTTGCGCGACGGGCAGGTTCGGCCCAGCGGCCAGTACTGCTCGGGCACGAGGGCGCAGGCGTGGTCGAGTCGGTGGGCCGGTCCGTCCACGGAATCGATCCCGGCGACCATGTGGTGCTGACGTTCCGGCACTGCGGTGTGTGCGGCAATTGCAGGCAGGGACGGCCCGCCTACTGCGTGGACGGCCACGCTCTCAACCAGTTCGGTGCACGCGCGGACGGCACGTCCCGCGTCACGAGCGCGGGTGCTCCGGTGCTCGACGGATTCTTCGGACAGTCGAGTTTCTCCGAGTTCGCGCTGACCCGTCAGGACAACACCGTCGTCGTCGATCGGGATATCGACTTCGCCGTCGCAGCTCCGCTCGGGTGCAGCGTGCAGACAGGCACCGGTGCGGTGCTGAACGTCCTGAAGCCCCGGTCCGGGGACACCGTGGTGGTGCACGGAGCGGGTGGGGTGGGGATGGCGGCAGTGCTCGCGGCGATCACGAGCGGTGCCCGCGTGATCGCGGTGGAACGATCGAGCGCCAGAAGGGAATTGGCGTCGAGTCTCGGTGCGCACGCAGTCATCGATCCCGAGTCGGAGGATGCGGCAGCTGCGCTACTGGACGCGACCGACGGAGGCGCTACGCATGCACTCGACACCACCGGCAACGCCGAGGTGATCCGCGACGCGATGGCCGCTCTAGGCAAGGGCGGCACGCTGGCGATCGTGGCCCTCGGCCGCGGTGTGTTGCAGCTGGATCTGCTGGATACGGTGTTGAGCGGTAGGGGTATTCGCGGATGCCTCGAGGGCGACGCCGTCCCGCAGCAGTTCATCCCGACGCTCGCCGAGATGTACTCCGCGGGGGCGCTCCCCGTCGATGCGCTGATCACCCGCTATCCGTACGACCGGATCGACTCCGCGCTCGGCGACCACCGCCGCGGAGACACCGTCAAGCCGGTGCTGGAGTGGCCTTGATCGGTGCTGCCGAATCGGCGGTGTACGGGCACGCCGCAGCGCCCAGATCCCGAGGGCTGTAGCCGACGGGATAGCCGGGGTAGGTCTTGTTGGACGCGTCCGCGGTGGCCCGCGAGTGCGTCCGCTTGGGTAGGAACCGCTCCACGCGGGCCCTGGCGCGCAGAGCCCGCACGGCCACCCGCTCGACCGTCGGTGAGCCTGCGGGGAAGCCGAAGGCGCCGGCCATCCGGTCGTCCAACAGTGCGAACACCGCCTGCTTCACGGCGGGGGTCAGCGCAGCGGGGTACCAGGTGCAGTACAGATCGAGGGTGTACGTGCCGATGCGTCGATTGTCTTCGGTGAACCGGAACGTTCGCTCCTCGTAGTCGAGCTTGAACTGCGCGAACTCGGTGTACGACTCGGGAATGTTCTTGATGCCCATCCGCTTTCCCACTTCGCGGTAGAAGTGGAACGTCGCGAGTCTCTCCTTGGGGTGCAGGCGACGCCATCCGTAGGTGTCGATCCACTCGATCGGCTCGTAGATGAACGTCGTCAACACGTAGAGCATGTCGTCGTTCGAGATGTCGTACTGACCGTGCATTCGGTTGACCATCCGAAGCGATTCACGTCCCCGCTCGGAGTCGTATCCGTGCTCGAGCAGTTCGGCCATCAGCAGCGAGGTGTCGTCGTAGCGTTTCTGCGGTCGGTTCTCGAATTCGCCGGTCTTGACCAACAGTGCCGAGATGGTCGGCACGCAGTAGGTACGGAACAATGCGAATTCGAGCGAACGCTGGTAGTCCCAAGGGAACTCGTAGCCGGCCGTGATGCGGTGGATCGTGTGACAATCCCGCACCGGGTCGAGTTCCTCGATGCGCCGGAGCCAGCCGAAGCGCCCCTTCTTCGGCGTGATGTCCATCTTCAGCCCCGTCCGTGTCGAAGCTTCAGTGCCAGCACGGAAAGCTTCATGTTTCGTGCCTTACGCTTCATCGTCAGCAGATTGATCGGAGCTGCGAAACTCTGCACGGTCAAGGATTTGACGGTGCTGAATTCGCGTAGGCCGTCGGCCCCGTGGATGCGCCCGAATCCCGAGTCGCCCGTTCCGCCGAACGGCAGCGCCGGAACACCGGCGAAGCCGAGCACCGAATTGACGGTCACGACACCACAATCGAGCTTCTCGGCGGCGCGCCTGCCCACCGCTCCGTCCTGGGTGAAGACCGATGCGCCGAGTCCGTACTTGGACGCGTTGGCCCGTTCGATGGCCTCGTCCAGATCGCGCACCTTGTTGACCACCACGGTCGGACCGAAGGTCTCCTCGGTGATCGCCGTCGAATCCTCGGGTACGTCGGTGAGAACTACCGGGTCGATGTACGGCCCGTGCAGCGAGTCGAGTCCGCCGACCACGGCCTTGCCGCCCTTGGCCAGAGCGTCCTCGATCTGGCCTCGCACGATGTCGCTCTGCTTGCCCAGTGTCATCGGACCGTAGGACGAGGTCTTCGTTCCGCCGGGCTTCAGTGCCTTCACCGCGGCCGTGAATTCACCGACGAATCGGTCGTACACCGGAGCCGCGACGTAGATGCGTTCGACGCCCGCGCAGGTCTGCCCGGCGTTGCCCATCGCTCCGAACGTCGCGAATTCCACTGCGGCAGTGATGTCCGCGTCTGCGTCGACGAGCATCGCGTCCTTCCCGCCGCACTCGGCGACGAGCGGGGTCAGCGACTTCGCGCAGGTGGCCATGACCTTCTTGGCCGTGGCGGTGGAGCCGGTGAACGCGATCTTGTCGACGCCGGATTCGACGAGGGCGGTGCCGGTGGATCCGTCGCCGGTGATCGTCTGGAACACCGGGTGCGGAGCGGCCAGTGACTGCCACTTCTCGGCGAGCCAGGTCCCGACGCCCGGCGTCAGTTCGCTCGGTTTGAACACGACGGTGTTGCCTGCCGCGAGGGCGTACGCGATGGAACCCATCGGTGTGTAGAGCGGGTAGTTCCAGGGGCCGATGACTCCGACGACGCCGAACGGGCGGTAGCCGACGTAGGCCTTCTGATTCACGGCGAGCAGGCCCGATCCGACTTTGCGCTGCCGCAGAATCTTCTCGGCGCTGCGGGCCGCCCAGTCGAGGTGTTCGACGCCCAGCATGACCTCGAGCAGGGAGTCCTCGTCGGGCTTGCCGGTTTCGGCGGCGATGACGGTAGCGAGGCTCGCGGCGTCCTTGGCGATGGCGGACTTGAATTCGAGCAGCCATCGTTTGCGTCCGACGAAGCCCTGCACGTCCCACCATCGCGCGGCCGAACGGGCGCGAGCGACGGCGACGTCGACCTCCGCGGTGCCCGCGATCGGATACGTGGCGAGTGCGACACCTGTTCTCGGGTCGAGGCTTTCGAAGGTGCTCTCGTTCGTTCGTTCGATCTGGTCCGTCACGGGCTCTATCCTCCAGCAGATCGCATCACATATATTTGATGTGATTCAATGTTGTCCAGGACACACTATGCGTCCGATTCGGTTGCTACAACCCCCGTCGGCCCCGATGTGCAGGAGTAGATCCATGAGTATCGATCTCACCCAGGAACAGACCGCATTCGCGCAGGCGGTCGCGTCCTTCTGTGCCAAGGAAGCGGGCACCAGGTCCCAACGGGACGCGCTCACCGAACACGGGAAGCACACTCACAACCAGGCGCTCTACGACAAGATGGCCGAGCTGGGCTGGTTGGGCGCGATCATCTCCGAGGAACATGGTGGGGCGGGCGGCAGCACCGTCGACCTGTGCATCCTGCTCGAAGAATCCGCCAAGGCCATGGCTCCCATCGGCGGCATCGGGCCCACCTTGATCACCGGCGCGGCGTACGAGAAGTTCGGCACACCCGCACAGAAGGACACCGTTCTCGGCGGCATCGTCGCCGGGCGTAGCTATTCGATCTCGATGTCCGAGCCCGAGGCCGGCTCGGATGTGGGAAATCTGAGCTGCCGCGCCGAGAAGACCGACTCCGGCTGGCTGATCAACGGACAGAAGACCTGGTGCTCCAACGCGCATTTCGCCGATCGGATCCTGCTCGTGGCACGCACCGGCAAAGAGGGTGGGAAGCACGAGGGTCTGACGATGTTCGACGTTCCGGCCGATGTCGAGGGCCTGAACATCATCGGCATCGACACAATGGGCGGCAAGGAAGTCAACGACCTGTACTTCACCGATTGCGTGCTTCCCGAGGACGCAGTGGTCGGGGTGGAAGGGCAGGGATGGTCTCAGCTGATGACCGGTCTGAACATCGAGCGCCTCATACTCGCGGCGATGATGCTCGGCACTGCTCAACGAGCGTTCGACGACACACTCGACTTCATCACCCAGCGTAAGCAATTCGGACGGCCCGTCGGGACGTTCCAAGCACTGCGACATCGAATTGCCGATCTGGCCACCGAGATCGAGTGTGGACGGCTGCTGGTCTACCACGTGGCTCGGTTGGTCGACGAGAACCCGACGAAGCTCTTCCCACGCGAGGCGTCGATGGCCAAGCTCAAGCTCACCGAGACCGCGAAGAAGGTGGCACTCGAGGGTATGCAGATGATGGGCGGCTACGGCTACGCCACGGAGTTCGACATGGAAAAGCATGTCCGGACGACTCTCGTGTCCTCGATCTACGGCGGTACCAACGAGATTCAGCGTGACATCATCGGCAAGACGTACGGACTCTAGGTCATCGTGTTGCGTCGTCGCCCGCAGCTCTCGGAGGATGTCGCCGCAAGTATTCGCCAGCAGATCGTCACGGGTGCGCTCGAGCCGGGTGCATTCGTGCGCATCGACGAAACGGCCACCGAACTGGGTGTGAGCGCGACACCGGTGCGTGAAGCGCTGGTGTCTCTCCGCGGTGAGGGGCTGGTGGAGCTGGTACCGCGGCGCGGCTACCGCGTCAGCGAACTGACCCAGCAGGACATCGACGACATCTTCTGGTTGCAGGGCACGATTGCGGGCACACTGGCTCGCCGCGCGGCCCACGTCATCACCGACGAACAGATAGACGCGATGCGTGCATTGAACGACCGACTACGTGATGCGGTGTTCCGATGCGACCTCGACGGCATCGAATCCTGTGAGTTCGCATTCCACAGATACATCAACAAAGTCGCCGGTGGGACCAAGCTGGCATGGTTTCTGTTGGGTGCCGTCAGATACACGCCTGCCCGGCTGTACGCGTCGAACCGGCAGTGGTGCGAGCATGCGCTCAGCAGCCACGAGGAATTGATCGAGGCATTTCGTCGACGGGACGCCGACGGTGTCGCGGACCTGATGTGCATGCAGTTCCTCGTCGGTGCGACATTGGTGCATGGGCTGCACGGGTGAGGCGGTTACATGGGTGAGGCGGCCAACAGCAGTTCGGTGCAGCGGTCGACGATGGTCTCCTCGCTCAGTTCCAGTTCTCCGCCGAGCCACGCGGTGAGGACCTGAGCGAACCCGCCGACGACGAAATGGCTTGTCAGATCGAGATTGTGGTCTCTCGTGGTGCCGTAGAACTCGGTGGCCTGAGTCGCCAGCAGGTGGGCGAACATCTTGGTCGACTCGGCCCGTTTGGCCACCAGGATGTCTCCGACCGTCGTGGCGGAGAAGAGGAGGAACCCGCGGCGCGGGTCTTCTGCGACAGCGCGCACGATCGCACGGATCCCGGCGCGTACCCGTTCGCGGTCGTCCTTCGGTGCTGCCGCGACCGCGTCGAGCGCGATGGCTGCGACATCGTCGACGACGTGGTCGTACACCGCCTCCATCAGCGCGTCCCGGTCTGCGAAGCTCTCGTAGAAGTAGCGGCTGACGACGCCGGCCCGGCGGCATACCCCGCGAACGGTCAAGTCGGGCTTCGCGGTTCCGAGTAGATCGAGGCCGGCCTCGACGAGAGTGCGACGACGCTCGGCGATTCGAGCCGAGCCGTCGACGCCTCCGTAGGTGCGGGGTGAATCGGGCATGATCACATCTTGACATCTCTCGGCATCCCCGCCTAACGTCATCTGAATACGCACGTACTCAGATGCTCGACGGTGGAAGGAACCAACCGAATCATGAGCGCCGACAACGACTTTCTACGCAAGTCCATGACCGGGCTGGGGCTGCTCGCCGGTTCGGCGAACGTCATCATGCAACTCGGACACCCGGCCGTCGGGTACGGGGTGTTCGAGAGCCGTGTCGAATCCGGGCAGATCAACCGGCACCCGATCAAGCGCACCCGAACCACGTTGTCCTACCTCGCCGTGGCGGGTATGGGAGACGACAGGACCAAGGCCGCATACCGCAAGGCGACCAACAGATCTCATGCAGCCGTACGGTCGACGGTCGACAGTCCGGTGAAGTACAACGCCTTCGATCCCAACCTGCAGCTGTGGGTGGCGGCGTGCCTCTACCGAGGTTTCGAGGATGTGTACGTTGCGCTGTACGGGCCACCCGATCCGGCCGTCGCGGACGAGATGTACCAGGCGTGTCACGTGCTCGGCTCGACATTGCAGATGCCACGCGAGATGTGGCCCGCAGATCGAGCAGCCTTCGAGAAGTACTGGGACGCAGCGCTGGACGACATTCACATCGACCCGACGATCAGGCGCTACCTGTACGGCATCGCGTCGGCCACGTTTGCCAGACCCGCAGCACTGCATCCGCTGATCGGGCCGTTCTTCCGCTTCGTGACCACCGGATTCCTACCCCAGCGATTCCGGGACGAGATGGAACTGCCCTGGGATCCGGTCAAGCAGAGACGGTTTGCGCTACTGCTGCGCAGCGCGGCCCTGCTCAACCGGATATCGCCGCCTGTGGTGCGAGCACTGCCGTTCAACATCCTGCTGCGCGATGTCCAGCGTCGGATGCGTTCCGGGCGGGCTCTGGTCTGACTAGATCCTCAGCTCAGATGATGCGGCTGCGGGTGCGACTTGTGGCCCTCGTCCGATCCCTCGTTGTCCTGATGGCCGTTCGCCGTTCCCTGCACGCCCGTCCCGGCCGGAACCATCGAGATGATCACCGACTTCGAGGTGGGGCAGTTGCTCTGCAGCGCAGTCGAATCCAGCGGGATCAACGGATTGGTCTCGGGGTAGTACGCAGCAGCCGACCCGCGCGGGGTGTCGTACTCGACGATGCGGAACGACGGCGCGCACCGTTCCACGTCGTCGTCGTCCCACTTGGTGACGAGATCGACCATGTCGCCGTCGCGGAAGCCGAGAGTCGAGATGTCCTCTCGGTGCACGAAGATGACGCGTCGGCCGTTCTCGATGCCGCGGTAGCGATCGCTGAGGCCGTAGATGGTCGTGTTGAACTGATCGTGGCTACGCAGGGTCTGCAGAATCAGATGGCACGGCGGAACCTGCAGCACGTCGATCGGTGATACTGCGAATTCGCCTCGGCCGCTCTTGGTTTCGAACGTCCGACTGTCGCGGGGTGGATGCGGGAGCACGAACCCGCCGGGGCGTCGAACATTGACCTCGTAGCCCTCGCATCCGGCGACGACGCGGGAGATGTGCTTGCGAATGTTGCGGTAATCGTCGCGGAAGCCCTTCCAGTCGAGACCGTAGCGATCCCCGAGGGTGGCCTCGGCGATACCGCTGACGATGGCGACCTCCGAACGGAGGAACTCGCTCGCAGGCTTCAGCGGACCGCGTGAGGAGTGCACCGAGCAGGTGGAGTCCTCGACCGAAATCCATTGCTCGCCACTGGCTTGCACGTCCTTCTCGGTGCGGCCAAGGGTCGGCAGAATCAGTGCGGTCTCGCCGCACACCAGGTGTGAGCGATTGATCTTGGTGGAGATCTGCACCGTCATCCGCATCGACCGCAGCGCCAGGAAGGTGACGTCACTGTCCGGTGTGGCCTGGACGAAGTTCCCGCCGAGGCCGAGAAAGAAGTGCGCCTTGCCGTCGCGCATGGCTCGGATGGAATCGACGGTGTCCAAGCCGTGTTCGCGCGGTGGCTCGAAGTCGAACTCCGCCGCCATCGCGTCGAGGAACTTCACCGGAGGGCGCTCCCAGATGCCCATGGTGCGGTCGCCCTGGACGTTGGAATGACCACGGACCGGCAGGAGACCGGCTCCTGCCTTGCCGATATTGCCTTGCGCGAACGCGAGATTGGTGACTTCCTTGATGGTGGCGACGGCATTGCGGTGCTGCGTCAGGCCCATTGCCCAGCAGAAGACCGTTGCCTTGGAGTCGCGCAGCATCTCGGCGGCCTCGGTGATCTGCGCTACCGACAGTCCGGTCACCTCGGTGACGAGATCCCAGTCGACTTCGGCGACATGCGCTTTCCACGCGTCGAAACCGACGGTGTAGTTGTCGAGGAACTCGTGATCGAGCGCGTCCCACTTCACCAGCAGGGAACCGAGCGCCTGGAACAGTGCGAGGTCGCCGTTGAGCTTGATCGGCAGATGCAGATCCGACAGGTCCGTTCCCGGTCCCACCATGCCGCGCGGGGTCTGCGGGTTCTTGAAATTGAGCAGACCCGCTTCGCGAAGTGGGTTGATGGACAGGATCTTTGCGCCGTTCTGCTTCGCCAGCTCGAGGGCCGAGAGCATGCGCGGGTGATTGGTGCCGGGATTCTGGCCGGCCAGGATGATCAGTTCGGCGTTGTGGACGTCATCGAGGGTGACACTGGCCTTGCCGATGCCGATCGACTCCTGCAGCGCGATGGACGTCGACTCGTGACACATGTTGGAACAGTCGGGCATGTTGTTGGTGCCGAATGCCCGGGCGAAGAGCTGGTAGGTGAACGCGGACTCGTTCGAGGCGCGGCCCGAGGTGTAGAAGATGGCCTCGTCCGGACTGGCGAGCGACTTCAGCTCGTCGCCGATCAGGCGGAACGCGTCGTCCCACTCGATGGGCTCGTAGTGAGTGCCGCCAGGCAGCTTGATCATCGGATGCGTGATGCGGCCCTGCTGGCCGAGCCAATGCTCGGTGTGACCGTCGAGCTCGGCAATGCTGTGCTGCGCGAAGAACTCCGGCGTCGCACGCGTCGTCGTCGCCTCCTCGGCAACGGCCTTCGCGCCGTTCTCGCAGAATTCCGCTGCATGCCGATGGCCCGGATCCGGGTCGGGCCAGGCGCAGCTCATGCAGTCGAAACCCTCGGCCTGGTTGAGCTTGAGGAGCGTCTGCGCGGTGCGCTTCGGGCCCATGTGCCCGAGTGCTCGCTTCATCGACACTGCGACGGCGACGGGGCCTGCCGCGTGGGTCTTCGGCTTCTCGATATCGAGCTCGGCCTCGTCGACGTCGGTGTCGGTGCGTCTCATGCGGGTCCCTTCGTTGCGTTACCCCCGCACTCGACCATAGCCGTAGGCTCAGCCGGCGAGGAGCTTGGTCACCAGATCCACGTACTGCTGCTTCGCCGAATCCTGGCTCGTACCTTCGAGCTTCGCCCAGGCATCGAACTTTGCGCGGTTCACCATGTCCAGTCGTCCCGGCCGCTTACCCGAGGCGTCACCGATCGAACCCTGCTTGTAGAGCGAGTACAGGCTCAGTAGGTCGTCGTTGCTCGGCTTGGACGTGAGCTTCTTGACGTCTACCTGCGCGTCGGCGAACGACTGGTCGAGATCGGACATGAAAGAACTCCTTCGATTAGAGGTGGTGTCATCCTCGCATGGAGGCTTCGGAAATCAGCCGAATGCAGTGCGCCACGAGGGCTTCGCGGGCGACGGTGACGGTGCCGTCGAGATAGCCGATGAACAGGGCGGTCAGTGCCCCGACGGTTCCGACGGCGATCAGCTGTCGGTCGGCGGAGTCGGGAAGCTGCGAATGCACCAGCTCGACGAAGCCCGGCAGCAGGTCGAGTCCGCGGCGGCTGAGCGCCGGTTCGGCCAACGGTGCGATGAGCAGCACCCGTCCCGTTCGCGGTTCGTCGATGATGAGTTCGACGAATGCGCGTACCGGCGCGGAGATGGTGTCCTCGGCGGTGGTCGCCTGCATGACGGCGTCGAGCAAGGTGCTCTG
This sequence comes from Rhodococcus sp. SBT000017, assembly GCF_003688915.1. NCBI lineage: Bacteria > Bacillati > Actinomycetota > Actinomycetes > Mycobacteriales > Nocardiaceae > Rhodococcus > Rhodococcus sp. SBT000017. The sequence goes on from NZ_REFU01000001.1 coordinate 4,085,674, forward strand.
CGCTCTCGTGCCCACCCATGCGTACACCGCCCGGACGAAGGTGTCGCGGTCGGAGAAGCTCTCGTAGAAATACCGCTCGGTCAGTCCGGCGGTACGGCAGACGGCGCGCACGTTGACGGCCGGTCCGTCCGGGGAGCCGAGGAGCTCGACCCCGGCCGCGAGCAACGCGTCGTACCGCTTGGATCTGCGTTCCTCCAACTGTTGACTACGCATGTTGTCAACCCTAGTCTGACAACATGCGTAGTCAGTCCGCTCGACCCGTCCCGCTCGGTCCCGATTCACTCACCTGGAAGTACTTCGGCGACTGGCGGGGGATGCTGCAGGGCGTCTGGGCAGGCTCGATGCAGAACATGCACCCGGGGCTCGGAGCCGGGGTGGAGCAACACTCCACGTTCTTCGACGAGCGCTGGCAGCGCCTGTATCGGTCCTTGTATCCCATCGGCGGGGTCGTGTTCGACGGCGATCGGGCCGAGGAGACCGCACTGCAGGTCCGCGGCTATCACACGAACATCAAGGGAATCGACGCCAAAGGCCGCAAGTACCACGCGCTCGATCCCGACACGTTCTACTGGGCACACGCCACCTTCTTCATGGGCACCGTGCTCACTGCGGACCACTTCATGGGCGGACTGACCGAGGCTCAGAAGGTCCAGCTGTTCGACGAGCACGTGCAGTGGTACCGCCTCTACGGCATGAGCATGCGGTCGGTGCCCGCCACCTGGCCCGAGTTCCAGACGTACTGGGACCACATGTGCAGCACCGTGTTGGAGGACAACATGGCCGCGCGTGGGGTGTTGGACCTGTCGAAGCTGGGACCACCGCCGTACGCATCCTGGCTGCCCGAGCCGATCTGGGCCGTGCTCCGGCGTCCGGTGGCGAGGCTGTTCGTCTGGATCACCGTCGGCCTCTACGACGAGCCGGTACGCAAGCTCCTGGGCTACAGCTGGTCCGCACAGGACGAAAAGCTTTTCACGCTGTTCGGCAAGGCGGTGAACCTCGTGTTCGGGTTGGTACCACCGCGACGGCGACTGCACCCGCGAGGCCGCGCCGGATGGGACCGCGTCAAGGGCCGGATCCCGAGAACGGCACCGCTCGTGCACACACCTGCCCGCAATCTGCCGCCGGTGGAGAGGCGATCGGACCCCTCGCACTACAGCCCGAAGGTGTAGAACGGCGCGCTCGGGGTACCACGCGGGGTATGCACTGTGTCAGAACCGGAACCGGAACCCCGATCGTCCTCGTCCACGGGCTCGGGTCCTCCCACCGAAACTGGGACCCGATCGTTCCCGCCCTCGCCAAGCATCGAGAGGTCATCGCCCTCGACCTGCCCGGGTTCGGGCAGACCCCGCCGCTCCCCGAGGTCTCCATCGCGACGTTGACCGACGCGCTGAGGGAGTTCCTCGACAACGAGGGACTGTCCGACGCAGACCTCGTCGGTAGCTCGATGGGTGCGCGGATGGTCGTCGAACTGGCCCGTCGCGGTCATCGGGGGTCGATGGTGGCGCTCGATCCCGGTGGCTTCTGGAACGACCGTCAGGTCAAGATCTTCGGAGCCACGATCACCGCATCGTTGGCGCTGATGAAGAACGTGCAGCCGCTTGTGCCGTTCCTGGCCGGTAATCCGGTGACGAGAACGGCTGCGCTGGCACAGTTCTCGGCTGCCCCGTGGAAATTGCCGAGTGGATTGGTGGAGCGGGAGCTGAAGGGCTTCTCGGCCAAGACTTCACCCTCGCTGGACGCCGCCCGCAAGGCCTTGATCCACGGGCCCAAGCAAATCGGTGCGCCGAAGGGGTCGCTGCAAGGCTCGCTGCTCATCGGCTGGGGCCGCCAGGACAAGGTGACGACGCCCAGCCAGGCCAAGGTGGCGTTGGAGCGATTCCCCGACGCCACCCTGCACTGGTTCGACAAATGCGGACACTTTCCGCACTGGGATCAGCCAGTCGAAACCGCTCGCGTAATCCTGCGGGCGACAGGTCGCTGACGCTCCCATGTGCACGGAACTTCGTAGTCCACTACGAAGTTCCACTCACATCGGTCAGCCGTCCCACCAGGGCCGCAGGGGGACTCCTGCTTCGCCCTTCGGTCCGAGCTTGACCGCCAGAACCTGGTGCAGCTGAACCACATTGCGCTCGAATCCCAGACGGGACCCGGCCATGTACAGGCCCCACACGCGGGCTGTTCCCTCGCCCGCCTCGGCGACGCAGGCGTCCCAGTTGTCGACGAGGTTTCGGCACCATCCGGCGAGGGTCAGTGCGTAGTGCTCGCGCAGGTTCTCCTCGTGACGGACCTCGAGACCGACGTCCTGGATCTCGGTGATGATGCGTCCGGAACCGGTGAGCTCGCCGTCGGGGAAGACGTACCGATCGATGAAGCTGCCCGCCTTGGCATGCGCGCGATTGTCCGGACGCGTGATCGAGTGGTTGAGCAGCCGGCCGCCGTCCCGCAGCTTGGACTGGATGAACGAGAAGTACGACGGGTAGTTGTGCACGCCGATGTGCTCGGTCAGTCCGATGGAGGAGATGGCGTCGAAGTTGGTCTCGGCGACGTCGCGGTAGTCGGAGAAACGCACCTCGGCCAACTCGGACAGGCCCTCGTCGGCGATGGCCTTCTGCGCCCACGACGCCTGCTCCTGCGAGAGCGTCACGCCGATGACCTGGACGCCTCTGCGCGCGGCGTAGCGCACCATCGAACCCCAGCCACAGCCGATGTCGAGTAGACGATCGCCCGGCTTCAGTCCGAGCTTGTCGAACACCAGTCGATACTTGTTCTCCTGCGCCGCTTCCAGAGACTGATCGTTGCTCTCGAACGCAGCACACGTGTACGTCATCGAGGGGCCCAGCACCATCTCGTAGAAGGCATTGGACACGTCGTAGTGGTGATGGATCGCTTCCGCGTCCCGAGTCTTGGAGTGGCGCAGACCTTCTGCGATGCGACGCCACCGCGGAATCGCCTCCTGGGGCGGGGGAGCTATGGGCCGCAACACATCCCAGCCGAGCGAGCGGGCGATCGATGTCAGTGTCATGGCCGAGGGCCGGCGAAAGTGCAGCTCGTCGCCCATCAGTGCCAGCAACTCGTAGGGGTCGCCGGGATGGACGCCCGTTGCTTCGAGATCGCCCGAGACGTACGCGCGCGCCATGCCGAGATCGCCGGGAGCGGTTGCGAGATAAGTGGTTCCACGAGGGCTCTTGAGGTTGAGGCCGATTCTCGCGTCCTCGGGTCCTGCGGTGCTGCCGTCGTATGCGGTGAAGCGCAGTGGGATGTTGCCGTCGGAGATCAGTTCCAGAATCTCGGAGATCTTGAGCTTCTGGGCACCGTTCACCGTGCGATTGCCGGAGTCCTTGAACGTCGTCATCTGCGTTGCACAGCCTTCGAGTACAAATCCAACAATCGGGATTCGGGATCGTATTTCTTCTTCAGCTGGATATATCTCTCACCGCCGTACAGCACGGCGAATTCATCCTCGGTGTAATAAGCATCCGAGTACAGCGATTTATGCCCGTCGAACTCGGTCACTTTCTTCTCGATAGCGCGGTTCGCGGCACCCTCGGGTTCGCCTGCAACGATCGGGACCGAGGACCAGAAGCCGATGTTGACGTAGGTGCGTTTCGGTTCGAGTGGGTACAGCGGCCACGGTCGGGCCGGATTGGCACCTGGCGCTGCGGGCTCACGAAGACGCAACGGGCACAACCACAACGGCTCGATCGGGATGTTGTCGAGGAACCACTGCGCGAAGCCGGCGGTGTGTTCGATCGGAACCTCGACATCCTGCACGACGCGTTCGCGCGGCGGATTTCCCTTGCGCTTCTCGAGTCGATCGGCAATGTCGTACTTGCGATCGAGGCCGATCAACTTCCAGTAGAAACTACTGCGCCGGTACTTGCGCGGCCAGAAGCGTCGGATTCTCGGGTTCTGTGTTCCGAATGCGCGGGAGCACCAGAACCAATCGGTGTCCCAGCGCCACAGGTAGTCGTGAATGGTGAGGCGGTCGGTCTTCGGTGTGTCCGACGCGTGCTGGATCGAGCGGTAGAAGATGTCGGCACCGGTGTAGTCGCTGACCGGCCCCGGTTCGTCGGTCTGGACACCGAGGGTGAGATAGCTTTCGTCGGCGCTGAACACCACACCGTCGAGGTACTGGACCTCGATGCCGTCGTACTCGCGCTGTTCGACGATGGTGTCCATCGTGGACTGGAGAGTGTCGAGATCGTGAAATCGTAGGTGGCGCAACGCGACATACGGCAGCACGGGTTCGAGCTGGATCCGCAGCCGAGTGGAGTAGCCCAGGGTGCCGTACGAGTTGGGGAAGCCCCAGTAGAGATCTGCGTGTTCGCCCTCCGGTGTCGCGGTGACGATCTCGCCGCTACCGGTGAGTACATCGATCTCCAGCACCGATTCGTGCGGGAGTCCACTACGAAACGACGTCGACTCGATACCGAGTCCGGTGACGGCTCCACCGAGGGTGATCGTCTTGAGCTGCGGGACGACGAGGGGCGCGAGACCGTAGGGAAGCGTCGCGTCGACCAGGTCCTCGTAGGTGCACATGCCGGCGACATCGGCTGTGCGCGAGGCGGGATCGACGGAGATGACCTTGCTCAGGCCCGATACGTCGAGACCCGGCGTGGTGGTGGACGTCCTGGCCCGGAACAGGTTGGACGTCTTCTTCGCCAGACGCACCGTCGCATCGGCCGGAATTGCGCGATAGCTGCGAAGCAGCTGCTCGACACCCGACCGGTGCGCTGCGTAACCGCTCTCCCTCGGTTCTGGCCGTCGTCCGAGAAGAGCATTCACTGAAGCCACATACTGACGCTATATCTCGTACCGCGTGGTATCCACCGGCATTGGCGTCCGACCGGTGAAACTTCACGCAACTGTTGCCGAATCTCGACCGGTAATCCGATCAAATCGGACAAATGGTTGGGTCATGCATGTGTTTTGCGTGCTCCAGAATTATCTTGTTAAGCACATCACACGGCGCTCGACGCAATGCCGGACGCGAGCGGTCGGCGAGGCAGGATGGATGCACATCCCGTCCGCTAGAGAAGGAGAACGTTTTCGTGGCTCAGGTCAGTGCATCCAGTTCCGTCACCATCGCTGCCGCACCGGATCGGGTGCTCACCGCGCTCGCCGACTACGAGACGGTGCGCCCGCGCATCCTGCCCGAGCAGTACCGCGATTACGAGGTGGTCGCGGGCGGGCAAGGAGACGGAACCGTGGTCAGGTGGACCCTGCAGGCCACCGAGAAGCGAGTGCGCAATGTCGCCGCCACCATCACCGTCGCCGGATCGACCATCACCGAACGCGACGCCAATTCGTCCATGGTCACCACCTGGTCGGTCGCCCCGGACGGCGCAGGCACCACCGTCACCACGACGACCGAATGGAAGGGTGCAGGCGGCATCGGCGGATTCTTCGAGAAGACCTTCGCGCCGCTGGGACTGAAGAAGATCCAGGCCGCGACGCTGGAGAACCTGCGTCGCGAGTTGATCTAGATCCGCTCGAAGTCGGGGGCCTGGATGAGCGCCAGGGTCCCGACCACCACGGTGCGCATCGACCACAGAAACATCCCGTCGGGTCCGCGGTCGATCGTGTCGTAGGCCCCGGGCAGGGTGTCGAGGTCGGTGCGGGCAGCGATCGCGTCGTCGTACTCACGATCGCGTCGGGCATCGTTGTAGACGATCTCGGCCAATGCGATCGCGTGCTCGACGACGGTGATGACGGCCCACGTCGCCTGCTTGGGGGTGAGGTCGTAGCGCAGTCGGTAGCGCGTCTGGACGGCGTCGGCCATACGAAGGGCATCGATCGAGCTGGGGGTCAGGCCGATCAGGTACTGCGCGATGCCCGGATTCGTGTGCACGAGTTTGCGCATCGCGGAGGCGAGTTTCAGTAGGGCGTCGTGCATCGATTCGTCGTCACCGGGAAGCGGCGGCGACCACCTGCGGAGAATCTCCTCCGCCACCAGGGCTTTGAGTGAGCAGAGATCGTCGATGTTGTTGTAGATCGCGACGATCGAGACCCCCAGGCTCTGAGCGACCGACTTCACGGATACTTTCGGCAGGGTCAGGGCAATACCTGCCTCGGCCATGGCCTCGGCGGTGACGCGGCGCTTGCGAGGGGAGTGGCGTCCCTCGGGGGCCGCCGGCTGATCCATGCCACGAGACTACGTGCGCAGAGTAATGACAGATGTTCAGACGCGGGGCCCTAGAATCGCATCGTGTCCTTCTCTTCCGCACTACCCGCGACCGACGGGGATCGGACGCTGGTCGAACTGGCCAGGCAGACAATCGATTCGTCGACGGATGCGGGACCTGATGAGGACGGCATCCACACGATGGGTGCGGCGGTGAGAGTGGCGGACGGCCGAACCTTCGCCGGGGTGAATCTCTATCACTTCACCGGTGGCCCGTGCGCAGAGACCGTCGCGCTTGCAGCGGCTCGGGTGGCCGGTGCGACCGAGCCGACTCACATCGTGGCGGTCGGCAACCACGGGCGCGGGGTGAAGAGCCCGTGCGGCAAGGATCGTCAGATCTTCGCCGACCTCTACCCCCTGATGCGCGTCATCATCGGTTCGCCCGACGGCCTCGTCAGCGTTCTCGCCGGCGAACTCCTCCCCGCCGGATACGACCATCGCGCGGAGCAAGGCTGATCCTCGTTACCGAGGGCGAACTGCCGTGCGACTACGCTGGAGTTCGCTTCGACCCACGCGAGAGGACGGCACAGTGCAACCCGGTGAGCAGCCCGACATGGCATCGATCCTGCAGCAGGCCCAGCAGATGCAGCAGCAGCTGATGGCGGCGCAGGCAGAGATCGCGGAAACCGAAGTGACCGGCCAGGCGGGCGGCGGACTCGTAGTCGCCACGGTCAAGGGAACCGGTGAGGTGGTCGGACTGACCATCGACCCCAAGGTCGTCGATCCCGACGACATCGAAACGTTGCAGGACCTGGTGATCGGTGCCATCGCCGATGCTTCGAAGGCAGCGCAGAACGTCGCGAGCGAGAAGCTCGGTCCCCTCGCTGGTGGTCTCGGTGGCATGCCCGGCCTGCCCGGGTTCTAGTCAGTGTACGAAGGTCCGGTACAGGATCTGATCGACGAGCTCGGCAAGTTCCCCGGAGTCGGTCCGAAAAGTGCTCAGCGCATAGCCTTTCACCTCCTGGGTGTCGAACCGCCTGAGGTGGACCGGCTGATGCGCGCACTGCAGCGCATCCGCGATGGTGTGCAGTTCTGCATCGTCTGTGGCACGGTCTCGGACAAGGAACTGTGCCGAATCTGTGCCGATTCGCGTCGAGACAGATCGATGATCTGCGTCGTCGAAGAGCCCAAAGATGTGCAGGCCGTGGAACGTACGCGAGAATTCAAGGGTCGCTACCACGTGCTCGGCGGAGCACTCGATCCACTGAACGGTGTGGGTCCGGATCAACTGCGTATCCGAGAGCTGTTGACTCGGGTGGGAACTCAGGACGACGGAGTGGACGTCACCGAGGTCATTATCGCCACCGACCCCAACACCGAGGGCGAAGCAACGGCCACGTATCTGGTGCGCATGATGCGAGACTTCCCCGGCCTGGCCATTACCCGCCTCGCCTCCGGCCTGCCCATGGGCGGAGACCTCGAATTTGCCGACGAGTTGACCCTAGGGCGTGCGCTGACCGGGCGTCGACGTATGTGAGTGCCTGCGGCAGTGGTGCGGTTAAGTGCCCTGGGCGGCACCTATTCGCGCCACTGGCGAAGCCACTGTGTCGTACCCCCGGTGCATCATCCCGGCATGGAAAACGACGGGGTCCGGATACCGCAGTCTGTTCTCGATGCTCAGCACGGGCTGGTGACCACTGTCCAGCTCCGCGCATGGGGGTTCACTCCAAAGGCCATCCGCCACCGCGTCGAGACCGGCCAATGGCTGCGAGTGTTTCGGAACGTCATCTGTGTGACGAATGGTCCACTCAACCGGGAGATGGAGTTGCAGGCGGCGCTGCTGTACGGAGGCGGCGGCGCGATCCTGAGTCACAACACCGCCGCGCACCAGTGGGGGATGCTGCGTGAGTACGCCGGGCCAATCCATCTGACTGTGCCGCGTGCGTGCTCTGCCATCAGTCAACCGCCGACGATGCGTCACGTGCTGACTCGTCCGACATCGCTGAGCAATGCGCGTATCCATCCCGGCGTGGTCGTGCATCGTTCGTTGGCCATCGAACACATCGGTGTCGACACCGATCCGCGTCGGACGAGCAAAGAAGACACGGTCTTGGACTTGGCGGTATCCGCTCCGACGGCGCACGAGGGGGCAGCTGCTTTTGTCTCAGCTATGACCAATGGGAGAGTCTCCGTCTCGGCAATGCGTCGGAAGATCGAACTGCGGCGACCGAGACGGTACAAGAAAATCCTGCTCGACGCCCTGTCGCTCTTGGCGGGTGGTGTCCAGTCCGTTCTCGAATTCCGCTACGCGACCGATGTCGAGCAGGCGCACGGACTGCCTTCCGGTCGTCGTCAGGCACCCCACCACATCGGTGAACGGGTGTTGTTCGAGGACGTCGAGTATTCCGAGGGTGGTCTGATCGTTCGGCTCGACGGTCAGCAATTCCACTCGGCGAGGGATGTCAGATTTCGAGACCGCCTACGAGACAACGCCGCCGAGCTCAGTAATCGCCCGCGGTTGGTCTACGGATGGCAGGAAGTGTCCACTGACCCATGTGGGGTGTACCGCGAGGTGCGTGATGTTCTGGTGCGGGAGGGCTGGACGGACACGTCGTATGCGTGCGAGTGCTGCGCAGTGGTGCGGCTAGGTGCCGCCCAGGGCACTTAATCGCACCACTGCCGCAGGCACTAGCGGAGCCGCTCTTTCCGCAGCTGCGCAACCTCGGGCAACTCCAGTGGCGCGAGAGTCGCGCCCAACGCCCGCTCCAGCAGGTAGTCCGCCAACTCCGGGTTTCGGGCGAGTACCGGGCCGTGCATGTAGGTGCCGATCACAGAACCTTGTACGACGCCTTCGCGGCCGTCGCCGACGCCGTTGCCCACGCCGTGGGTGACCTTGGCCAAAGGGGACGCGTCGAGTCCGAGAGTTGTTCCACCGCGGTGATTCTCGAAACCGGAGAGTTTCTGGCTCAGGCCGTCGAGCGCGGGTTCGGTGACGACTTCACCGATGGACCTGGTGGCCTGAGGTGCGGTGGTCACGTCGAACAGGGAGATGCCGTCGACGCGTTCACCCGCGGAGGTTTCGTACCAGTGACCGAGGACCTGGATCGCGGCACAGATGGCGAGCACCGGCACCCCGCGGGCGGCCGCGTTCTGCAGTCCCGGGTATCGGGTGAGATGACGGGTCGCGAGGCGTTGAGCTGAATCCTCCGCTCCACCAAGGGTGTACACGTCGAGTGAATCGGGAACCGGATCGTTCAGGGTGATCTGGACGACCTCGGCGTCGATGTCTCGCATCCGCAGTCTCTGCCGCAGAATGAGCGCGTTTCCGTTGTCGCCGTAGGTGCCCATCACGTCGGGCAGGACGAGGCCGATGCGAACGGTGGACTCAGACATCTTTCACCTCACGTGCCAGCGCGCGCCCGAGATCGCGGAACGCGGTGTAGTTGGCGAGCACTTCGACTCGTCCCGGCGGGCAGGATGCGATGGCCTGCAACGGATCTGCGATGGTGGTGTGCTGCGAACCGGCGTAGAGCAGACGCACACCGAGGTCGGTCGCGCGCTCACCGGCGGCGACCACGGCGACGTTCTCGAAGTGCTCGAAGCGGACATCCCACAGCCACGACAGGTCTTCACCGTCGGGAACCTGCCCGTTGACGACGATGACGAGTCCGTCGCAGGTGGGGTCGATCATCGACAGCGCTTCCTGCCAGCCCGCGGGGTTCTTCGCGAGAAGCATTCGGACGGAATGCGGTCCGTACTGAATGGTGGAGTAGCGTCCGGCTACCTCGTCGACGCTCGACGCGGCCGCGACGGCATCTTCCGCGCTCGCGCCCAGGGTCACTGCCGCGGCGACAGCCTGAGCTGCGTTGCCGCGGTTGGCTTTTCCTGGCAACGCCAGAGTCATCGGCAGTACGAGCCCGTCGGGGCCGTAGAGATTCTCGTCGTCGAGCCACCAGTCCGGCGTCGGGCGCTTGAAATCACTGCCGGTGCTGTACCAATGCTCGCCGTCCCACACGATGGGTTCGCCGGTGCGCGGGCAGCTGACCGAGTCGCCTGCCCATCCACCACCCGCTGCGACCCAGACGACGTTCGGTGCGTCGAACGCGGCGGAGGTGACGAGGACGTCGTCGCAGTTGGCGATGACGACGGTCTCGGGGTGCCGGGCCAGGCCCGCGCGCAGCTTGCGTTCGATCATGTTGATCTCGCCCACACGGTCGAGCTGATCGCGACTGAGGTTGAGCAGCACGATGGCAGCGGGATCGACGGCGTCGGACACATGGGGGACGTGCAGTTCGTCGACCTCGAGAGCGGCCAGCTCGGCGTCGAAGTGGGCGTGCAGTGCAGCGACGATGCCGGCGTCCATGTTCGCGCCGTCGGCCTGGGTGGCGACGTCACCGAGGGTGGCCAGCGCCGCAGCAGTCATTCTGGTGGTGGTGGACTTGCCGTTGGTGCCGGTGACGATGACGGTGCGTCGACCGCGGCCGAGTCCGCCGAGGATGTCCGGGTCGATCTTGAGTGCGACGAGGCCGCCGATCATCGATCCCTTGCCGCGGCCTGCTTTGCGGGACGCCCAGGTCGCCAGCTCCGCCGCGCGCAGAGCCACGCGACCACGTGCGCCGATACGTCTGCGCTCACCCACTTCAACCATCCGCCGAGTCTGGCACAGAAGAGCGCACAGTTTCACGTCGGCGGTCGTCCCTCACACCGGTGCTTTCTCCAGTACTTCGACAGGTCGTCGGACCGCCATGCCCCCGAGACACCCGCCGATGACGACGACGCCACCGATCAGTGCCAGCACCGAGGGGTTCTCGCCCAGGAAGATCCAGGCACCCGCGATGCCGACGACGGGAACGAGCAGCGAGAACGGCGCGACGAGACCGGCGGGGTTGCGGCTCATCAGGATGCTCCACAGGCCGCTACCGACGATCGTGGCCGGAATCACGATGTAGGCCAACGCGACCAGACCGGGCCAGCCCTGCGGACCGAACGATGCCATCAGTGCCTGCCAGCCTGTGCTCGGACCCTCGACCATCGCCGACAGCGCCAGCATCGGCACCGGCGGGACGACGGTCATCCACAGCATCAGCGTCATCGGCGAATCGGACTTGGCGAGCCGATTCCCCAGGTTGCCGAACGCCCAACCGAGGCCGGCGAGCAGGGTGAGGATCACCGGCAGCAGGGTGGCGTTCTGGGCGCGATCCCACCCGATCAGCACCATGCCGATCACGGCGATCGCGATACCGATCGCCTGTCGGCGGGAGACGTGCTCGCGCAGCAGAATCGCGCCGAGAACGACGGTGAACGGGGCGGACGACTGCAGCACGAGCGACGCCAATCCGGTGGGCATGCCGGCCGCCATCGCTGCGAACAGGAAGGCGAACTGCAGGAACCCGAACCCGAACCCGTAGAGCAGCAGCCACTTCAGCGGAACCTTCGGCCGCGGGACGAACAGCACGACGGGAACGGCGATGACCAGGAATCGCAATGCAGCGAAGAAGAACGGCGGGAAGTGATCGAGCCCCACGCGGATGGCGAGAAAGTTCAGTCCCCACAATACGACGACGGTCAGTCCGAGGAGGCGGTCGCGAGTGGTCATGCCGTCCATCGTGACGGCAGCAAATGATCAGCACAATCGAATATATCCGCAGCAACAGTTAAGATTTACTACATGAATGTGGAGCGGCTCAGGGTCCTCCGGGAACTCGCCGACAGGGGGACCGTCGCTGCCGTCGCCGAGGCGCTGTCCATGACGCCGTCGGCGGTGTCTCAGCAGCTCAAGCTGCTGGTCAAGGAAGCTGGGGTGACGCTCCTCGAACCCGACGGGCGTCGGCTGCGCCTCACCGACGCCGGGCGGGCATTGGTGCTCAGGACCGATGATGTGTTCGCCGCTCTCGATCGAGCCACAGCAGAGATGGATCGCTACCGGGCGTCCCCGCGGGGACGCGTCCGAGTTGCGCTGTTCCCGTCCGGTGCCGCGCTGCTGCTGCCCGGGTTGCTGACGCGGTTGGCGAACTCGGACGTCGACATCGACGCCCGCGACGAGGATTTGCCCGCATCTTCGGTGCCGGAACTGTTGGCGGACTACGACGTCGTGCTCACACACCGCGACGACCGGGCACCGTCGACCGCGGGCCCGCGCATCGAAGTGACCACCCTCATGCGTGAGCCCATCGATCTGGTGCTGCCGCCCGGTCATGCGCTGGCGCAACACGAATCGATATACCTCCGGGACTTGGTCGACGAACGCTGGATCAGTGTGCGCGGAGGGTTTCCGGTGGACGACGTGCTGCTCTCGGTGGCCGCCGCCACCGGCGTAGAACCGCGAGTGATGCAGCGAGTGAACGACTTCCGCGTCACCGAGGTGTTGGTGGCGGCGGGGCACGGCGTGGCGTTGATGCCGCGCTACGCCGTCGTGCATCCGGGCTTGGTGCGCAGAGAACTGTCCGGGGTGCGGGCAGGGCGCATCTACGAACTCGCGACGAGACCCGACGCAGGACGGCTACCGGCGATCGCGGCAGTGCTCGACGCGTTCAGGGCGGAAGCGACGTTCAGGACAGGGCTTTGGCCTTCAGCGTCATGAACTCGTCCTGGTCGATGGTTCCGTTGTCCAGCAACACTTTTGCGTGTGCAATCTCCTCCGATGCCGACCGCCCGGCGACGTGCTTGATGTAGTCCTCCTGCTGGTCCTTGGCGTGCTGCATGGCTGCAACCTGGCGCTCGGCCATGTTGCCGCCGTTCACGATGAGGTAAATCAGTGCGGTGAAGAACGGCGCAATGATGAGGAACAGTACCCACGCGGCTTTCACGAGCCCGGATGCCTTGTGGTTTCGGAAGAGGTCTCCGATGATCGACAGCATCACCATGAGGTAGGCCACGAAGGCGAATCCGACGATGAGTAGCCAAAGAAAATCCCAGAAAGAGTCCATGGCGAACTTCCATTCCCTCAAGGTGCCCCGACAGCGGAGTGATTGTCCCACGCGGAGTGTCGGTTGGACGCTGATAAGCACGAAAAGCCGCCCATTCGCAAGGAACGGGCGGCTTGTCGTCGAGCAGGAACTTATTTCAGCGCGCGGTTCACGGCCGAGACCACGGCGCGCAGTGACGCGGTGGTGATCGACGTCGCGATGCCGACGCCCCAGACGGTGGTGGCCACACCGGCAGGTGAGGTGACCGAGGCCTCGACGTAGGCGGCGGCCTGAGCGTCGTCGCCCGCGGACATGGCGTGCTCGGAGTAATCGAGGACGCTGACGTCGTAGCCGATGGTGGACAGTGCGTCGACGAACGAGGCGAGTGGGCCGTTGCCGGAGCCGGCGATCTCCTGCTCGACACCGTCGACCTTCACTGTCGCGACGATCGTGTCGGTGCCGCCGTCGACCTCCGCAGCCTGTACCGACTGTTTGATGCGTTCGAGCGGACGGATCGGGGTCAGGTATTCCTCGGCGAAGACGTCCCACATCTCCTTGGGCGATACCTCGCCGCCCTCACCGTCGGTGATGCGCTGGACGGCCTGGGAGAACTCGATCTGCAGGCGACGCGGCAGGTTCAGTCCGTGATCGGACTTCATGATGTACGCGACGCCACCCTTGCCCGACTGCGAGTTGACGCGAATGACGGCCTCGTAGGTGCGACCGACGTCCTTCGGGTCGACGGGCAGGTACGGAACCTGCCAGGTGACGTCCCCGATGTCCGAACCTTGTTCGTCCGCAGTGACTTTCATCGCGTCCAGGCCCTTGTTGATGGCGTCCTGGTGGCTGCCGGAGAAGGCGGTGTACACCAGGTCGCCGCCGTAGGGGTGGCGCTCGGCGACGGGAAGTTGGTTGCAGTACTCCACCGTTCGACGGACCTCGTCGATGTTGGAGAAGTCGATCTGCGGATCGACACCGCGGGTGAACAGGTTCAACCCCAGCGTCACCAGGCAGACGTTGCCGGTACGCTCGCCGTTGCCGAACAGGCATCCCTCGATGCGGTCTGCACCGGCCTGGTAGCCGAGTTCTGCTGCTGCAACACCGGTTCCGCGGTCGTTGTGCGGGTGCAGTGACAGCACGATGCTGTCGCGGCGATCGAGGTTGCGGCTCATCCACTCGATCGAATCGGCGTAGACGTTGGGCGTCGCCATTTCGACGGTGGCAGGCAGATTCAGGATCAGCGGCTTGGCGGGAGTGGGATCGATGATCGCGGTGACCGCGTCGCACACCTCTTTGGCGTAGGCGAGCTCGGTGCCGGTGTAGGACTCGGGGGAGTACTCGTAGCGCCAGTCGGTATCGGGGAACTTGGCGGCCTCTTCGAGGACCTTGCGGGCACCGTCGGTGGCGATCTTCTTGATGACGTCACGCTCGGCCCGGAACACCACGCGGCGCTGCAGGATGGACGTCGAGTTGTAGAAGTGCACGATGACGCTGCGGGCACCCTCGCACGCGACGAAAGTGCGCTCGATCAGCTCGGGACGGCACTGCGTGAGCACCTGGATGGTGACGTCGTCGGGGATAGCGCCGTCCTCGATGATCTCGCGGACGAAGTCGAAGTCGGTCTGACTGGCCGACGGGAAGCCGACCTCGATCTGCTTGTAGCCCATGCGGACCAGCAGGTCGAACATGCGGCGTTTGCGGGCCGGGCTCATCGGGTCGATCAGCGCCTGGTTGCCGTCGCGCAGATCCACGGCGCACCACTGCGGCGTCCGGTCGATGATCTTGTCCGGCCACGTGCGGTCGGGGAGGGTGATGGGCTCCACTTCCTCGGCGAACGGCCGATAACGGAAGGTGGGCATCGAGGAGTTCTTCTGGGTGTTCCAGGCGGGCTGGTCGCTGGGAGCGGACCGCGAGGGCGGGGTGATGGTGCGAGATCCCGAGGTGAATGCGTCGGCTGGTGACATGGTCTTCGTCTCTCCGTACAGATCAGAGCAATGTGTTCGACCGGCGCAACGAACCCCGCGACGGGAAGCCAGTCTGGACTCAGACCCCGTCGCGGCTGTTAAGAAGGAGAGCTCGCAGCATGGGCTGAGTGTACTACCGCCAACCGATGACCTACCCCAGGGTTGACGCGTCGAATTCTGTAACGACCGCGTCGAGTCGACGTTGCCAACGTTCGATGTCATCCATTCGTCCGACGTCGGTCATCGACCAGCAGTGTGCGAGGAGTTCGTACCCGAGCCGATCGACCTCGGCATGTTGCGACCAGACCCGATGTGTCCACCGTCGATCGTTGTGCGCGGCCTCGGCCCCGGCCAACGCGGACCCGACGAGCTCGAACTGGACGTCGCGCCGCACGGCGAGGGCGGTCGGCGCGGCCACGTCCTCGGTCCGCAACACCGTCAGCAGATGTGCGCCGAGCGTCAGAACCCGGCCGTCGGACCACCGCAATGTGCGACGAAATGCCCCGGGAAGCAGCAGCCACAGCGCCGCGAATGCGAAAGCGACGCCCACCGTCGTTTCCACGATCCGGTCGACGACGATGTCCTCCAGCACAGCCCCCGGATGCGTCAGTGTGCCCATCAGCAGAGCGAGCGGGGTGATGAACGTGACGGCCAGACCGTAGTTCCGCGCAACCGACACCTCGATCGCGAACTGCAGCACCATCAACACCACGATGACGGCCAGGCCGGTCAGCGGCGAGAGATAGATGGCCGAGAACAACGCCACGCCGGCGAGCGTTCCGCCGAGCCGCTGCAGTCCACGGTAGGTGCCGTGCACCCGATCGGGACCCTGTTGCAGCACCAGGACGGCACCGAGGATGGCCCAGTCCGGTCGACTCAGATCCAGCGCGACGCTGATCCCGCCCGCGGCCGCCGCCGCACAGAACACCCGCACGGCCGTTGACGCCGCATGCGAATCCCGATGCAGTGAGCGCCGCAATCGATACCCGACGCTGGGCCGAGCCAGCGGCAGCTGGTCGGACACGGAGTCGACCGTCCGGTCCGCATCCGTGCTTCGAGCGGTCGTCGCCGCGAAGGCCCGGTGCGCGTCGAACAATCTCTGAACCAGCACCGGCCTCGACGACAACCGCGCCGCACCCGCGTCGTACACGGCGGCCCAGGCTGCGTGCAGACGCGCGGCCGCCGCGTGACGATCGGCGGCAGACGCCGTCGGCGAACTCGTGTATCTCTCGATCGCGCCCACCGCGGCTCCGACGGCCTCTCGTTCGGGTCCGCGCGGGTCCCACAGCACCCCGGACATCGACACCACCAGCGCCGACGAGACGCCGATAGCCGCGCAGACCGCTCCGTGAGCGGCGCTGATGCCGGCTCCGGGGATGTACGACGACACCGCGCACACCAGCACGAAGAAGAACGCTCCCGGCGGTCCCAGTCGCAGCGCGGCGATGACGTAGACCGCAACGAGAGCGAGGAGCGAGAGCAGGGTCACCGGGATCATCTGTGCCCATCCGGTGCTGCCGAGATCGAGCGCCATCTGCCCGGCCGTCGCCCCGAGCCACACCGAGGCCACCAGGGCGCCGCCTGCAGTCAGGACCACCCACCATCGCGAACGGTAGGGACGGCCCTCGCCGTAGATGACGGCGAAACTGCCCGAGACCACCAGCAGGGCCTCGGTATGGAACCCGAGAACCCACGCCGCGATCGCGGGGACACCGAACGCCAGAGCCGAGCGCAGTCCACCCGGCCAGCGACGGCCGACGGCGGGGAGCCCGAAGAGCACCCGCAGACCTCGCGGGGGTGGTGGTGGGCGGTGCTCGGGAACGGTCACCCGACCATGTTAGGACAGGCGTATCCGCAGGCGAGCCACCCTAAAGCCCCTGCTCGGAGCTACCCGGGCCACCGCTCGGGGTGCCGGATCGGTAGGGTTACCCCGGAACAATCGCCCGATTGTCGGCTATCCAGCGGAGGTAAACACGCGTGGCTCTCATCGTCCAGAAGTACGGTGGATCGTCGGTGGGGACCGCCGAACGCATCCGACGCGTCGCTGAACGAATCGTCGAGACCAAGAAGGCAGGCAACGACGTCGTCGTGGTCGTGTCGGCCATGGGCGATACCACCGACGAACTGCTCGACCTGGCACAGCAGGTGTGCCCGGCCCCGCCGGCCCGCGAGATGGACATGCTGCTCACCTCGGGTGAACGCATCTCCAACGCGTTGGTCGCAATGGCCATCCACTCGCTCGGTGCCGAGGCCCGGTCGTTCACCGGCTCCCAGGCAGGCGTCGTCACCACCAGCGTGCACGGCAACGCCAAGATCATCGACGTCACCCCGGGTCGCGTGCGCAGCGCTCTCGACGAGGGCTCGATCGTGCTCGTCGCCGGATTCCAAGGCGTCAGCCAGGACAGCAAGGACGTCACCACGCTCGGTCGCGGTGGCTCGGACACCACCGCCGTAGCCCTCGCCGCAGCACTGAACGCCGACGTCTGCGAGATCTACACCGACGTCGACGGCATCTTCACCGCAGACCCGCGCATCGTGCCCAATGCCCGGCACCTCGACACCGTCTCGTTCGAGGAGATGCTGGAGATGGCCGCCTGCGGCGCGAAAGTGCTCATGCTGCGCTGCGTCGAATACGCCCGTCGCTACAACGTTCCCGTTCACGTGCGCTCGTCGTACACCACGAAACCCGGAACGATCGTCTCCGGATCTATGGAGGACATTCCAGTGGAAGAAGCAATTCTCACCGGCGTCGCACACGATCGCAGCGAGGCGAAGGTCACCGTCGTCGGCTTGCCCGACACACCGGGCTACGCCGCCAAGGTCTTTCGCGCCGTGGCAGATTCCGAGATCAACATCGACATGGTTTTGCAGAACGTGTCCAAGATCGACACCGGCAAGACCGACATCACCTTCACCTGCCCCAAGGCCGACGGCCCGACGGCAGTGGAGAAGCTCACCAAGCTCCAGGCCGAGATCGGCTTCGCGCAGGTGCTCTACGACGATCACATCGGCAAGGTCTCCCTCGTCGGTGCCGGCATGAAGAGCCACCCCGGCGTCACCGCGACGTTCTGTGAGGCCCTCGCCGACGCCGGCATCAACATCGACCTGATCAGCACCTCGGAGATCCGTATCTCGGTGCTGTGCAGTGACACTCAGCTCGACGAAGCAGTACGCGCGCTGCACGCCGCCTTCGATCTCGGCGGCGACGAAGAAGCGGTCGTACACGCAGGAACAGGACGATAGAAGATGACCACAGTTGCAGTCGTAGGAGCCACCGGCCAGGTCGGTGCCGTCATGCGAACCCTGTTGGAGGAGCGTAACTTTCCCGCCGACACCGTTCGATTCTTCGCCTCCGCCAGGTCGGCCGGCAAGAAGCTGCCGTTCCGCGGCGAGGAGATCGTCGTCGAGGACGCGTCCACCGCAGACCTCACCGGAATCGACATCGCACTGTTCTCGGCCGGTGCCACGCTCTCGCGCGAACAGGCACCGCGCTTCGCCGCGGCAGGTGCCACCGTCATCGACAACTCGTCGGCCTTCCGCAAGGACTCCGACGTGCCGTTGGTGGTCAGCGAGGTCAACCCCGAGGCAGCGAAGAACCCGCCTCGCGGCATCATCGCCAACCCCAACTGCACCACCATGGCCGCCATGCCGGTGCTCAAGGTGCTGCACGACGAGGCAGGCCTGCGGCGTCTGATCGTCTCGAGCTACCAGGCCGTCTCCGGTAGCGGACTCGCCGGCGTCGAGGAACTCGCCACCCAGGCGCGCGCCGTCATCGGCGACGTCGAAAAGCTGGTGCACGACGGTTCGTCGGTGGATTTCCCGGCCCCGAACAAGTACGTCGCGCCCATCGCCTTCAACGTCCTGCCGCTGGCCGGTGCGTTGGTGGATGACGGATCCGGCGAAACCGACGAGGACCAGAAACTGCGCAACGAATCGCGCAAGATCCTCGGCCTGCCCGACCTGCTGGTCAGCGGCACCTGCGTGCGCGTGCCCGTGTTCACCGGTCACTCGCTGTCGATCAACGCCGAGTTCGCCAGCCCGCTCTCGGTGGAGCGCGCTCGCGAATTGCTGGCCTCGGCACCCGGTGTCACGTTGGTCGATGTGCCGACGCCTTTGCAAGCCGCAGGCGCGGACGATTCCCTGGTCGGCCGCATCCGTCAGGACCCGGGCGTTCCTGAGGGCCGGGGACTGGCCCTGTTCGTCTCGGGCGACAACCTCCGTAAAGGCGCGGCGCTCAACACGATTCAGATCGCCGAACTGCTGGTGTAGCTGGTGCTCGTTGTGCACCTCTTGGGGGTGCACAACGAGCACGAGCGGGCGTCAGTTGAGCCGCAGGCCCTCGGCGGAGGCGTCGAAGATATGCGCGTGAGCGTCGTCGATGCGGACGTGGACGCGGTCACCCTTCTCGGGCGGGCTGCGCCAGTCGGCCCGCGCGACAATGGTTTCCGACTTGCCGTTGATGTCTGCACGGCCGAACACGAACGCCTCGGAACCGAGTTCCTCGACCACGTCGATCTCCAGAGCGACTCCGCTGCTGGCGATCTCGATGTGCTCGGGCCTGATACCGAACATCACCTCCGTGGCGGACCCGAGAGTCTGCCGCGGTACGGGAATCACCTGATCGGCCAGGCGAACGCCGCCGTCGGTGACCGGGACACGGAACAGATTCATCGACGGTGAGCCCATGAACCCGGCGACGAACGCGTTGACCGGCTTCCGGTACAGCTCGCGCGGAGTGGCGCACTGCTGCAGCACACCACCTTTCAGGACGGCGACGCGATCGCCCATCGTCATGGCCTCTACCTGATCGTGAGTGACGTACACCGTCGTCGTCCCGAGCCTGCGCTGCAGCTGCGCGATCTGCGTGCGCGTCTGGACCCGAAGTTTCGCGTCGAGGTTGGACAGTGGCTCGTCCATCAGAAACACCTGGGGCTGACGAACGATGGCGCGGCCCATGGCAACTCGCTGACGCTGACCGCCCGAGAGCGCCTTCGGCTTGCGATCCAGGTACGGCTCCAGGTCGAGGAGTTTCGCTGCCTCCTCGACGCGAGTGCGAATGTCTTCTTTGCTCGCCTTGGCCAACTTCAGGGCGAAGCCCATGTTCTCCGCGACGGTCATGTGCGGATACAGCGCGTAGTTCTGGAACACCATCGCGATGTCGCGATCCTTGGGCTCGGAATGGGTGACGTCCTTGCCGCCGATCAGAATGCGGCCGGAATTGACCTCCTCGAGCCCCGCAAGCATCCGCAGCGACGTCGACTTGCCGCAGCCGGAGGGGCCGACCAGAACGAGGAACTCGCCATCCTCGATGTGCAGGTCGAGCTCGTCCACCGCAGGGGCGTCGGAGCCCGGAAACAGCCTGGTGGTGCGCTCGAAAGTAATCGTTGCCATGGCAAATAAATCCCTCCACCGGCAGGAACGTGCCGGACGATCCGAGTGTGGGGTGACGGCGGGAGCCGACGGGCACATAGTATGGCCCCAATCACAACAAGGAGAGAGGTGGCCGGGTGAGCGGCTCTGTGTCCAGACGAACCGCCCTGCGTGGGCTCGCCGTCGCCGCCGTAGCCGCTGGTGCCGCTGCACTCCCGGTGGCGTCGACGACGCGCCGCGCGATGGCCGACGACTTCCTCCGCGGGCAGAGCCCCCTGCTGTTCCACTCACCGCCCCTGACGCCGTTCCGGGACGAATTGCCGCGGTTGCCGCTGATCAGCGGCACGGAGATCTCGCTCGATGCACACAGCTCCACCCATGTGTTCCACGCCGATCTACGGCCCGCGCCCACCTTCGGATACGGCGAGTGCGACTACCTCGGACCCACCATCGAGTCGCAGACCGGCCAGCCGTGGACGCTGAAGTACTCCAACACCACCGCCGGGAACCCGCTCGCCGCCGACATCGACACCTCGCTGCACGGCATGAGCGAGATGGACCGCACGATGACGCCGACGTCGCTGCACCTGCACGGCAGCATCACCGAACCGGCGAGCGACGGGCACTCGGAGATGCTGGTTCGCCCGGGCGAGTCGATGACGCACAACTTCCCTGGACTCAACGACGCTGCGGGACTGTGGTACCACGACCACGCGATGTCGATGACGCGCATCAACGTCTATGCAGGCCTGCTCGGCATGAACCTCGTCAGAGACCGGTGGGACACCGGCACTTCCGACAACGCGCTGGGTCTGCCCTCGGGTGAGTTCGAGCTGCCGCTCGTGCTGCAGGAAAAGATCATGAACCCCGACGGCAGTATGAGCATCCGCTCCAACATCACCGTCCCGCAGGGAAAGTGGGAGGGCGGCGGCACCGGAGACGTGGGCGTCGTCAACGGCAAGATCTGGCCGACGATGGAGGTCGCCCGGGGGATGTACCGACTGCGAGTCGTCAACGCCGGGTCGTACAGCGTGTGGAACCTGTTCTTCACCAACAGACTTCGCTTCTGGGTCATCGGGAACGACGGTGGATTGCTCGACGCCCCGGTGGAAGCTACCAGCATTCGGCTCGCGCCTGCCGAGCGCGTGGACATCCTCGTCGACTTCGGTGCCGTCGAGCCGGGCGCACTGATCGAGCTGCTCAACGACGAGCCGCCGCCCGCTCAGGCCGCATCGCTCGGTGCGGTGCCGATGCCGATGTTCTGCCAGTTCCGCGTCGCGTCCGCCGCTGGGTTCCGGGGCGGCATGCCGACGTTGCTGCGCGGCGGCAAGGGTCAGCCGGATGTGTTGCCGCCGTTGCCGACTGCGACCTTCACTCGAACGGTCACCGTCAATCAGCCGTCCGGTGGGCTGAACCTCGATATGACGCTGATGAACCTGAACAACCTGAGGTACTCGGACCCGGACATCGAGATGCCCAAGCAGGGCACCGTCGAAATATGGAACATCGTCAACACGACGGTGGAGCCGCACCCGATTCACCTGCACCTGGCGCACTTCCGGACGCTGGGACGGATCCCCATCGACCTCGCCGCCTACCAGCGCGACTTCCCCAGGCCCACATTCGGTACCAGATGGGCTCCGCCGGTGGAGAAGTTCCTCACCGGACCGTCGGTGCCGCCGGCGGCGTGGGAAGCCGGTTGGAAAGACACCGTCAACACGTACCCGGGCACCGTCACGCAGATCCTCGTCCGATTCCCGACGGCCGACGAACTCGGCTTCGACCCCGACGCCACCTTCGCCGGTCCGGCTGCGCATCACGGCGGCGATCACGGTGGCCATGACATGGGCGGGTCCAGCGAATTGCAGGGTTACATGTGGCACTGCCACATGCTCGATCACGAGGACCACGAAATGATGTTGCGGTACCGCACCGTCGCTCCGTGATCCGAACCTGTCGGTGGGTGGGTATAGCTTTCGTGGGGTGAAGACATGGGGGGATGTGTTCGGGCTCGGGGACCAGGACTTGGTCTCCGCGCTCGCTGAGGTGTCCTCCCACGAAAATGCGCTCGCTGCAGCCAGATACGCGATGCTGGCGGAGATCGAGCGGCGTGGTCTGGCCATGAAACTCGGGCATTCGACGGTCACGCGGTGGTACGCGAGGTCGGTGCGCATCACCGACGGGTCCGCTGCCCGTCAGATGGAACTGGGCCAGTGGCTCACCGGCCGGCGCACGGTGCTCGACGCCCTCGCCGGTGGTGACATCCACGCCGCACACGCCTCGGCGATCGCCGACGGCTACGCCACCGTGCTGGTCGCCGACCCCACCCTCGACGAGCAGCGCCGCGACGCTGTCGTCGCGGACCTGCTCGAGACCGCGATGCGTAGCACCGCCGGGCAGGCCACCTCCCGTGCGCAGGCTCTCGCGCATTCTGCGGCAGAGGACGCGCGAGAAAGACATGAGCAGGCAGAGAAGGAACGACGCGAACGGGAGCAGGAACGAGAGCGCGAGCAGGAGCAGGCGAGCCGAGCCGATGCAGGTAGCTCGGGTGATTGCGGTGGCGCAGATGGCGCAGATGGCGCAGGTGGCACGGGTGCCGCTGGGCCCGAACCTGCTGGGCCCGAACCTGTTCCATCGGGGCCGCCGCCGGTACCGGTGTCGGAGAACCCGAACCTGAACCGGTTCGATGTTCATCCGTTGTCCGATGGCCGCTTCCAGCTCGGTGGCAACGTCGACCGGCTCCTCGCCGAGAAGCTGCTCACGACACTGTCGGCTTTGACCGCTCCGCGGCCCGGCCCGGGTGGTGCGCGTGACCCGCGGAGTCCGTCGAAGCGGCGGGCCGATGCACTCGATCAGATCCTCGACCGGCACCTGAGCGGCAGCAGCCGCGGATCGGCAGGTGGGTCACGGGCGTCGGTGCATTTGATCGTCCCGCTGCGGGAGTTGCTCAGTGACCGCGGAAAGAATCACACTGCCTGCGCACCAACGAGTTCGACACCCGGTGCCGGTGCCGACGGCGCTACCAGAACCAGGGATGCCGACGCCGGTGCCGGCGGCAGTTCACGAACCGGCGATTTCCGCGACGATCGTGTCGGCCGTAGCGATGCCGGTAGTGATGCTGCCGGTGGTCGCGCTGCCGGGGAGAAGTCCGCTCCCGAGCCTGGCGATGCCGAGTGGCCGTTCCACTTCGACTGGACCGGGCCGATGAGCCGGTCCCTCGCCGAGCTTCTCACCTGCGACGCCGACCTCACCCCGGTCATCGTCGACCACCACGGCGTCCCGCTCGCGCTCGGCCGCAGCACCAGACTCGCCTCCGACGACCAACGCATCGCCCTGACCATCCGCGACAGATGCTGCGTGATGTGCGGGCGCCCCGCGCAGTGGTGCCAAGCCCACCACGTGAAATTCTGGGAACACGGCGGCCCCACCGATCTGAACAACCTCGCCCTGGTCTGCGGAGAATGCCACCGCCTCGTCCACCACGGCGACTGGCAACTGTTCATGGGCGACGACGGACACCCTTACGCCATCCCGCCCGAATCCATCGACCCCACACGACAACCCATCCCCAGCTACCACCGACGAAAACGGCGCGCAGCCTGACAACATGTCAGCTGCGAACACGCCGTCGAATTTCGGGCCGCCGGGGGAGTGCTTCTGCCCGACATACGACGTACCGTCATGGTCGCTCTGCGTTCGACCGCCCAGTCAGCTGCTAGCTGCTTGCTGCGTGCGGACCTGGCAACGTCGTGACTCCGTCGGCGGTGCATCGGTGCATCGGAGCGCGCCCCGGTCCTCAGCGGCTGGAGTGGTTCGAGTTACGCGTCGTCTGTCGTCACCGGTTGTGATGAGCGGGGGCGGGTGGCACCAGCTCTCGGTAGTGCGTCGCGATCTCGCCCGGGGTGGTGAACCAGACGCCGTCGCTGTTGTCGGTCATGTGTTTCAGCGCCGCGCGTAGCCGTCGAAGTCGGTAGGGCTGTCCGGTGAGGAAGGTGTGCAGCGAGATCGCGAGCACTACGGGTTGGTGCGCCGAGTTCTCCTTCAGCTCGTCGAAACTGTCGATTATGTTGCGCTCGAACGTCGCTGCGGTCTGGTGATGGTGGACGAACACCGGTAGGTCGTTCACCTCGTGTGGGTACGGGACGCTGAGCAACGGGCCACCGCGGGTGTTCAGCCACACCGGCTGGTCGTCGATGGGCCAGTCCAAGGTGTAGTCGTAGCCGCGTTCGGCGAGAAGGTCTTCGGTCACTCGGCTGGGGTTGGCACCGGGGCTCATCCAACCCCGAGGAGGGGCTCCCTCGTGCCGCTCGATGGCGGACGTGACCTCGTCTATCGATCGTCGTTCGTCGTCCTCGTTCTGATCGTTCGGTTGTATGGCGTTCGTTCGGCCGTGTGCGACAACCTCGGCGTCGAGGGCGCGGAAGGCGTCGATCAGCTGCGGCGCATGCTCGTACACCTCGGTATTGACGAGCAGTGTCGGCCGAATCCCGCTCTGCTGCAACGTCTCTGCGATCCGAAAGCCGCCGACGCGGTTGCCGTACTCACGCCACCCCCAGTTGTAGGTGTTCGGCTGATCCATCGCGGGCGTGTAGCCCAGCCCTGGGCGGCCGTCGTCGTACGGAAAGTGCTCGCAGTTTACGGCGATGTACACCGCGAGGCGCGCGCCACCCGGCCACTCGAACTGCGGGCGATCGCCGATGGGGGAGTAGTCGAAGCGTCCATGAGAGGCGAGGGGCATGACCAGAGAATTGCCCACGGTCAAGCAACGCAAACAGCGTTGCAGTCGTTCAGTCCCGGGCGACCGCGGTCTTCACCAGCTCTGCGATCTGTGGATTCCGCGGCTCGAATACCTCGAGCAGTCCGATTGCCGCCAGCTGCGGCGCGAGATTCCCCAGCGCTGCCAACAGTTCTCGGTGGGTCTCGGTGCCCTGTTCGGCGTCGTCGAGCGCTCGGGCGTTGGCCACGAACGCCGCGACGGTGCCTTTGCGAATCTCGAGTCCGTCGAACGACGCCCTCTCGGCCCCGTCGGGCAGAACATCCTCGGGACGTATCGAATGGATGCTCACTGTTCTCGGCTCCTTCTATGTTCGGCGCTGCTGATTCGCTATGAATCGCGCCTTCTTCTGACGGTTTCCGCAGGTGTTCATGTCGCACCACTTGCGCGAGCGGCTTTGGCTGGTGTCGAAGAACGCGGCCCGGCACGTAGGGGACGCGCACAATGCCAGTTTGCCGTCTCGAACACCGGCAATGACGTCGATGGCGTCGGCCGCAACTACGCCGAGGGCGTCTTCTACGGACTGCATCGAACTCAGCTGCCAGCGGCGGTCGCCCTCGGCCGTCAGAACAGCAGCGGACTGCCCGCGAATGCTGCGATCGTTGATGGTTCGGACGGCCGACCTGGGCAGTGTGTCTTCGACTGCGGCAGCTGTCGCTGCGAGATGAATCGCCTCTCGCAGTTCGTGAGCCAGGAACAGTTGGGAGTCGGTGCACCCCTCGACGGCGAGCCCGTTCATCGCCAACCAGTCGATGAGCCGCTGCGGCACCGGAATCCGTTCCACAGGTTCGCCGCATCGTTCGGTCAGCGTCCCGGTGAAGGCGGTCGAGAGGACGCTACCGGGGCGAAATTCGGGAAACCTTGCGGGCATGGAACCAGCTTAGCCGGTTGCGGTCCAAGGACGTGCCCTGTAGAACTGGCTTAGACGGTTCAACCGAAAGCAGGAGTTCCTATGCAGTCGCTCAGCGGCCTCGAAGTGTGTTCGTTCGAGCCCCTCACACCCGACGACGACCTCGACGACCTGCGCGCGCGGTTGGCCGCCGCACGGCTGCCGGAATCCGAACCGGTGATTTCGACCGAGCCCGGCCGTCGGCGATGGGACCAAGGCGTTCCTCTCGCCGACCTGCAGGAGATCCTCGACTATTGGCGCACGGGCTACGACTGGCGAAAGTTCGAGGAGCGCATCGACGCGATCGGTCAGTTCCGCACTAGCGTCTACGGTCTGGGATTTCACTTCTTGCACTGCCGGTCCGCGCGTACCGATGCCACTCCGCTGATCATGACGCACGGCTGGCCGGGCAGTA
This sequence comes from Rhodococcus sp. SBT000017, assembly GCF_003688915.1. Lineage (NCBI taxonomy): Bacteria > Bacillati > Actinomycetota > Actinomycetes > Mycobacteriales > Nocardiaceae > Rhodococcus > Rhodococcus sp. SBT000017. The sequence goes on from NZ_REFU01000001.1 coordinate 4,112,115, forward strand.
TGGCCGAGTTCGTCGATGTGGTGGACGCTCTGGCGCATCCCGATGACCCCCGCGCGCCAGCGTTCCACGTCGTCGTCCCGTCGCTGCCGGGGTTCGGCTTCAGCGACAAGCCGAGTACGACCGGATGGGGAACCGAGAAGATCGCGACAGCGTGGGTCGAGTTGATGCGCCGGCTGGGTTACGACCGGTTTCTGGCCCACGGTGGTGACTGGGGAGGCGTGATCACGACGATCCTCGGAGGCAGATTCCCCGCGCATGTCATCGGGATCCACACAACTCTGGCGCAGGCACCGCCGGGGATGACAACCGAGGGCCTGACTGCTGACGAGCGCCGCTGGACCGAGGAGAACAGCGACTTCCGGCACCACCACTCGGCGTACGCGAAGCAGCAGGCGACCCGGCCACAGACGATCGGGTACTCACTCGTCGACTCTCCGGTCGGTCTGCTCGCCTGGATTCTCGACAAATTCGCGGAGTGGACGGATACCGACGACAGCCCCTTCCCGGCGATCTCCAGAGACCGGCTGCTGGACAACGTCACCCTGTACTGGCTCACGCGCTCGGGAGCGTCGTCGGCTCGGATCTACTACGAAAGCCACAACTCCCTGGATCCGGACCTGCGGGTCGACGTTCCGGCGGCGATCACTACGTATCCGCGCGACATCGAGAAGAATCCTCGTGCGTGGGCTGAGGAGCGCTTCCGTCAGATCGTGCGGTGGAAGGAACCCGAGTCAGGGGGACATTTTCCGTCGCTCGAGAATCCAGACCACTTCGTCAGAGATCTGCAGGAGGGGCTTGCCGCCGTGTTGGCGGCGACCGGCATGCGTAGAACGTGAATACCCAGCTCGGTGGTGCGAAGGCTGTGGCAACGATTCAGTTCGTCGGGTGTTCGCGGATAGCCCGCGCCACGTCTTTCGGTGCTTCCGATTGCGGAAAGTGTCCGACGCCACCGAGCGCCGTGACCCAGGCATCCGGTCGCAGTGCGCGGATGGCGTCGAGCACTCGCTGACCAGAGACCGGATCCGCCAGCCCCCATATGAGTCCAAGTGGGCCGTCGTATTCGACGAGCGCCGAAAGCCACCGCTCGTGATGCACCGCCCGCTCGTCGTTGTAGCGAATGAGTCTGTGCGACAGTTTGTGTCCGTCGTGCAGCGCGATTCCATACCAGAGGTTGTCGAATTCTTCGTCGGACGCTTTCGTGTCTCCGCGCACGGCATCGATGGTCTTGCGTAGGGCGGTCTTGTTGGACAGTCGAGCGAGAACGGGTCCCACCACCGGTTGGGCGAGTAGACGCTGCAAAACAGTCGGGCGGTACTCGCTGTAGACGACCCCGGAGTTGAGTACGTGCACGACAGAGATATCGAAGGACAGGTTTGCGCGGCGTCGACGGTCGAGCAACTCCTGACCGACGATGCCGCCGTAGTCGTGAACGACCAACTGCGCGCTCGAAATCGAGAGGTGGCGCAGTAGCTGTTCGACGACGTCCGCGGACCGAGCGACGGTGAAGTTGTGGCCACGTGGTTTGTCCGACGACCCGTAGCCCAAGAAGTCCAGCGTCACGACGTCATGATCGGACCCGAGGTCCTCGGCCACCGGGGCCCAGTCGTAGGACCAGGTAGGAAACCCGTGCAGCATCACCACTGTGCTGCCCGCGCCGCGGCGGCGGTACGTGATCCGAAATCCGTCGTCGGTCTCGAAGCTGTCGCACTGTGCTATCCACTGCTGCGCAGTAGGCACAGTGCTCGCGTCCGCCATCATCGCTGCCTCCCCGTTCACGATGGGCGGTACATTACTCGCCCAAAATGTGCGGTGCAGATGGTGTCCCACGTGTATATCCCGGCGGCGGAGTCCTGATGGACCGAGAGGAGTTGCACCTCTGCGACGTGCATCCGCACCGACTGCTGGCGACCCCGCCTCGCGCCGAGCCTGGCGAGCTCGGCTGTCAACGGTTCCGAATCGACGTCGGCTGTGCCGTAACCCAGTGAGATATGGGGTGCGTGCGGCGCGGGCGGCATTGCCGGGTCACCGAGAACTGTTGTCGCACCGGCACGTACGGACCGAACCAGGCTGTCCCACTGCGGGCTTCGGTTTCCTTCGTATCCGACCGAATGCTCGAATATGTGGGGGCCGGTCATGTCGACGGTGAAAGGCTCCAGTGCTGCCGTCGCGTCGTCGAGGAGTCCGCGCAGCGTGAGAACGGTGTCAGCGGGGACCGTATCGAGGAAGGCCGGGATTCGAGTGACGGTGGCGTGCAGGAACTCCGTCGGCTGTACAGAACACACACCGGTCGAGCGAATTGCGTCCTGAATCGGGACGAGAACGCTGCTGTCGATCTGCGGAAGTGCATAGACATGGAGGGAATTGCGCTCGTGCGGCCACGCGGTCATCGGTAGATCGAACAGACTCTTCACAGGCAAGTTTCCAGGGACATGCAGGTCAGTATCCAAGGGTCGAGTGAACGGACCGGTCGACCTCGGTGAAGTACACGCGCCTGGGTGCGGATGGACGCAACTCATAGGCCGCTACGCCATGAGCAGAGTCACGGCGTGATGACGGTCTGCTCGTCCACCTGGGTGGTGGCGTCGACCAGCAAGTCGAATTGGTCGATGCTGCCGTCGACGTTGATCTGCAGGATGTAGTAGCCGTCCTGCCCTGTGATGATCGTCGTCTTCTGCGCCGACACCAGCTCCTCACCCGTCTCGTCGTCCGTGTACGTGCCTGCGATCTGGTATGCGGGGAAGCCCGACAGTGTCGACACTGCGCCCTCTCCGGACGGGGTGAACTCTGGCAGGTTCATCAATTCGCCTGGGCCGTAGTCGATGATGGCCTGCGGATCGACGTCGCCTTCGAGCTTGGAGACGATGGCGATCATGCTCGGGGTGCGTTCGCCGGCGGCGACGTCCGGGTAGATGATCGCTCCGTAGGCCCAGTCGGGGGTGTCCTCGGCCGCGTCCACCCAGCCGTCCGGGATGGCCAGGTTGATGGTGGGTGCGTTCGCGTCGCCGCGGAAGATCGGGGTTTCGGTCAGGCCCGCGTCGACGATGTAGTCGGCGATGGTGGGGTTGGGGCCGGTGGGTGCCTCGGTGGTGGTGGCGGGTGCCAGCTTTTTGACCGTTGTGGTCGCGGCGGCCTCTGTAGTCGTCGTTTCGGCTGTCGAGGTGGCGGCGGTCGGCGTGCCGGAGTCGCTGCTGCATCCGGCGGCGGTGAACGCGAGAATCACCACGGCTGCGCATACTGCCCCACGGACGCCAATAGTGGAGATCTTCATCGGTCCTCTTTCGTCTGTTCGGATACGGCTTCGATGCGGCTACAGCAGGGATCGAACCGATCGGATCGTAGAACCGCGACATTGGAAATGGATTGGAAAGTGGTGCGCACCGTCCAATCGATGTCCAATCCTCGCTGGCTGGCGTCTGCGGTCATGAGGTCAGCAGTGAAGGTGGTCGTGGCGGCTGCGTTGGTACTGTCCGCGTGTGGCTCTCCAGTGCAATCCGCCAGCAGCGCAACGGAATCGACACCCCAGGCGGTCGCGGCGGAGGGTACCTCAACGGATGGGATCGTGGGCGATGCGTCCGATCCGGTGAACGAGATCGCCGCCGCGGCGATCGACGATCTGCAGTCGTACTGGGCCGAGCAGTTTCCCGCGGTCTACGGCAGCGAATACACGCCCGTCAGTGGCGGTTTCCACGCCGTGGTGCCGTCGTCCGGCGAATTGCCGCCGTGCGCATCCTCTGCCGATGACATCGCGGGCAATGCCTTCTATTGTCCAGGTGCGGACGTAGTTGCCTGGGACAGTGAGGGATTGCGTCCTGATCTCCGACAACGGTTCGGCGACTTCGTGATTCCCGTCGTGATGGCGCACGAGTGGGGGCACGCCATCCAGGCGCGTGTGAACTTCGAGGGCATGACGGTCACCAGTGAGATCCAGGCGGACTGTTTCGCCGGGGCGTGGGCGGCGCACGCAGTGTCCGACAGCACCGTGTTCGATCCGTCCGAGGCCGAACTCGACAGTGCCCTGGCCGGTTTCCTGTATCTACGCGACGAGCCGGGGACCTCGGCCGAAAGCGCGTCGGCGCACGGTAGCGGCTTCGATCGCGTCAGTTCGTTCCGGACCGGGTTCGACGGCGGCCCGATGGAGTGCAAACCGTACGTCGACGGTTCGCCTCCCGTCCTGCGGTTGCCGTTCACCAGCCGGTCCTACGCGGACCGCGGCGGCGACGCTCCGCTGGCGCAGATCATCGACGGCGTTCCGGAAGACTTGGAGGACTACTGGAGTCTGCTCTTTCCTGAGTTGACCGGCCGGCCGTGGCAGCCGCTGAATCCGGTGGTTGCGTTCGACCCGTCCGACGCTCCCGATTGCGGCGGCCGATCCGCGACCGGCTACGTGTTGTTCTACTGCGTGCCCGACGGCCACGTGGGGTTCGATGCGGTCGACGCGATGCTGCGGTTCTACGAGCAGGGTGGGGATTTTGCCGTCGCGGCGCTGATCGCGACGCAGTACGGGTTGGCGGGGATGGCGCAGGCCGGCATCGATGCCGACGACCAGGATGCGTCCCTGCAGGGCGACTGCTTCGCCGGGAGTTGGGCCGCGAGCGTACTGCTGCAGAACCGCCCTACCAGTGGGTACACCCTCTCGCCGGGGGATCTCGACGAGGCGATCGCGGCGTTGCTGCTCTTCCGCGGCGAGGGTGATCAGTCCCGTCAGGGCAGCGGGTTCCTGCGGGTGGAGGCGTTCCGGCACGGAGTGATGGACGGGGCGCAGGCCTGCATCCAGCGTTCCGAGCCAACTTAAAGTCAGGCTGGACTGTTTGTTGTTTTGGCGCTACTGTGCGAAGTGTGACTACCGACACAGGGCTCGACGACACGGCGCCCACCGAGCGCCGGACGCAGGCCGAACGCACCGCGGGCACTCGGGCGAAGCTGCTCGACGCCGCGATCGACTGCCTGGTCGAGCTGGGCTTCGCCAAGACCAGCACCCAGGAGATCGCGCGGCGTGCCGGTGTCTCTCGCGGAGCGCAGCTGCACCACTTCCCGACCAAGGAATCTCTGCTGACCGCGGCCGTCGAGCACCTCGTCGATCGTCGTCTCTCGGAAATACTCGAAGCCGAACCCGACCCCGAGCGAGGTCCCGAGATCCTCGCCGACGCATTCTCCGGTCCCCTCTTCCACGCCGCGCTCGAGCTCTGGGTGGCGGCCCGTACCGACCCGGCGCTGCACGAGGCGATGATCCCCCTGGAGCGACGCGTCGCCGAGGCCATTCAGGGCGGTGCCCAGATCGTCATGGGTAGCCGGATGTCCCCGGAGTCCATCGAGCTCAGTGTCGAACTAGCCCGCGGACTGGCCGTCTCGGCGCTGTTCCGCAGTCCCGAAGCCGACGCGCAACTGCGCGGGCGGCTCCTTCCGATCTGGTCCGAAAAGGTGATGGACGCGTGAACGCAACACTGCCCGAACAACTCGACGTGTTGGTGGTCGGAGCCGGTTTCGCAGGCCTGGCCGCGGTGGCGAAGATTCTCGCAGCCGACCCGAGCGCCGACGTGACCGTCATCGAACGCGCGTCCGACGTCGGTGGCACGTGGCGAGACAACACCTACCCGGGGTGTGCGTGCGATGTGCCGACCTCGCTGTACTCGTTCTCGTTCGCCCCGAGTCCCAAGTGGAGCCACACCTTCGCGCGCCAGCCGGAGCTGTTCGACTACCTGCGTTCGGTGGTGGATCGCCTGGACTTGAAGAATCGCATCGTCACGAACTGTGAACTTCGGTCCGCCACCTGGGACGAGGTGAGCAAGCGATGGTCGGTGCAGACGTCGCAGGGGTCGGCGAGCGTCCGGGTGCTGGTCGCTGCCACCGGGGCGCTGTCCACTCCGAAGATCCCGGACGTCCCCGGCATCGACTCGTTCACCGGCACGGTGTTCCACTCCGCCACCTGGAATCACGAGCACGACCTCACCGGAGAGCGGGTCGCCGTGATCGGCACCGGGGCCTCGGCGGTGCAGTTCGTCCCCGAGATCGTCGACCGCGCCGAGCGGCTCACCGTCTTCCAGCGCACTCCCGCATGGGTGATTCCGCGCCTGGACCGCACCATCGGCCGCCTCGAGCGCACGCTCTACGAGCGGATCCCGTTGGCACACCGCGCGGTTCGCGGTGTCATCTACGGCTACCGCGAGGCCTACGTGACCGTGCTGGCGGACAACCCGTGGATGCTTCCCGCGGTGAAGATGTTCGCGAAGTCGAATCTGAAGCGTCAGGTCAAGAACCCAGTGAAGCGTGCGTCGCTGACTCCTGACTACGCACCGGGCTGCAAAAGGCTTCTGCTGTCCAACGATTGGCTGCCGACACTCGACCGGTCGGACGTCGATCTCGTGACGTCGGGGCTGACGTCGGTCACCGAGAACGGCGTTGTCGACGCCTCGGGCCGCAACCACGAGGTGGACACGATCATCTTCGCGACGGGGTTCACCCCCACCGAGCCACCCGTGTCGCATCTGTTGCGCGGCAACGACGGTCGGACGCTCGCGGAGCATTGGGGCGGCAGCCCGCAGGCGCATCTCGGGACCACTGTCGCCGGCTTCCCGAACCTGTTCCTGATGTACGGCCCCAACACCAACCTCGGGCACAGTTCCATCGTCTACATGCTCGAGTCGCAGGCCAACTACGTGGTATCCGCGCTGAACGAGATGAAGGATCGCAGGGTCGCGGCCGTCGAGGTCAACGAATCCGCTCAGCGGCAGCACAATTCGTGGGTAGATTCCGAGCTCGACGGCACCGTCTGGAATGCCGGCGGCTGCTCGAGTTGGTACCTCGACGCCAACGGCCGCAACTCCACGATGTGGCCCACCTACACATTCCGGTTCCGCAACAAGACGCGCGAGTTCGACGTCGCGAACTATCGGCTCGCGTCCGACACTCTCGAATCAGACCACGAGGTGGTATCAGCATGAGCGACTACGACGTATTGATCATCGGCTCCGGTTTCGGCGGCAGCGTTGCCGCATTGCGGGCCGTCGAGAAGGGCTACCGGGTGGCGGTTCTCGAGTCCGGCCGCCGATTCGAGGACGACGAGCTGCCGAAGACCAGCTGGCGTCTGCGCAAGTACCTGTGGGCTCCGGCGCTGGGTTGCTATGGGGTGCAACGTATTCACCTGCTTCCCGATGTGCTGGTGATGGCCGGCGCTGGCGTCGGCGGAGGTTCGCTGAACTATGCGAACACGCTGTACCAGCCCCCGGCCAAGTTCTTCGAGGACCCGCAGTGGCGCTCGATCACCGATTGGCAGCGCGAGCTGAATCCGTACTACGACCAGGCCCGCCGAATGCTCGGCGTCGAGACCAACCCGACCATCACTGCCTCGGACAAGGTGATGAAAGAGGTGGCCGAGGACATGGGTGTGGGGGACACATTCACCTCGACCCCGGTTGGCGTCTACTTCGGCGATCGCGGCCGCACTGCGCCCGACCCGTTCTTCGGCGGTGCCGGCCCCGAGCGGACCGGCTGCACCGAATGCGGAGCCTGCATGACCGGCTGCCGCGTCGGCGCGAAGAACACCCTCGTCAAGAACTACCTGTACCTCGCCGAACACGCTGGCGCGCATGTTCTTCCGTTGACCACCGTGGTGGACGTGCGCCCGAACGGCGCAGGCTACGACGTGGTGACGCGTCGGACGGGCGGGAAGCTGCGTCGCAAGGAGAAGACGATCACCGCCGATCAGGTGATCTTCTCGGCCGGCACCTACGGCACCCAGAAGCTGATGCTCGCGGCCAAGGAGAAGGGCTCGCTGCCGCGGCTGTCCGAGCGGATCGGTTCGCTCGTGCGCACCAACTCCGAGGCCGTGCTCGCGGCGACCGCCCGCGGCCGTGAGGTCGACTACCACGAGGGCGTGGCGATCACGTCGTCGTTCCATCCGGACGATCACACGCACATCGAGCCGGTGCGATACGGCAAGGGCAGCAACGCCATCGGCCTGTTGCAGACCGTGCTCAGCGACGGCGGCGGCAAGATGCCGCGCATCCTCAAGACCCTCGGCGTCGCGCTGCGTCATCCCGGCGCTGCGGCGCGGAGCCTGTCGGTGCATCGCTGGTCGGAGCGCACCGTCATCGCATTGGTGATGCAGACCGACGACAACTCGCTCGAGCTCGGATCGAAGAAGGGACCGTTCGGGCGTCGCCTCACCAGCAGGCCCGGCGCGGGTGATCCACCGCCGCAGTGGATTCCGCAGGGTCACGAAGCCATTCGTCTGCTCGCGGACAAGATCGGCGGCGACCCGGGCGGATCGATCGCCGAGATCGTCAACATTCCGATGACCGCGCACTTCCTCGGTGGCTGCGCGATCGGCGACTCGCCGGAGACCGGCGTGATCGACGGGTACCAGCGCGTGTACGGCTACGAGGGACTGCACGTGCTCGACGGCTCTGCCGTCAGTGCCAACCTCGGTGTCAATCCGTCCTTGACGATCACGGCCCAGGCCGAGCGGGCAATGGCGTTGTGGCCCAACAAGGGTGACCCCGATCGGCGACCCGCGGTGGGCTCGGAGTATCAGGAGATCACTCCTACTCAGCCGGTGCACCCGGTGGTGCCGGTGTCGGCCCCGGGTGCCCTGCGGCTCCCTCTGACCGTGGTGGGGAGGGATTCCTGATGTGGAGTGTCACCGAATCCGAGACCGAGCGCACCGACTGGCCGGTCAGCCCGGCAGCGCCGTGGCCGGCGAATGTCCGTGCCACGATCTGGTGGCATCGGGCCCGCTCGTCGGATTTCGCGCCGGCCGGTGCCAAGACGCTGCCGATCACGATGTGCATGGTCGTCGACTACACCACCTCACCGGTCGGCCCGTACCGCGAAATACTGGCGAGCCCGGCGCTGCGCCGGGACGTCGGACGCGTGCCTCGCATGGCGGTGCCGTTCATCGCCGTCGATTCCGCGACGTCGGTGCACGGTGGCCGGACCAACTGGCACCTGCCCAAGGTGTTGGCCGAATTCGAGGGTGACGTGCTGGGCGAGGCCGGGGCGAACGGCGACGAATGGTCGGTGCGAACGACGTCTCGCGCCGTGGGACCGCAGTTCCCGATGCTCGGCTCCCTCGGTTTCGCCCAGCCGGTGTCCGGCGGCTCGGCCGTGGCCACCGCGAGTCTGAAGGGCAAGGCCAGGGTGGCCCGCGTCGAGGTGGACGCCAAGGGGCCGACGCTCAGTCGCTGGATGCCGTCGGGCACGTATTTGGGGTTGCAGATCGTGTCGGGGTCGATGCGGACGGGTGAAGCGCGCCTGGTCGGATAGCCACGAGCCGCTTTTCTTGACTTAGTCCAGATTAGGGGCATACTGGAGCGCATGCAGCTCTGAATGCGGTCACAGCCCGACCGCATTCGGACGCCGACGACATCGCGGACAGCCCACGGATTTGTCGTCGACGAAGACGGGATCGTGTTCTGGGGTTTGTGCGACGGCTGCATGAGGCATTCCGTCTGACATTGCGGTCCAGCGTACGGCCGCTCGGTTTCACAGATCTTTCGGAGAGCAGCCCTCTTCGAACTCGATTCAGCCCTTCAGGAGGCTTCGTATGACCAAGCCGATCACCAACAAGCCGACCACCAGCAACTCGGGAATCCCCGTCCCCAGCGACGACCAGTCGCTGACCGCCGGAACGCAGGGACCGATTCTTCTGCACGACCACTACCTCATCGAGAAGATGGCGCAGTTCAACCGGGAGCGGGTCCCGGAGCGCGTCGTGCACGCCAAGGGCGCAGGCGCGTTCGGTGAACTCGAGATCACCGGAGACATCAGCAAGTACACCAAGGCGAAGGCGTTGCAGCCCGGTGCCAAGACCGAGATGCTGGCGCGCTTCTCCACCGTCGCGGGCGAGCAGGGTAGCCCCGACACCTGGCGCGACCCGCGCGGCTTCTCGCTGAAGTTCTACACCGAGGAAGGCAACTGGGACCTCGTCGGCAACAACACCCCGATCTTCTTCGTCAAGGACCCGATCAAGTTCCAGGACTTCATCCGTAGCCAGAAGCGCATGCCCGACTCTGGCCTGCGCGACAACAACATGCAGTGGGACTTCTGGACCCTCTCGCCCGAGTCGGCACACCAGGTGACGTGGCTCATGGGTGACCGCGGAATCCCCAAGTCGTTCCGTCACATGGACGGATTCGGTTCGCACACGTACCAGCTCATCGCCGAGGACGGCACGAAGACCTGGGTGAAGTTCCACTTCAAGACCGACCAGGGCATCGACTACCTGACGCAGGACAAGGCCGACGAGGTCGCGGGCACGTCCCCCGATCACCACCGTCAGGACCTCTTCGGGTCCATCAAGAACGGCGACTTTCCCAGCTGGACCCTCAAGGTGCAGCTCATGCCCTACGACGAGGCCGAGAACTACAAGTACAACCCGTTCGACCTCACCAAGGTCTGGTCGCAGAAGGACTACCCGCTGATCGAGGTCGGCAAGATGACCTTGAACCGCAACCCGGAGAACTTCTTCGCTCAGATCGAGCAGAGCTCGTTCGAGCCGTCCAACACCGTGCCCGGCATCGGTTTCAGCCCCGACAAGATGCTGCTCGGCCGCGTCTTTTCCTACGCCGACGCCCACCGGTACCGCATCGGAGCCAACTACGCGCAGCTGCCGGTCAACGCGCCGAAGTCGCCGGTCAACTCGTACTCCAAGGACGGGTCCATGCGGTACTCGTTCAATTCTCCGGAAACGCCCGTGTACGCACCCAACTCGTTCGGCGGCCCGTCAGCGGACACGAACAAGTACGGCGACGACGGAGCGTGGGACTTCGAGCCACGGTTCGTACGCACCGGGTATGTCGAGCACCCAGAAGACGGCGACTTCGTCCAGGCTGGAGCCCTGGTCCGTGAGGTCATGGACGACGCGCAGCGTGAGCGTCTCGTCGGAAACATCGTCGGACACGTCCTCAACGGCGTGAGTGAGCCGGTCCTGAGCCGGGTGTTCGAGTACTGGACCAACGTCGATGCCGAGCTCGGCAAGAAGGTCGAGGAAGGCGTTCGGTCGCAGCAGGACGAGACCGCACCGACCACCGGTGCAGGAGCGATCGACGATCCTTCCGACGAGGCCGCGAAGGTCTGATCCGATCGATCCTGGGATCGGCGTCACAGCGAAGATGGCGTCGATCCGGAACAACGCGTGGCTACATGCCGTTGTGTAGTACAGACGGAAGAACAATAATGGTGTGCGATGCATACCGTCGTCCAACGGCAGGGAGGCCACATCATGACGAACCCCATCACCAGCACCCTCGACGCAGGCCAGCAGAAGATCGCGGGCGACGCGCTTCAGGGAACCGTGGTCGATCTCATCGACCTCTCGCTCATCGCGAAGCAGGCCCACTGGAACGTGATCGGTAAGAACTTCCGCTCCGTGCACCTCGAGCTCGACGAATTGGTCACGGCCGCCCGCGAATTCACCGATCAGGCAGCAGAGCGCGCGACGGCCATCGGCGTCAGCCCCGACGGCCGCGCAGCCACCGTCTCCTCGACCGCGGGCACCAAGGGCTTCGGAGCCGGTTGGACTCAGGACAGCGAGGTCGTACCGGCAGTCGTCGACAACATTGCTGCCGTCGTCGAGCGACTGCGTGGACGTATCGCCGACACGGGAGAGGCCGATCCGGTCACTCAGGACCTGCTCATCGCCATCACGGCGCGACTCGAGCAGCTGCACTGGATGTGGCAGGCGCAGGCCAGCTAGTTCCGTTCACGCACGACGGGCCCCTCGCGCACAGCGGGGGGCCTGCTGTTTTTCGAATCGACTGTTTGCCTGTATCGACCATGGGTATCCGACGGTCATGCCTGTGAGTGTTCCGACCGTCGACGCTGTTCTGTTCGACATCGACGGCACGCTCGTCGATTCCAATTTCGTTCACGTATCCGCGTGGTCCCGTGCGTTTCGCGATGCCGGCCGAGAAGTCTCGGCCTGGCGCATCCACCGTTGTATCGGGATGGATGGGTCGAAGTTGCTCGAGTTCCTCGTCGGGTCACCCGACAGCGCGCTGGCCGCGGAGGCGAAGAAGCTGCACGGTGAAAATTACGCCGCAGCATCCGCGGATCTGGAAGTGTTGCCTGGTGCGCGGGAACTCCTGGCAGACATGGAGTCTCGTGGAATCAACGTGGTTCTGGCCACATCTGCGCCCGAAGGTGAACTGTCGACTCTGCGTGATCTGCTCGACGTGGAGGATTCTGTTGCGGTCGTGACGTCCGGCGACGACGCCGACGTCGCCAAGCCCGAGCCCGACATCATCGCGGTCGCGCTCGAGCGCGCCGGAGTCGAGGCAACGCGCGCGGTGATGGTCGGCGACAGTGTGTGGGATATCGAGGCCGCCGGGCGCGCCGGAGTACGCGCCATCGGCGTGTTGAGCGGAGGTATCTCGCGCGCCGAGTTGCTCGACGCGGGTGCGGTAGCGGTGTTCGAGGACCCGGCCGATCTGCTGGCGAACATCGAGAACAGCCCAATTTTCGCCGGAAAGGCAAGTGCTTGAGCGAGTTTCGAAAGCCGCACCCTCGGGTCGACGGCTATGTTCCTATCGAGAGCTACGGAGCGATCGGTGACGGTAGAACCGTGGCAATGATCGCCGACGACGGTCGCATCGACTGGCTTCCGGTCCCGAATCTGGATTCACCACCACCTTTCGCCGCACTGTTGGATTACGAGCACGGTGGATGGATCGAGCTGGCGCCGGTGGCCGAATTCACCGTCCACCGCGAATTCATCTCGGGTACAAACGTTCTCGCCACCACTTTCAAGACCTCCGGCGGCACGGTGCGGGTCACCGACTCGCTGAACACCGGTGTGGCGGGGCGGCTGCCGTGGATGGAACTGGCGCGCCGAATCGACGGCCTCGACGGGACCGTCGAGATGGGCTGGAAGGTGGCACCCGGAACCATGCTCGGTAAGGCCTCACCGTGGGCCTACGCCACCGAGCACGGCACAGTCCTGCGGGTGGACGGGCTGACCCTCGCCGTGAGAACCCTGGGCATCGACGATCCCCAGGTGGAGACGCAGAACATTCATGGGGCGTTCTCCACCGAGCCTGGCTCGAGACATTCTCTCGGAGTCGTCGGTACCGAGAACGAACCATTGCATCTGCCCTATCCGCAGAAATTGGACGAGGGCATCGACCGGACCGTCCTCAACTGGCGGATGTGGTCGGACGAGTGTAAGTACGAGGGACCGTGGGCGGAACATGTAGCACGTAGTGCTCTGGCGTTGAAGCTGTTGTTGCACAGCCCGTCCGGTGCCATCGCTGCTGCTGCCACCACATCATTGCCGGAGAACCGGACCGGAGGGAAGAACTGGGACTACCGGTACGCCTGGGTCAGAGACGCCGCCTACACGATCAGAGCGATGCAGCGGTTCGGACTTCGTGAGGAAGTACACGCGGCCGTCGCCTGGTTGCTGAAGGTCATCAGGGTCAACGATCCTCTGGTCAACGTGTTCTACACGCTTCAGGGAAAGTTGCCCGGGGGAACCGAACAACCGGATGTGCCGGGCTGGCGCGGCATCGGACCGGTCGTCAACGGCAACGCCGCGGCAGATCAGTTGCAGCTGATGATATTCGGGGATCTGTTCTCGATCATTCGGCAGTACGTAGACGCCGGCAACATCCTCGACGCGGAGACCGGTCGACTGTTGGCCACCATCGCCGACGAAGCCTGCGACTCATGGCAGCGCAAGGACGCAGGCATCTGGGAACTCGAGGAAGAGCGTCACTACACCAGCTCGAAGCTCGGTTGCTGGCAGGCGCTCGACTGCGCCGTTCACTTGGCCGAGGCCGGCGAGATCCCCGGAATCCCGGACCGGTGGAAGGCGGAGAAGGGCCGCATCAGGGACTACATCGAGACGCAGTGTTGGTCCGAGGAGCGGCAGGCATATCTGGCGTATCCCGGGGCCGATGGTCTCGACGCCTCGGTGCTGTTGGCGGCGGAGATGGATTTCGATCGCGGAGAACGTCTTTCGTCCACCATCGATGCCCTCGGTGCAGAACTCGGTGCTGGGCCGTTGCTGTACCGCTACAGCGGCGTGCACGAGGAAGAGGCCACCTTCGTGGCCTGCGCGTTCTGGCGAGTGTCGGCGCTGTCGTGCGTCGGCCGTGACGACGAAGCCATCGCGCTGATGGACCAGCTGGTGGAGCTTTCCAACGACGTCGGGCTGTACAGCGAGATGATCGATGCTTCGGATGGGTCGTTTCTGGGTAACTTCCCGCAGGGCTTGAGCCACCTGGCCCTGGTGAATGCGGCGCTGACCATCGCGCGCTCGCACGACGCCACAACCTGACCCGAACATCGAGCGCAAAGTGGGATCGCATGGATCTGGGAATCGACGGTAGAACAGCGCTGGTCACCGGAGCAGACTCCGGCATCGGCTGGCACACGGCAAAGATGTTGTTGGCCGAGGGCGTTCGCGTCGTGATCAGCGACAAGGAGCAGTCCTCGCTCGACGACGCTGCAGCGAAGCTCGACGCAGCGGAGGGCCAATTGTTCGCCTTCGCTGCGGACGTGACCGATACCGGAGCCGTCGAACAGTTGGCGGTGCAGACGCAAAAAGCCCTGGGAGACATCGATATTCTCGTTCAGTCCTCGGGCGTGACCGGAGCGCAGGGACTGTTCCACGAGATCGACGAGGAAGGGTGGAGGTCCACCCTCGACATCGATCTGATGGGCCCTGTCCGGCTACTGCGGGCGTTTCTGCCTGCGCTTCGCCGCGGCGGCTGGGGACGTATCGTGCTGCTCACCTCCGAGGATGCCGTGCAGCCCTACGACGACGAATTGCCCTACTGCGCAGCCAAAGCCGGCGTGCTGGCGCTCGCCAAGGGGCTTTCTCGCAGCTATGCATCGGAGGGGCTGCTGGTCAATGCGGTCTCTCCCGCATTCATTCACACCCCGATGACCGACGCGATGATGGACAAGCGGGCCGAGGAGAAGAACACCGACCGCGACGGGGCCATCGAGAGCTTCCTCGACGAGGAGCGTCCGCACATGGAGCTCGGACGCCGGGGCGAACCCGAGGAGGTCGCCTCGGTGATCACCTTCCTGTGTTCGGACCGGGCCAGCTTCGTCAATGGATCCAACTACCGAGTCGACGCCGGTTCCGTCGCAACAATCTAGTCGCAACAATCCAGGAGACACTTCATGACCAATTTCGGATACACCTTGATGACCGAGCAGAGCGGGCCGAAAGAGCTGGTGCAGCACGCCGTCGGAGCCGAGAAGGTCGGCTTCGACTTCGAGGTCAGCAGCGACCACTACTCGCCGTGGCTCTCGTCCATGGGGCATTCCCCCTATGCCTGGACGACGCTGGGTGCGGTGGCTCAGGCCACCGAACGCGTCGAGCTGATGACGTACGTGACGTGCCCGATCATTCGCTACCACCCGGCCGTCGTCGCGCAGAAGGCAGCCACGCTGCAGATCCTGGCCGACGGGCGCTTCACACTCGGCCTCGGCAGCGGTGAGAACCTCAACGAGCACGTCGTCGGCGAGGGATGGCCGTCCATCGACAAGCGGCAGGACATGTTCGTCGAGGCACTCGAGATCATTCGCGCACTGCACGCCGGTGGTTTGGTCACGTACGAGGGCAAGCACTTTCGCGTCGACTCCGCTCGGATCTGGGACCTGCCGGAGGGCGGCGTGCCGATCGGTATCGCGGCAGGCGGTGAGAAGGCCGTCGCTCGGTTCGCCGAATACGGCGATCACCTCATCGCTACCGAGCCGAACGCCGATCTCGTCAAGGCGTGGTCGGACAACCATGAGGGACCGGCGCGTTCCATCGGACAGATCCCCATCTCCTCGGATCCGGACAAGGATGCCGCCATCGATCGCGCACACGATCGATTCCGCTGGTTCGCCGGTGGCTGGGCGGTCAACGCCGATTTGCCGACCACGGCCGGCTTCGCCGGGGCCACGAAGTTCGTGCGCAAAGAGGATGTGGCCGAAACGATTCCGTGCGGACCGGATCTCGACGCCATCGTCGAGGCCGTGAAGCCCTATTGGGAGGCCGGATACACCGACATCGCCCTGGTCCAGGTGGGCGACGAAACTCAGGAACGCTTCCTGGCCGAGGCCGCAGGCCCGCTGTTGGAGAAGCTGCGCGCTGCGTCCAGCTGAGCTGCTCCGGTAGCTGAACAACCCCGACCGATTCATTCGGCCGGGGTTGTTCGCGTCGGGCGGTCCTCCCACGGTATGACTCCGCGTCCGTCCGTCGCAGGACTGAAATCGTCGGCAGGCAGGACGCCACGAGAGTTCCCACGCGGCAGAGTGGTTCACATCGAACGAGCCGAACACTCACCGCAGGGAGGCGGACGATGAACACGCGAGATGCTGTCGAGGCGGGTGGCCGCTCATTTTTCGTCGCGCTACCCGATACGCCCCGCGCAAGCGCGTTGGCGGCCCGGTTGGCGCAGGTGTCGACCACTCGGATCACTCACCACTCGGGGCGTCCATGGCTTCTCGGGCATCTCACGACCGACCGACTCGTCACCGCACAGGTTGGACGTACGACGGCCGCAATCGTCGGCAGGTCCGATGCGACGGAGTCCCGGCTGCGGAGACTTGCCGATGACATTTCGGTACCGGCACAGGCGGCAGCGGCAGCGTCGAACTTTCACGGAAGTTACACGACGATCGTGTCGGTCGATGGACAGATCTATGCCAGCGCCGCGGCAATGGAGACCCGCAGAATCTGGTCTGCGCGCATCGACGGTGTGCTGGTACTGAGCGACCGCGCCGATGTTCTGGCCGATCTGGGCGAGTTCGACGTCGACCCAGCGGCCGTCACCATACGACTACTCGGCACCATGCCGCACCCACTCGATCGCGTCCCGTTGTGGGCAGAGGTCGAACCACTTGCCGGAGATCGATACATCACCGTCGACAGAAACGGCGAGCGAAGCCGGACCGGAACGTGGTGGTACGCGCCGCAGGCCGACACCTCGAGGTCCGATGGTGCCGTTCTGTTCAGATCGGCGGTGGAGGGTTCGGTTCGAGCTCGCACCGCGCCCGGAGATCCGGTGGCCTGCGACCTGTCCGGGGGGCTGGATTCCACTCCTCTGTGCTACTTCGCAGCACAAGCGCAGCAGGGTGTGCTCGCTCGCACTCTCTTCAACGACGACCCGGGTGGACGCGAGGATCTCCACTGGGCTCGCCGGGCGATCAAGAGCATGCCCGGAGTGCACACCCATGAGGTCACCTCCACGGACGACATGCAGGATTTCTACGAGGGTGTCGACAGCCTGGATGTTCGACTCGACGAGCCGACGCAGGCCGCGACCGCCGGGCCGCGGATCGTACGAATGTTGGCCGACGATCGCCGCAAGGGAATCCGGACGCATATCACCGGTCTCGGAGGGGATCACATTTTGCGCGGCGTCAATGCGTGGGAGCACACGATCGTACGGGCACGTCCGTGGGTCGGGTGGAACAGAGCCAGGGCGCAGCACATTCCGGCGGGAATCGGAGTGCTGACGACGGTGCGAGAGTTGGCCGATCGACGCACGTACCGACAATGGTTCGCCGACACGATGAGTGCAGCACTGGCCGGAGCTCCTCACCCCGAGATACCGCGGATGAACGATTGGTCCAGTCCGCCCGCTGTGCCACCCTGGCTTACGCCGCATGCTCGCGAACTGCTCCGGAGCAAGATCGATTCCGCGCTCGATGCAGCAGAGCCGCTCGACCGAACCGTGGCCGGGCACATCGATCTGTACTTCGCTCGCGACGCTGCGCGACTGATCCGCGGCACAGCACAACTGGGGCAGCCGTTCGGAGTGTCCTACGACTCGCCTCTGCTCGACGATCGAGTGGTGGAAGCTGCCCTTGCAGTTCGACGCGACGAACGCGATACCCCACTCGAATGGAAGCCCCTCATGAAGGACGCGATGCGCGGATTGCTACCGAACGACTATCTGATGCGAACGAACAAGATCGGCGGCGGACCGCAGTCCGTACGCGGGTACGCCCGCCACTACGGACGACTGCTGGAGCTGATGGACGACGCACGACTGTTCGATACCGGACTGGTCGACCGAACAGAATTTGTTGCATCGACGTCGCCTCGAGCTCGTGAGGTACCGGTCGGACATGTTCACCAGGCCATCAATGCCTCGGTGTTCCTTGCGGCTCAGCGAAATCGGACCGACGTAACAGTGTGATCGATCCATCCCGGCTCTATCGACAAAGGAGAAACCTATGTTCTGGAGGACCAAGGACACTGCTGCGCAGCGAAACTCGGGTCGTTCCAGCAGGACGAGGCACCTCGACACGGTGGCAACCGAGTACGGTCACGTCGTTCTCGACGGTGCAGCCGGCCGGTACTGGCACCTCAACGACAGTGCGCTGATCGTGTCACGTTGCCTGCGGGAGGGTGGCAGTCGCGAGGACGCGGCCGCGGCGTTGGTCGACACGTTCGCCATCGACCCGGCACTGGCGAGACGCGACGTCGATGCTGCCTACCGCCAACTCGAAGGAGTCGGTCTGCTGTGAGTGACGTACTGCCACACATTCCGTCGACCCTCGGTCCGCTCCCCACTCTCGGCATCAAGGCGAGCGTCGGAATTGCCAAGGGCCTGAGCAGAATGCCTCCGAATTCCCTGCGTTCGGTCCTCGAACGAATCGCAGCCGGCGCTCGGCCGGCGACGTACGAGGAGGCGCGTCTGGCTCGCGACGCGGTCCTGACCGCCAGCCCCTACAGCAGAGGTGGATCAGCCTGTCTGCCTCGATCCCTCGCGACAGCGTTGGTGTGCCGTGCGCGGGGCACGTGGCCGCAATGGTGTGTGGGCGTGCTCTCATCGCCGCCGTTCACGGCCCATGCGTGGATCGAGGTCGACGGAGTGATCGTCGATGAACCGATGGCCAAGTCCGATTTCTCGACGTTCTTCTCGGTCTCCTCGAAATCGGCACTGCCGCAGTCTTTGTGAGCTGCAACTCCAGGCGGTGCCCCATGAACTCGGGACGTCGGATGTCGACCGTGGCGTCGACCGCCGTCGATCCCGTACCGGGGGACCCGATACGGGCCCCGGAGTGAATCGATCGATCCCCTGAGTATGCGAAAGGAGGTGTGACACATGACCGAGGATTACCAAACCCCGACCATCGTCGACCTGGGTAGCTTCCAGGACGAGACAGGTTTCGGCATCGGTGGCCAGGCCGAGGGTTGGAACCCGATCGCCGATCGCAAGAACTGACACCGGATCCAACAAGCTCGACCGAGACAGAACCGAAAGGAAGCACCGAAATGATCAAAGATTACGAGTCTCCTGCTGTCGTCGACCTGGGCAGCTTCCAGGACGAGACAGGTTTCGGCATCGGTGGCCAGGCCGAGGGCTGGAACCCCATCGCCGATCGCAAGAACTGACCGTCGCCGCCGCGAACATCGCCGCCTGATCAACCACGGAACGGAGGTGTAACGCGCATGTCGAAGCCATACGAAACACCTGCTGTTGCAGATCTGGGCCGTTTCCAGGACGAGACCGGAGAGTTCATCGGTCCGCACACCGAAGCGATCCTGCCGTTCGAGGATCACTCCAAGGAGTGAATTCGTCAGTCGGATATGACAATTCGAAACATCTCTACAATTCAGCGAGGAGTTGCATCGTGAACAAGGCATACGAAACACCTGCTGTTGCAGATCTGGGCCGTTTCCAGGACGAGACCGGAGAGTTCATCGGTCCGCACACCGAAGCGATCCTGCCGTTCGAGGATCACTCCAAGGAGTGAGACTGCACCCGGTACGGCGACCCGGCACGATCATGTGCCGGGTCGCCGGTCCGGGATCCGATTCCGTTTCGTACCGAACTCTTGTGGCAGCAAACTAGAAGGAGCGTCGATGACGATGGCACTGCACGGGCAGTCGAACGACTCCGTTGACACATCCGTCTACCCGAACCAATCCGACGTACCGGCCCTCGAGGCCAGGGACGTTCGGATGCGCTACGGGTCGATCGATGTGTTGACCGGGGTCGATCTGCGTGTCGAGGCGGGCGAAGTGGTTGCATTGCTCGGGCCGAACGGCGCGGGTAAGACGACCACCATCGAGATTCTCGAGGGAATTCGCCGCCGGTCGAGTGGGTACGTGCGTGTTTTGGGAGTCGATCCCGCCCACGGCGACGAAGAATGGCAGTCGCGCATCGGTGTCGTGTTGCAGTCATGGCGTGATCATCGTCGGTGGAAAGTTCGAGAGTTGTTGCTGCACTTCGCACAGCATTATCGAGTACTCGGGCCGTCGGGTGGCCGACTGCCATACGATACGGACGAGTTACTGGATGCTGTCGGTCTGACCGACCGAGCACAGACCAAGGTCGGTCGACTCTCCGGAGGCCAACGGCGTCGTCTCGACGTCGCGATCGGACTCGTCGGAAATCCCGAACTGTTGTTCTTGGACGAACCGACAGTCGGGTTCGATCCCGAAGCGCGCCAGGACTTTCACGAACTCATCGGGTCGATCACCCGCACGCGGCGAACGGCCGTCGTACTGACCACCCACGATCTGGTCGAGGCCGAGCTTCTCGCAGATTCGGTGGCGATTCTGGTAGATGGACGTGTCGTCGCGCGTGGAACCACCGAGCAGCTCGCCCGCCGGTACGCCTGGGGTACCGCGGTTTCGTATCGGCTCCGTGGACGTTCCCAGACGGCGACGGTCGACAACGCCACCGAGTTCGTCCGTGAACTGTTGGCCTCGGGGGCTCCGAAGTGACCGATCTCGTCGTCCGGCCACTGAATTTGCAGGACGCCTACCTGCACATGATTCGAAGTGCCGATCCCGTTGCCGCGGAGCTCGATCCGAGTCCAGATGAAGGAAAGGTGCTCTTCCATGCTCATTGATACCGTCCGTCTCGGACTCGGCCGCGGGCTGATCGAATTCAGACAGAGCCTTACCCTCGTCCTCAACTACATCTTCTTTCCGTGCATCGCTCTGATCGTCATGTATTTTCTTCGAGGAGTGGAGGTGTCGGGCTCCGGAGCCTCGCTCGGTAGTTTCGCCATCCCCGGAGTGCTCGCGATCAACGTGCTGTTCAGCGGACTGATGGGGTTGGCCACCAACCTCATCGCCGAGCGGGAGGACGGAAGTCTGCTGCGCGTGAAATCTTTGCCCTACGGTATTCACACCTATCTCGTCGGCAAGATCAGCAGCCAGGTGGCCCTGACGTTCATCACCTTCTGTGTCGTACTGATCGGAGCGAGTGTGCTGTTCGGGCAGTTCGTCTCGGCCGATACGATCGAACTCGCAAACCTTGTATGGATTCTGCCCCTCGGCATGACGGCTACTCTGCCGTTCGGAGCGATCCTGGGTTCGCTCGTCAAGAACCCGCGGAACCTGAGTTTCGTATCGCTTCTGCTCATGGCGCTGGTGAGCGTGTCCGGTGTGTTGTACCCGCTGGCGAACCAGGCGTCCTGGATGCAGGCGATCGGACAGGCGACTCCGCTCTACTGGCTGGGCCAGGCCCTGCGCGCTGCTCTCCTCGGTGATGCCGCAGCCGCTTCGGAGATCGGTGGGCGGTGGCACCTGGCCGAGACCGCATTGGTTCTCGGTGCTTGGAGCGTCGTCGGATGCATTGCGGCGGTGTTCGTGCTCCGGCGCGCGGCACGGCGCGATGCTGGTGCCAAGATATCCGGAGCCGTCTCCTCGCGTGCCGAGTGATCACACTCCGTCAGTCCGCGACCAAACCCGCAGTGTGGGCGAACACCACGCATTGAATCCGGTCGCGAACATCGAGCTTGCGCAGTACCCGCCCCACGTGTGTCTTGACGGTAACCTCCGCGATGAACAGCTTGTCCGCGATTTCCGAATTGTTCAGTCCCTGTGCGATTGCCTCGAGTACGTCACGTTCGCGGTCCGTCAGCGACTCCCAGCGGCGCCGAACGGAATCGTCGGCGGGAATAGCGGCACGTTGCGGGGATACCGAGCACAGCAGTTGCCGGGTCATTTGCGGCGAGACGACCGCAGTGCCGCGGTGAGTGGCCTCGATGGCGGACAGAAGCGCGTCGGGCGGAGTGTCCTTGAGCAAGAATCCGCTCGCCCCCGCCATGATGGCGTTGTACGCCAGGTTGTCCACCGCGTATGTCGTGACAATGAGGATCTTGGGAGGCGCGTCGAGATCGAGGATCCGCGCAGTGGCGTCCACTCCGTTCAGTCCGGGCATGTCGATGTCCATCAAGACCACGTCGATCTCACCCGGCAAGCTCTCGACCAAGGAAACTGCGTCGATCCCGTTGGTTGCTTCGCCGACGACGGTGGTTCCGCTTCCGGACTCGACGATCATTCGCAGCCCAGCTCGGAACAGCTCACTGTCGTCGACGATGACAGTGCGAATCATTGTCCCCCCGAAAGATCGAGTCAGCTGATGGCGATCAGTTGTTTCTGGTGCGAACATACCGGTTGTTCGAGCTGCGATCGTCGGAGCTGAGAGGAATCGTGGCCCGAACGACGAATCCGCCGTCGGGCGGCGACCCGGCGAACAGCGTTCCGCGCAGGGAATCGACGCGCTCGCGCATACCGAGTAGCCCGAAGCCGTCCGTAGTGCACTCTGTGGCACCCACTTCGGCAGCCGACCCGTCACCGTCGTCACTGACTTCGACTTTCACGTTCTCAGCGGTGACGTCGACCGATGCAGTCACCTTGGTCACCGAGGTGCCGGCATGTTTGCGAACGTTGGTCAACGACTCCTGCACGATTCTGTAGACGGCTTCCTGCACCGTTGGTGGCAGCTCGCAATGACGGCCCTCCACAGTCGAATCCGTGGCGACGGTATCGGACGCGGCCGATTCGACCAGGAACTCGAGATTCGACACGACGGGCGAGGTGCGCGTCATGTCCGCTGGTTCGTCTCGGAGCAGCTTGAGCAACTTTCGAAACTCGGAAAGCGAATCACGACAATGGGTGTTGATCATGCGGAGCGAATTCTTGTGTTTTTCCGCCAGTTCGGGTGAGGACCGCAACGTTCCCTCGGACATGGTGAGGATGCCCGCCAGACTGTGCGAGATCACGTCATGAAGGTCGCGCGCGATGCGGGCACGTTCTTCTGCTGCGGCTATCTGCGCCAAATGGTCCTGCTCGCGTTCGAGTTGGTCGGCACGGGTACGCAGAGTTTCGTCGTGCACACGACGTAAGGCGGTATGGGTGCCCCACAGCCACACCGCGACGGTCGTCGTCCCTATGGCCGAAAGCGGCACTGCAGATGCCGCGAACGTCTCACCCCACCGGATCGCGGCAATTACCGCGCCCGCCACGACGGCTGTCGCGCAAAGCAGTGCCGCACGGCGTGGGGCGTGTGCTGCCACCGCGTACACCCCGGCCAGCAACATGAGATTCGCCGGGATCGGGCCGAAACCTTCGATCAACTGGACGGTGCCGGCAGCCGACATCACGGCGAAGGACCGCAGCGGATAGCGATGCGCGAACAACCATGGCAGACACAGGCCAAGTGCAATGGCCATCAAGAGCACGGTCGTCGTACCGCGCCAGTACATGCCTACCGAGACCGCTCCCGTGTAGGAAAGGATGCCGAAGCAGAGAACACCGCGTCCGATGGCTCGGACGCGGTGTTGCTCGGATCCAGTGGTGAGCATCATGCGGCGATGATAATGGGACCAGATGGTCCGTAGTGTTACGAACAGGCCCCACGGATCGATCGCCGAGACGTTGTCGAATCAACTGGAGAAGATGTTGCTCACTGCGTCGTGCAGCTCACCGTACTGAGCAATCGACGGATTCACCACGAAAAAGATCCACAGGGCGGCCGCCGCCACGGATGCGCACAACACGATCATCGACAGGACGAATCCCGTGCGCGCTACCCCGGTTGCAGTGCGTCGCGTCGCCCGCCACCCCAGCACGACGCCGGTCGCGGCGAGCGCGACCGGGACGAAGCCGGCGAACGGAAAGATCACGAGCACGGGTGTGAGAAGGAGTGCGAGCACTGCTGCGGTGAGCGAAGCGGCACCGCGCCCGTCGGGGCGCTGATGCGCGCGCCCCGGTTCGGTGTACTCGGTGTGAGCGATCGTTCGATTGTCGGTCATGGTCGATTCTCCTTTCGCTGCGATATCACTGAACGTGAATGTCCTTGCGGTCGAGTGCCCTGCCGGTCAGTGCGACGACTGCGACAGTGAGCAGCGTCGTGGCCGTCAGGACCGATAGCGCGGCCCCGGTGGTGAGCGAACCCGAGTCACCGAAGGTTCCGGTGGCCAGTTGGGTTGCGCGAGTCGCCAGTGCATAGGGCAGCACGAAAATTGCCCCGGTCACCTCGGCGGTGAGGAGGAACACCGATATCCCGGCCCCGACGAGAGCGATGGCGATCGGCACCGCGAACGATCTGATCGCCATCGACAGACCGGATTGCAGAGCCGCCACCGGTAGCGAGCCCACCACGACGAGTGCACTGGTCGCGAAGAGCTCGGAAGGGAGCATGCCGTCGAGCGAGAAGACCACCTTGCCGAGAATTACGACGGCTGCCAGCATGACGATGTTCATGGCCGCGGTCAGCGTTGCCACTACAGCCGTCTTGGCGAACACGATGCGCACCGACGAGACCGGCCCGCTCATCAGGGCATTCCAATTCCCTCCTCGGTGTTCGGCTTTCCACGCCAGGGAGGCCAGCACGGCAATGCCGAGCGCGAGTGGGAACAGTCCGTAGAACACGACTGTGCGCAACCACAATGTGCGCCATCCCTCTGCCAACTCTGCGCCCGAGGCGATCGTGTTGAACGTTCCGACCCCCGCGATGATCAGTGGCAGCAGAACGACGACCGCCCAGGCCTGCGAGCGTCTGAGCTTGATCATTTCGGCCGAGAACGCATTCATGCTCGTGCCTCCTGTCGATCCAGTCGAACGGTCATGAGCCAGAACAACACTGCGCCGACAACTCCGAGGGCAGCGATACTGGCGTAGGACGGGTCCAGCGTCACCACCTGCTCGCCCTGGTAGTCCGCCGCCGATGCCAACGAGTAGTAGCCCCAGGGCGTCAGGTGCGCTGCCCAGGAGGGGAATCCGGAGGCGCAGATCGCGATGACGGTACCCACGATGCCGACTCCCAGCGCGACCAGTTGGTTGTCCACTCGCGCTGAGATCAGCAGGTGAAGACCGAGTATCACGAGGTTCGCCGTGACCACCGCCGCCGTGTAGCCGAACCACAGGCCGGCAGGCAACGGCTGGGTCACTCCGATGGCAGTTCCCAAAAATAGACCTGCCGCGCTGGCCACCACCGTCGCAATAACGACGACGAGGCCCGTCGAGACGAGCTTCGCGCGAACGAGGTCTCCGCGGTCGGCACCATTGGTCTGGTTCAGCAGCCAGCCGTTCGACTGGTGCTCGACTTCCACTGTGCGGCTCGCCATCACTGCGATCAGCAGGGGTGAGGCGATGGGGACGGCAAGGGACAGGCCGGCCAGTGGTAGTGCCCAGGAGACCGTGGGCGAATCGTTCGACGTCGCCGCGGTGAGAGCGCCGACGAAGGTCAAACCTACGATTGCGGAGACCAGCACTGCGCCGATCGCGCCGATGTGCAGGTGCCGGAGTTTGGCGAACTCGTTGCGTACCGTCGTCACAATCGGCCCCCCTTCGTCAGATTCATGAATACGTCTTCGAGCGACTGATTTTCGCGCCGAACGCCGTAGACGCCTGCGTTCGCGCCGACGAGTTCCGCCACCACCAGTGCGGTACCTCGATCGTCGAGGCCGGGCAGTCTCAATGTATTGCCGTATCTTGGAATTGGCTGTTGTAGAACCGAACTGGCGCGTTCAGCGTCGATGACATCGATGAGCACGTCGGGCGTGGAGGCGGCGAACAGCTCGTCGCGGGTGCCCTGGAAGATCAGGCGACCGTGGCTCAGGATTCCCAGCATGTTGGCCGTCTTGTCGATCTCACCTAGCAGATGGCTCGAAACCATGACTGTCACACCGTGGTCGGCGAGATGGCGGAGCAGGCCGCGGATCTCTTCTATGCCCGCCGGGTCCAATCCGTTGGTGGGTTCGTCCAGGATCAGCAGTCGCGGTTCACGTGCGAGTGCCATCGCGATGCCCAGGCGCTGTTTCATTCCCAGCGAGTAGTTCTTCACCTTCTTGTCGAGGTGTTCCTGTAGACGGACGGTGGCCACTGCCCGCTCGATCTTTTCGGCGTGCAATCCGAGCGAGCGTTGCACGATACGGAGGTTCTCCGCACCCGTGAGGTGGCCGTATCCGGGTGGAGCTTCGATGAGTGATCCGATGTGTGAAAGCAATTCGCGGCGAGTGCCGTGATTCATCGGCTTGCCGAGGATCTCTACCTCACCCGAGGTCGGTCGAATCAGGGACAGCAGCATCTTCATGGTCGTCGACTTACCCGATCCGTTGGGACCGAGAAAGCCGTAGACGCAGCCCTCAGGGATGCGAAGGTTCACGTCGTCGACGACGGTATGCGTGTCATAGCGCTTGCCGAGGCTGTGAGTTCTGACGATGTCCATGTCGTCGACTCTGTCGCGTCGGCGACATGGATACATCAGTCCCGGGTAGTGCTGTCGTCATACTCGAGTATGAGGATTTCTCGAAGACTCAGCGTGCCAGGCGCGGCAAGTTCCTCGAGATTCTCGAACCCAATACCTTGCCGACGATAGGAGCGAGGCCGGGGATCGGCGAATCGAACCCGATCGTGTAGGCGAGCTCGGTGCCACCGTCGGATGTGGGGGTCAACTTCTGGACGCCCCAGTGTCCGCGTAGCGGGCTGCCCTTGGTGATGCGGTACTCGATCAGTGAATTCGGATCGGAGACCACGGTGGTTTCCTCGAACGCGGGCAGCGGCCCGACCGCAACGCTGCGCACGGAGCCGACCCCGTTGCGTGAGGTGTCGCCGTCTCGAAGCCGGGTGACCTTCGCCCCGAACAGGCGAGCCAAGTTCTCGTGCTCGGACAGCGCCTCGAACACGACCTCAGGCGGCGAGGAGAACTGGTGGGTGACATGAACGCGGGTGGGTGTCGGCATGACTCACAGTAGCGTCGATCAGGCAAAGAAAAAGGACCCACTCGAGTGGGTCCTTTTCTCTGTCCAACTGTCGGGGTGGCGGGATTCGAACCCACGACCTCTTCGTCCCGAACGAAGCGCGCTACCAAGCTGCGCCACACCCCGTGTACCGCTGGAGAAGTCTAACTCACGACTGCCTCGGAACGCGAAACGCCCTCGTCGGAGACGTTTTTCGGACCCATTCTCGGGGCCGGAGTCAGCGTGATCAGGGTGGCTTCGGGCCGGCAGCAGAACCGCGCAGGCGCGTACGGCGAGGTACCGAGACCAGCGGAGACGTGCAGCTGGGTGTGCGCACCCCACTTGGACGGCCCTTTGACGCGCGAGCGGTCGATCTCGCAGTTGGTCACGAGAGCGCCGTAGAACGGCAGGCACAGCTGGCCGCCGTGGGTGTGTCCGGCGAGGACGAGGTCGTATCCGTCCTGGGCGAACTTGTCCAGTACTCGGGGCTCGGGCGAATGGGTGATGCCAAGTCGCAGGTCTGCCAACGGATTGGGCTGACCGGCGATGGTGTCGTAGCGATCGCGCTTCAGATGCGGGTCGTCGACGCCCGCCGACGCGATCCGCACCCCGGCCACCTCGAGCTCGCGGCGCACGTGCGTCACGTCGAGCCAGCCCCGCTCGGAGAACGCGGCCCGCAGGTCGCGCCACGGCAACGAGTCGCCGGTGGTGCGCTTGTGGTTCTTGTCGAAGTACTTGAACGGGTTCTTCGGCTTGGGCGCGAAGTAGTCGTTGCTACCGAACACGAACAGACCAGGCCGAGCCAGCAGCGGCCCCAGAGCCTGCACGACGCTGGGGACGGCACGCTGGTGGGAAAGATTGTCGCCGGTGTTGACGACCAGATCGGGGTCGAGGCGGTCCAGTTCACGCAACCAGTTCTGCTTCATTCGCTGGCCGGGCATCATGTGCAGGTCGCTGATGTGCAGCACGCGCAGCGTCGCCGAACCCGGCTCGAGCACCGCCATGGACGTCTCGCGCAGCGTGAACGCGTTGCGCTCGATGAGTGTGGCGTATCCGACGCCCAGCGCCGCGGCACCCGCAGTCCCGATCACGGAACTTCTCAATGGGGACGCCCTGACGGCATCTCGAGCGTGCTCGGCAACCGAGCGCAGTTGCGTCGAGGCACTGCGCAGCTGGGTCGAGGTAGGGAGTAACGGGTGACTGAATTGTGCGGACACCTCATCCACGATACGTCAGCAACCGGATATGGACGTGCGAGCCGACGACTGCGCCGCGTAGCGTTTCCGCCATGTCCGAACTCAAGGCCCGCCTCCGTACCGACCTCACCGCAGCGATGAAGGCGAAGGACAAACTCCGCCTGGCAACGCTGCGCATGATTCTCGCCGCCATCCAGACCGAGGAGGTCTCCGGCAAGGAGGCCCACGATCTGACCGACGACGACGTGCTCAAAGTGCTTGCCAAGGAAGCCAAGAAGCGCGGCGAGTCGGCCGAGATCTACACCCAGAACGGACGCGGCGAGCTCGCCGCCAACGAGCATGCAGAAGCGCAGATCATCAACGAGTATCTGCCCACTCCGCTCACGGACGAGGAGCTGGCCACCATCGTGGATACCGCTATCGCCCAGGTCGCCGAGGACCTCGGTGAGCGGCCGGCGATGAAGCAGATGGGTCAGGTCATGAAGATCGCGTCGGGACTCGCCGCAGGCAAGGCCGACGGATCGCGACTGTCGAAGGCTGTCAAAGACCGCCTGTAGTGCGCTGCGCGCAGTGGTGCGGTTACGTCCCCCCTGGGGCACATAACCGCACCACTGCCGCAGGCACTAGCGAGGAACGGTGATACCCGGGATCGCCGGGATCTGAATCCCCGGCGGTAGGTCCGGAATCTGGATGTTCGGCAGCGCGGGCGTCGGAGCCGGAGCCGGTCGAACCGAACCGTCACTGACGTAGATCGTGATGTTGGATCCGGGGACCGCCGAGCCCGACGGCGACGTGGACACCACGGTGCCGCGTGCTGCCTGATCGGCCGTCGTGACTGCGGTCACCTGGAAGCCCGCACCCTGCAGCGTGGACGTCGCAGACGACTGGCTCTGACCGGTGACGTCGGGTACCTGGCCGTTGGCCGAGCCGCGGACGTACTTCTGGTCGACGGGTGGCAACGTGACGGGTCCGAAGTTGGTGGCGATCGGGCTCATGGCGTCGAACCACGTCCTGGCCGGCTCGTTACCGCCGAAGAGGTTGCCGGACCCGCAGGGTCGCAGCGGGAACGAGCAGATCTCGCTGGGCGTCGGCGAGTCGCCGTAGGTGTATACGGCGGCGGCGTAGTTGTTGGTGAAGCCGAGGAAGCCCGAGGAACGGTTCGACTCGGTGGTGCCGGTCTTGCCCGCCATCGGCAGCGTCCAGCCGACCGACCCGGCCGCGGCGGCGGACGTGCCGCCTGCCTGATCGTCCTTGCTCATCGCGTTGGCGAGGGTGTTCGCCAGACCGGGCTCGACGACCTGCTCACACGCCTGGTGAGCGACCGGAACGGGCTTACCGTCGCGGTCGAAGATCGAGTCGATCGGGGTGGGCGGGCACCATTTGCCACCGGACGCCAGGGTGGCAGCCACGTTGGACAACTCCAGCGGGTTCACCCAGGCGGGTCCGAGTGTGAACGAGCCGAGGTTCTGGCTCTTCTGGAAATCGGCCATCGACTGCTCGGTGCCCGACGAACCCGGGTCGTTGTACGAGCGCAGCCCGAGGCGAACGGCCATATCGACCGTCGGGGTGACTCCCACCGATTCGATCAGCTTGACGAACGCGGTGTTGGGGGACTGAGCCAGCGCGTCGGTGATGGACAGCGATGGTGGGTAATTGCCCGCGTTCTCCACGCAGTAGGTCGCTGCCGGGCAGTTTCGTGCACCGCCGTCGCCGACGCCCTTGACCTCCACGCGTTTGGGAACCTGCAGCGTTGCGCTGGTGCCCAGTCCGCGCTCCATGGCGGCGGCCGTCGTGAAGATCTTGAAGATGGAGCCCGCTCCGTTGCCCACGAGGGAGTGCGGTTGCGGCTGCACGGTCTCGTCGTCGTCGGCGTTGAGGCCGTACGTGCGGCTGCTGCCCATCGCGAGCACCCGGTGCTGGTCCTGGCCCGGTGCGACGACGTTCATGACGGTGGCGACACCGTCGAGTGAGGGACTGGTGTTGCTGACCAGAGCGGCCTTGGTGGAATTCTGCACCGCGGGGTCGAGCGTCGTACGGATGAGGTATCCGCCCTTGTCGATCTGCTCCTGGCTGATTCCGGCCTCGGCGAGGTATTCCAACGCGTAGTCGCAGAAGAACCCGCGGTCACCTGCCGCGATGCATCCGCGGGGCAGGGTCTGCGGGACCGGCAGCACGCCGAGCGGCTCGGACTTGAGTGCCTCCAGCTCCGAAGCGCGTTCGGGGAGGTTCTGGATCATCGTGTCGAGCACGGTGTTCCGGCGCTCGATCACTCCCTCCTCGTTGGTGTACGGGTTGAGCGCCGAGCTGGACTGCACCATGCCCGCGAGCATCGCTGCCTGGACGGCGCTGAGCTGGCTGGCGTCGATGCCGAAGTACGTCTGGGCCGCGTCCTGGATGCCGAAGGACGCGTTGCCGAACGGCACCAGATTGAGGTACCTGGTGAGGATCTCGTCCTTGGTCAGTTCCTTGTCGAGCGTCAACGCCATCCGGATCTCACGGATCTTGCGAGCGGGCGTCGTCTCGATGGCCGCGCGGCGTTCGGCGTCGGTCTTGGCCACCACGAGCAGCTGATAGTTCTTCACGTACTGCTGATCGATCGTGGACGCGCCCTGCTCCACCTGCCCGCTGGTCGTGTTGGTCAGGAACGCTCGGAGCGTGCCCTGCCAGTCCACACCCTGGTGCTCGGCGAAGCGGCGATCCTCGATCGAGACGATGGCGAGCTTCATCTCGTTGGAGATCTGGTCGCTCGGCACTTCGAATCGACGCTGCTCGTACAGCCAGGCGATGGGATTCCCGTCTACGTCCGTCATCGTCGAGACGGCAGGCACTGCGCCTTCGACCAGCTCGGCCGAGACGTTGTCGACGGTATCGGCGGCGCGGTTGGACGCGTATCCGAACCCACCGGCCAAGGGGAACATCACGCCGGCGAGCAATGCACCGGCGAGTGCTGAACATCCGGCGAGCTTCGCCACGGTTTTTCCAACTGACACAGAGCACAGCGTACGTGGGTGCGGCTCGGACCGGCAGAGGCATGCATGCGCTGTGTGCTGCGCCCCTGCTCGGGACGGCCGTACCAGAAATGTGACCCCGCCGTCTTGCATTCGGGGCTCGCTTTACCTAAATTATGAGCACGGTGTGATTCGCATAACACTTGATAATGAATGTGGGGCAGCTCCTAGAATTTGTGCTTCGGCCGACGAGGTACAAACCGCTTCGAGCCTCCGGGACGTCCAGCGAGGACGTCCGCAACGCAAAGGGGTATCCGCATGCACACGACAACCGCGCCGACGCGACTCGATGTAGAAGAAGCAGAAGCACGCATCGCCTGGGTGTCGCACGCCCGTTGCAAGGGCACTGACCCGGACCAGCTGTTCGTCCGGGGTGCAGCACAGCGCAAGGCTGCAACCATCTGCAGGCACTGCCCGGTGCTGATGCAGTGCGGTGCGGATGCACTCGACAACCGTGTCGAGTTCGGTGTCTGGGGCGGCATGACGGAACGCCAGCGCCGGGCGCTGCTCAAGCAGCACCCCGAGGTCGACTCCTGGTCCGAGTTCTTCGAGACCCAGCGCCAGCAGCAAGCAGCTATCTAGCACCCTTTTCTGGCAGGGCTGGATCAGCCCTGCCAGGTACGGCCGATCTAGCCCTTGCGGGTCAGCTGATCTGCCACTGCACGTAGCGCGGCGAGGTCGGAGACCTCGAACGGCAGCGACGGCACACCGACGATGGGTACCCGGGGGTGCGCACCGGTGAAGCGTCGAAGCAACCGCACCTCCCGCGCTGCCGTGACTGCACGCTGGGCGTGGATCCGCAGGACTGCGGCGGTCAGATCCGCGCCGGGGTCTTCGATTCGATCGAGCAGATCGGCTGCCGTCGCGGCGTGATCGGCTTGCACCGTCGACAGCGTCGGGTGCGTCCGGTTCACCACCAAGCCGGCCAGCGGCATCTTCTCTGCGGACAATCGCTCCACGAAGAACGCTGCCTCGCGCAGCGCGTCGGGTTCTGCTGCAGCGACGACGAGGAAGCTGGTGCCGTCCTCGCGCAGCAACTGGTAGGTACGCGTCGCCCGCTCGCGGAAACCGCCGAACATCGAGTCCAGCGATTGAACGAAAGCCGATGCGTCGGAGAGCATTTGGCTTCCGATCACCGTGGAGACGCCGCGCATGGCCAAGCTCATCGCGCTGGTGACCACGCGGGTGATGCCGCGACCGGGAGCGGTGAGCAGCCGGATGAAGCGGCCGTCGAGGAACGAGCCGAGTCGCTGCGGGGCATCGAGGAAGTCCAGTGCATTGCGCGACGGCGGAGTGTCCACCACGATCAGATCCCACGACGAGTCCAGGGACAACTGCCCCAGCTTCTCCATCGCCATGTACTCCTGCGTGCCCGAGAACGACGACGCCACAGTCTGATAGAACGGATTGGCCAGCACCTGCTCGGCCTTCTCCGGCGTCGAGTGCTCGATGACCATCTCGTCGAACGTGCGTCGCATGTTCAGCATCATCGCGTGCAGTTCGCCCTTGGCACCGGCACCCAACTTCACCGGCTGCGGGCTGTTGTCCAGATCGCCGAGACCGAGAGCCTGAGCCAGGCGGCGGGCCGGATCGATCGTCAGCACCACCACGCGCCTGCCTTGCTCGGCAGCGCGCAGCGCCATCGCTGCTGCGGTGGTCGTCTTACCGACGCCGCCCGCCCCGCAGACGACGACGATCCGCGACGTGGGATCGGTCAGAATGCGGTCGACATCGAGTTCGGTTGCTGCTGGTCGAGTCATCGGACACCCTGTTCTGCAAGCTTGGCGGCGAGCTCGTACAAGCCGCCGAGATCGACACCGTCGGCCAACATCGGCAGCGACATCCGCGCGACGTCGAGTTCGTCGAGCGTGGTTGCGCTCTCCACCTGAGCCGAGAGCGTCGCCGCATGCTCGATCGATTCGGTGAGCAGCCCGGCGAAGTCCGCCTCGGACAACGTGATTCCGGTCTTGGCGAGACCGTCCGCAATGGCGACGGCATCGATCTCGCCCTCGGCGATGGCTTCGAGGGACTCCGCCGGCAGGTACGTCGGTTCGGTGCGATTGACGATGACCGTGCCGAGCCGAAGATCAGCCGCCTCGAGCTCACGCACTGCGTCCGCCGTCTCCTGGACCGGCAGCGCCTCGAGCAGCGTCACCAGGTGCACGACGGTGTCGGCCGAGTGCAGCAACCGCACCACGCCCTCGCTCTGTGAACGAACCGGTCCGCCCTTGGCCAGGTCGGCCATCGCCTTGGTGACGTCCAGGAAGTTTCCGATGCGGCCGGTCGGCGGCGAGTCGACGACGATCTCGTCGTAGATGCGGTTGCCCTTCTTGTCGGTCCGCACCACACATTCCTTGACCTTGCCGGTCAGCAGCACATCGCGCAGGCCGGGTGCGATGGTCGTCGCGAACTCGATGGCACCGATCTTGCGCATCGCGCGGCCGGCGAAGCCGAGGTTGTAGAACATCTCGAGGTATTCGAGGAACGCGGTCTCGATGTCGATGGCCAGTGCGTAGACCTCGCCGCCGCCGTC